>NZ_KV793331.1:141676-246436 GCF_001808425.1 Pseudomonas sp. HMSC08G10 | reverse complement strand
TTCTTCGCCTCCTTTGGCTCGGGGCTGCGGGGAGACGGATCGATAAAAAGCCGCTTGGGTATCTCCACGAAGAGCTTTTTGCACACCGGTGAAATACCGGGGTATGCCGAAAAGGTCGCGGGTGTGGTGCGGGCGTCGAAACTGCTCAAGAAGGGGGCTTACATTGCAATGACAATTGAGGTGGGTTCTACGGCGTTGTCCATTCATAAAGCCTGCGCTTTGGGGCGTGAGGAAGAATGCAAGGAAGCAAAATTTGTGGAAGGCGGAGCGTTGGTAGGTGGACTTTTCGCGAGCATAGGAGGTGGCGCTGTCGGCGGTAGCCGTGCTCAACTTATGTGCGTCACTTTTGGGGTATCGCCGGTTGGAAGGTTGGTTTGTACCGTTGTAGGTGGAGCAGTAGGCGGCTCGGTATTTGGTAGTTATGGTGAGGAGTTTGGGGCGTTGGCAGGAACTTCGTTATACGAAGGGTATCGTTGATGACAACTGCAGGATTAATAGGCTTGCTCATTTTGTCGTATATGGTTACGACGATTCTTTTGTTGGTTTATGTATCTTGGCGATACTTGAGCTACATCGAGTCGTTGATGCCGAGAAGCTTGGAGGTGATTTCCGCTAGGCAGGCTTATACTGAGGCAGGAATGCCGGGGAAGATGATACGTCTGGTCTCCATTTGTATGATGCTTGCCTCTTCTAAATCTTATATAAAAAGAGGGTTGGTTGATGCCGAGGATATCAGGATCTTTCCGATAACGATAAAGCGAAGGCTAATCGCGCTTCTCTATTCAATTTACTTTATGCTTGGACTGATACTAGCTTCGAGTTACTTCTGGCCGAAGTGAACAGGCTGTGCTCGCTTAGGCGCTGGGCAGAAATTTATGAACTTTCGCATTTGATGACCCTGTGTAGAGACTGCTTTAAATTCTGTGTTGATAAAACTCGTAGCCCAATGCGCTTCATGGTTATGTTTCCGCATGGAACCATGCAGCATGGTGTTATGCAGATTTTTAGAGTCTTTGGTGTCAAAGAGAGTTAGAGCCGCAAAGGGGCGCAATGCGCCCCAAAACGCCACCGATCAATGTCTCGGCTCCAAATCCCCGGAATACAACTCATCCTCCGACTCTTCCGAAGCCGGAATCTTATGCTCCTCAGCCGCCCACGCGCCCAAGTCGATCAGCTTGCAACGATCAGAACAAAACGGCCGAAACGGGCTTTTCTCGCTCCATTCCACAGGGGCCCCGCAAGTCGGGCAGTCAACGGTCAATGGCTGGCTCATGGCTGGCCTCCTCGTAAAGTCAGGTAAAAGTGATGCAGACGATCGATCTGCTCATGCAACCAGCCCAGGTCCCGGTCGTTGACCACCACGTCATCGGCATGGCGCAACCGCTCCTCGCGGGCGGCCTGGGCCTTGAGAATCGCCTGCACCTGTTCCGGGCTGGTGTTGTCGCGGGCCAGGGTGCGTTGGATCTGCAGCTCCTGTGGCGCATCGATCACCAGCACTCGCTGAGTCTTCGCGATCTGGCCGGACTCCACCAGCAGCGGCGACACGTAGATCGCATAAGGCGATTCCGCCTTGGCCAGGTAGCTGAAGATTTCCTGGCCGATCAGCGGATGCAGCAGCGCCTCCAGCCATTGGCGTTGGGCGGGGTCAGCGAAGATCAGCTTGCGCAGGGCTGCGCGGTCGAGCTGGCCGTCTTCCTGCAATACGCCCGCACCGAAGCGCTCGACGATGCTCGCCAGCGCCGGCCGGCCAGGCTCCACGACCCAACGCGCCGCCTGGTCGGCATCGACCAGATGTACACCCAGCTCGACGAATCGCTCGGCCGCAGCGCTTTTGCCGCTGCCGATGCCGCCGGTGAGCCCGAGAATCCAGGGGGTAAATGCCGCAGTGGTCATCAGTGTCCAAACAGTTGCAGGTAGGAGACGTACATTTCATCACCCCAGAGCACTGCGATCCAGCCCGCAATGGCCAGATACGGCCCAAACGGCATGGCCGACCCCATCGATGCTCGGCGCAAGCGCAACAGGCACAGGCCAATCACCGCCCCCACCACCGATGACATTACCAGCGTCAACGGCAATACCTGCCAACCGCCCCAGGCGCCGATCAAGGCCAGCAATTTGAAGTCGCCATAGCCCAGCCCTTCCTTGCCAGTGAGCAGCTTGAATAGCCAATACACCCCCCAAAGGCTCAGATAGCCGATGGCCGCGCCCCAGAGCGCATCGGGCAAGGGCGTGAACAGGCCAAAGGCATTGCACAACAGGCCCAGCCAGAGCATGGGCATCACCAGCACGTCGGGCAGCAGTTGATGATCTGCATCGATCAAGCTCAGGCCCAGCAGGCACCAGGTCAACAACAGCGCGAACAACGCTTGCAGCGACGGCCCAAGCTGCCAGGCCACCACTATCGAAAGCACTGCGCAGCCCAGCTCCACCAACGGATAACGCACACCAATGGCAACCTTGCACGCCGAGCAGCGCCCGCGCAGCCACAGATAGCTCAGTACCGGGATGTTCTCCCAGGCGCGAATGCGATGGCCGCAATGGGAGCAGCGCGAGGCCGGCAGGCACAGGTCGAAGCGCTCATGCGTCACCACCGGCAGGCCCAGCACCTCCTGCGCCTCGCGCTGCCACTGACGCTCGAGCATGATCGGCAAGCGATACGCCAGCACATTGATGAAGCTGCCGAGCAACAGCCCCAGCAGCCCGACGAAGGTCAGAAACAGCACCGGCTGATTGGCGAAAACAATCCAAAGATTCATGTCAGACCAAGTTACCCAGCTGGAAGATCGGCAGATACATGGCGACCACCAGGCCACCCACCACCACCCCAAGGACCAGCACGATGGTCGGCTCCAACAGGCCGGTCAACTGGTCGAGTGCCTGGTTGACCTGTTCCTCATAATGGGCCGCGGCCTTGTTCAGCATCTGGTCCAGCGTGCCACTGGACTCACCGATCGCCGCCAACTGCACCAGCATCGGCGGAAACAACCCATCCGCCTCCATCGCCTGATGCAGCCCCTGGCCGTTGCCCATGGCCTGGCGCAGCCGCCCAATCGCCTGTTCATGCACCGGCTCACCGCTCACCGCCGCCACCGTGCCCAGCGCATCGAGCAGCGGCACCCCAGCCCCATAGGCCGTGCCCAGGCTGCGGGAAAATCGCGCCAACGCCGCTTCGGCCAGCAACGTGCCGAGCACAGGCAAGCGCAACACCTGGCGAGATATCCACAGGCGGGCAGGGGCATGGCGCTGATACAGCTGGCGCAACGACACACCCAACATCACAAGCGCGCCCAGCAACCACGGCGCATGCCGCCCCAGCGCTGTGGATAAGTCGATCACCCATTGCGTGAACGGGGGCAGCGCCGAATCGAAACTGGCGAACAACCCCTGGAACCGCGGCACGACCTCCAGCAACAACAACGTCGAGACGCCCAGGCCCGTCAGCAACAGCAGCAGCGGATACAGCATCGCCTTGCGCACCCGCCGCTGCACCGCCCGGCGCCGCTCCAGCAGGTTGGCGAGCTGCTCGAGCTGCCGATCCAGCGTGCCGGACTGCTCACCCACCCGCACCAGGTTGCAATACAACCGGTCGAACCACCTCGGGTGACGCTGCAGCGCATCGGCCAGGCCCAGCCCTGCGCCCACATCCTGTTGCAATTGCATCAGCAGCCGCCCCAGGTGTTCATCCCCACCGCTGCGCCCCATCACCTCGAATGCCTGCAACAGCGGCACCCCGGCCCTGAGCAAGGTCGCCAGTTGCCGGCTGAAGCCCGCCGCATCCGCCTTGCCGCGCCCAGCGGGCCAGCGCCACTGCACCCGGCTCGCCGGCCGCACGCGGGCAGCGCGGATGCCCTGGCGCAGCAACTCGGCCCGCACGAACGCCTGGCTGCGCCCCTCGGTGCGGCCATTGATCTTGTTGCCGTTGATGGTGGTGCCTTCCCAGGCGTACATGCGTGTCGAATGGCTCATGCAAACGTCCTTAACTGCCGACCGACAAGCCCCGTAACAGCTTGTCGCGTCCCTGACCGGGCGGGTTTCCCTATTGATCACTAGAGTAGTCCAGCGAGCCCGGTCACCCGACGGGCAGGGGTGACAAAAGGTGTCGGTTCGGCTCTACTGCGCGCCTGTCTGCCCGGGGGCCGAGACTGCAACCCAGGCATAGCCGTATCAACAAGGAAAAGCGTTCATGAAAGGGCAACGGGGCATCACCCTGATCGAGCTGATGATTGTCGTGGCGATCATCGGCATCGTGGCGACCATCGCCATACCCATGTACACCAACCAGCAAGCCCGCGCCAAAGCCGGCGCCGGCCTTGCGGAAATCTCCGCACTCAAGACCGCAATGGAACTGCGCTTGAACGAAGGCAAGGACGTCACCGACGTCGCCGCCCTCGGTGGCCAGCCCAGCACCGCCCACTGCGCCATCACCGCCCGCGGCACCGCCGCCGATGGCACGGCCAGCATCACCTGCACCCTCGCCGACGCCCCCGCCAACGTGCTCGGCAAAACCCTCACGCTCACCCGCTCCGCCACCGGCTGGACGTGCACCACCAACGTCGAAGCAGACCTCGCCCCGACCGGGTGCAAGGCCTCCTGACCCAGGCGCCGGGGGAGGGGGAATAAGCGAGGCGAAACAAGCGTTTGCGTAACCGCCACGGCAGTGGTAGCGTTGCGCTCACGCCGGTGTAGCTCAGTCGGTAGAGCAGCGCACTCGTAACGCGAAGGTCGCAGGTTCGATTCCTGTCTCCGGCACCAGAAAATCAGTTTCCAGAAGTCTATGACTGTCTACGAAACACCCCCAAAGCCCGCCTTGTGCGGGCTTTGTTGTTTCTGTCTGTCTCGTTTTGTCTCTGGGCATCTACGCGATTTAGGGATATGGCTAGGGATATCTCGGTTCGACAAGGAAACGTATCCCTATGGCGCGCACTGTGGTGCCTCTCACCGACCCCAAATGTGATGCGGCCAAGCCTCGGGAGAAGGATTACAAGCTGTTCGATGGCAAAGGCCTCTACCTGCTGGTGAAGCCGTCAGGGGTCAAGACCTGGCGTATGAAGTACACCAAACCTGATGGCCGAGATGGTTTAGCAACGTTTGGCAACTATCCGGCGCTCGGCTTGAAAGCGGCTAGGGAGCGACGCGCTCAGGCGCTTGAACTCCTTGCTGCAGGGAAAGACCCCATCGAGCAGGCGCGCTTGGACAAACAGGAAGCGGCTAACGCCCGGGCGAATACATTCCGTTTGCTTGCACAGGAATGGCACGCGGCCTGCGCTCGTAAGTGGACACCTGGTCATGCTGCCACCGTATGGCGACGGATCGAATCACACCTGTTGCCCACCCTCGGTAATCTTCCGGTCGCGGAGCTGAAAACACGGGATCTGCTCGTCCCGCTGAAAGCGGCAGAAAAGCGGGATACCTTAGGCTCTGTCTGAAAAAAGGTGTCGTAGACACCGCATGACACAAGCCAGCGACACCATCGCACTATAGCTTTTTGCGAGCTTGTCGAAACGAGTCACGACTCGGCGGTTCTCTTTCAGCCAACCGAACATGCGCTCGATCACATTACGCTGGCGGTACTTGGGACGATCAAACAGTCGGGATAGTCCAGGCTTGGGTTTACGCTTCATTGAACGCAACGGAATAACCGGTTGCATGCGATACCGGTCACAAAAACGTCGCAGCGCATCAGCGTCGTAGCCCTTGTCGGCCAAAAGCCAGCGGCAGCGCTTGCGAGGTCGCCCACGTTTGCTCGTCGGGATGCAGACATCGTCCAGCAATGGCTGCGCGTAGCTAATATCGCTGGCTTGACCGCCAGAAAGGAGAAAGCGCAGTGGTACGCCGTTGGCGTCGCAGAGCATATGAATCTTGGTGGTGAGACCTCCGCGGCTACGGCCTAGAGCGTGATCGGCGGGTTCATCAGGGCCCCTTTTTTACCTGCACCTGATGAAGCGCGGGTAGCACGAACAGCGGTCGAATCGATCATCCAGGTCTGTAGGTCAATGAGCCCTTGATCATTGAGTTTGAGATGTAACCGCTTGAGCATCTGATCAAATGTTCCCCGATTTCGCCAAACTCGGAATCGGTGATACACCGTCCGCCAATGCCCAAAACACTCGGGCATGTCACGCCAGGCAGCGCCTGAGCGCAACAACCACAGCACGCCATCGAGCATCAGGCGATCACTTGCTCGCGGTCTGCCTCTGGTGTGGGTTGGGGTGAAGAGATCCGCAACCACATCCCATGCTTCATCCGAAAGTTCGTAGCGCTTAGCCATCACAGGATTCCTTTCCATAGATGGCTGAAACCTTACAAAATCTCAGCGCTCGTGGCACGGGAGTTGGGTTTCTCCGAATTTCAGACAGAGCCTAAAGGCAGAACGCTCAGCGGTTGTAGTGGCCCTTGAGCGTTTGGAAGAACAGTGGGATGAGTCGGTAAAAGAACTTCTAAATCTGGGATCCAAGCTGTATGCGGCGAAGCGTTACATGGGGCGTGAAGGAATGGCATTTCATCGGTTCCACGTGAGTAGCCAACTCGAAAGCTTCACGCACTGGGGGGAAGGAGATTTGATAACGATGAGCTATAAATATTCTGCTGAGCAGATTATTGATATTAAACTTCCGGATTTAGATGAGGTGAACAAAGCTGCGTGATTAAACCAAAGCGCATCATGTGTACTTCATTTCGTGATGCGCTTGGTGTCAAAAGACTGACGAGAGGTCTCTGCTGCGAGTGACTAATGCTTTCCCCCTAAAGATCAACTATGTATGGTAAAAAAGTTGAATGCGAAGCTAAGTTTGGTCTGGTATGCCAATGCCATAGATAGACCTCACTTGATTGTCGTACCGTGGGCAATTGGATCTCGCTAGGAGTCTTTGGACGTTAGTGTCATAGAGCCCGCCTTCAGGGCTTAATATATTCAGTGCGCAATGATTGTTATGGTTGGTTGTGTCTTTTATTTGATCCAAAAAAGCTGTTGTTTGGTCGGAAATAGACTTGATTTTTTCTGCATTTCGATCGTTCGACAAAATCATGCTGTCGGTCGTTCTCATTAGTTGCCTAAGTGTGGCGAATGGTCCTTGTGACTTTTGAAGGTTTTCGAGGAGTTGGTAGTCAAGTGGGGTCGAATGTATTTGCTGAAGGGCACTATGCCACGGATAGTTAACGATTCCCTGATTCGTGTGCTGCGCTTTTAATAACTCTTGCCATCTCGAACCACTGTCAGTTATTAGTACTGAGCCGGTAGCTTGTGCTGTTAATAACGAAAGTTCGTAATTTGGAGCCATTTTGAATTGGAGGAACTGACCCTCCTGGCCGGACTCGAAACGTTGTAGCATCATGAGTGGCGAGGATTCTGTCTGGCTTTCTAAATCAGAAAGCGCTCGTTTTGCATCTTCTTCGGTTAGCCCAAATTGTTGAGTCAGTGCTTTTACTTTCACGGTTTGCGGCATCATTGCTATTGTATTCAGTAGGTCCTCGGTTGCCAATTCAAAACAGCGCTTCCTATCTAGTTTGCATATATTTCTTGTTGGAGATCGCGCGGCAGCAATTCCCATGGCGGCCTCCATTAAGTCAGCATCGAATTCCATCAAGCTGGGAATCAGGTTTACAAGGTTAAGTCCAATAAATGGTTCTATTTCTAGCATGAATAAAAAGTCTTTCAAAGCTTGGTATTTGAACTTGGAAGGTGACTTTACAGGGCTGAACTCTGGCTTGACATTGTTTGGGTTCTGTATTGGTGATTCTATCAGGTAGTCGTCAAATAAGGATGCCATAGGCAGGGCGCGTAGGCTAATTGTTCGAGGGTCTATAATTCCAGTGTATAATGCTCTTAACTTTCCGTCTGGCTTGGGTAGCAGTGAGTATATGTCGGTGTCACGTGGCCACAAGGCTGAATAAAAGCCATAAATTTCTGAAACTTGATTGTCTGCTAATTCGCGCCTGACGTCAGTCCAGGTTTTGCCATTGTCTAGGCCGAGTACGCTCCGGATACAGTTGCAGAGAGCAAGGTTTCGCTCTCGAATGCTTGCTGAATCCCAGCTTGTTCGCATATCGGCAGGGATGTTGCGGCAGCAGATTTTATATTTCTTTCCGCTGCCACAGCCGCAGTAATCATTGCGGCCTATTTGAGATTCGTCAGTGCTCTTACGTAAGAATTTGTTCGGCGGATCTGCACGGCCGAATGCATCCTGATAATGAACGGAACCATTGTCAAATTGGGCGTATATTTCTCCACCGAATCCAAGAGTTTGATTGGGGGGTGGTAGCAGTACGTGCTTTAACTCTGCCCAGTCAAAAGCAGCGTGGCTTTCAGGGTAAAGCCATTCCTCTCTACCAGCGGCAACGCAAGAGTGTGATCTGCTTTTAATGATGTAGTTTATTTTAGTCACTTCTTCTGATGTAAGCTTGCGGCAGTTTATAAAATCAATCGTATTTACCATGCTATAGCGTACCCGTTTCGCATTAGTTCGCTGCGAAAGCGGGTTGACATTGTCGGGGTCTTTGGCGTACTCAAGGTTTGTTAAGATCAAGCAACGATTTTTGCTTAGCGGGAATATTGTTTGTGATCCCTTTAGTGCAATATCAGGGTCGTTTGGATATTTGCATAGTTCTGAGTTAGGAGGGCACGCATAGTTGTAGATGGTTACAGGGTGGTCAGATATTAGAAATTTAGTATCTGAGTCTTCGGCGGATACAAGCTCCCTAACGCCCTCGGCCCAAAGTGTGCAGTGTATAGATCGTAATGATTGCATTTCCATCATTAGCTGAATCTGGCTCAACTCTGGATATTTGCTTCTGATCCAGGCCAATCCTTTTGGTGTTCGTAGCTTTTGTGCATCGAGATAGATGAAGAAATCCTGGAAGTGTTTATGCCACTCTCCGTGGTCGTCAGTTAGGAACGCTTTAACAGATTTTGAGCCGTTGTCATCAATTGGGCCGAATAGTTTTCTTTCTATGTCATCGTTAATTTCTGTTCCAAAAAAAGTCGAATATAAATCTTTTTCATAAAGCTTTTGAGCGGTTGTGTGCCATTTTTTTGAATGTATTGTGTTTTGCTCTCCGTTTTTCAAGAGTATGTTTCGCTTCGTGAGATAACAGAGTTGTTTGTCACGCGCATCCATAAAACCTTCTTGATACCATTGTGCTACGTAATGATTATCTCTAGTCTTGGTCATTTTGGTTGTCGTCAGATATTGAAGGGTTTTATGCGATTCAATTCTTCGAAAGCCTATGAGCCTTCAGTTGAGTGTTGTTCCCGAGCCAATAGCAAAGTATGCATGGTCATATGGTTTTTACTGATGGTCCGGCGAATCGGGTCGAGTAGATTAGCGATGTTACGATTCGGCCCAGGCCGGCACTATATTCATAGCCTAGCAAGTGTCCCAAATTGGCGATCTGATCGTCAGTAACCGATGCGATATTGAGCCTTTGGCTATATAGAGTGAAGCCGTGCATCTAAGTTGATCCTGTCGCTTGCTTGGCAACCCTCCCATCATTCTGAAGCTTGAATAACAGCGAGTGATGCAGAGGTAGAATTCTAAATAGGTATTGTGGGCGCTTACTTCGGCGTCAGTCATATCAGTGGGCTCCGAGTTTCTGATTTTGGCGCGAAACAGCGCCCGCTATCTGCTGACTTCGCCCAGGTTTTTAAACAAGGGGCTGAGGGTGCATGTGAAAATTTGCAGCAAAACTATCTAGTATTATTAACGAAACCGAAGCTATAATCGCGAATCATATCTACGGTTTTTTGAGCCCGTTCAGGGATAGGGGTGAACTTCGGTGTCAGCTGCTCGAAATATTTTTTTGTGATATTGATAAAGTGCTCGGGTAGATCAGGGTCTGCCAGGTTCTCGAACATTCCACCTCGCTTGAAATGGCGTTCAAGGTACATCCCGACTCCATGTAGCTTGGACTGCCATGAATAGGGATAAACGTCTTTCATGTCTTCGGTCATTTTTACTGTCGGCTGGATCAAGGCCGTACCATGAGCAAGTACGTTTCTCAAAGTAAATAACACGTTAATTCCTTCCTTTACGTCCTTGTCGACATCGGAGTCAAGCGCGCTTCCGAAGTACGAGATACCAGCTGATTTAACGAGATTGTCCCATCCCCCGGAACTCTCCAGTTCAATTAGAAATTTTTGCAGAAGTCGGGTGGGCGAATCATGTTCAGTGCGGCCTGCGCGCTTTCCCCTTTCTACAGCTTCGTCCAAATCAGCCTTCACCTTCTCTGTGAGAATGGTTCGGACAGTCCCCTCCACAAAGGAAGCATTGAGGATGAGAAGGCCGAAAGCATGCATGTAACTGTAATAAGCATGCGGCTCAACACCATCGGCACTAGCCCTGCGTAAAGTCGATCGATGGGCAAGTGCCATGCTTTCGTAACTGAGTAGCAATGAAGTAGCTGTTTCCCAACCCAGATAATTTGCCATGTTTTGTCCTTACTCATGCTTGAGTCGAAAATTGCAAGCTCGAAAATTTAGCCCAGCGCACAGCTGGGTTTTAGTTTCCTATAAGAACTCGTTATCCTCGCGCGTCTCACAACGTTCTTTTATCATGCGCATAGTCTTCTCGGTATCGCTGATAACTTTGCCTAACACATAGCAGGTGAAGGCTTGGCTATTTGTTGCATCGAATCCAGGGACAATAGCTAGAAGACTCCAGCCTTCGGCTAGGCGCTTATTAACGGAGACGGGATCACGCTCCTCAACGACTTCTTCGACATTTTCAAATGACATTCCACCATTCCTCGTATTGAGGCGCCAGGAAACGCGCCTTTACTACGGGCTTAGCCCGCACTTTGGCGGGCTTGCTGGTGCTGGCATCCAGCTCGAAGCTGTAGTTTAGCGAAGCGTAGCCTATCCCTTTGGAAGCTGCCTTCTCGATGAGTTTGCGTTAGTCAGCGCCTGTTTTTCGCTGGGCAATTTAAGGCTAATGCGAGCGCAGTATTTGCCGTCAATCATGGTCCAGCAGTGAGTGGAGCGTTCTTAAGCGCAATTGAGCATATTCGCAGTCCTGAATGTGACAGGTCGACCGGATATGACCTTCTGTTCACGTAGTGTAGAAACTCAAATTTCATGCGTTTCCACATTCCGCAGACCATGCCGTGATTACTTGCAAATGGACGATCGCTAACAACGATGCTAATACGGCTGCGCAATCGCATGCATAGACGATCACTCCTAGAGTTTAAGGCTCTACCTTCGTGACCGAGGTCATGCGTTTTCGGCGGCGCTCATGGCCAGCATTTCGTTCTTCTAGCTCCTGAACCGCATGTGGTTCGAGCAGGTCCCGCAAGAGTGTCAGATCGTAGAGATTGGTTTCACTGCGATCCTTTTCTCGCCGGCGTTCGATGCGCCTCAACAGCCCTCCCGCTTCCATAGCGCGGATACGACGTTGGATCGTTGAAGCTGAGACAGCCATGGCTTGTGCCAAGGTTTCTTTCGAAGGGTGCGGGTGATTTTCGTCCTCCCACCAGTAGCTCAGCAGATGCAAAAGGATGTTCAGATCCAGGGCATCTATTCCCAACGTTCTTTGCCGTCGGATCAAGATGTTGGGAATGCCGGTCCATCCTGCCTTCGTGATTGGGGCCCCCCATTTGGCTTCAATCGAGCGCTTTGTAGGCACCACAACTGCCGGAGTATTTGAAGCTTCAGACACAGCGGATGAATGGCTTGCGTTTGCTGGGGGAGGAGGTGGTGTAGTCATAGACGCCTCAAAGGATCTGGATGGCCTAAGGCTATGAGAGGCAGAGGTGGGAAACAATCGTTTCCTGACTGCCCCTGGGGTGCAGCAGCACCTCCCACGTTATCAAGTATATGTTCTCGTGTTGTTCGACGATGAGTCTTCTCGGCTGAATGTTATTCGGTGTTCAGCAGCGCGCTCCACTGGGAGCTTCCCTTGCTCACCAGTGGGGTGCATCAGAGCGCCCCAGTCAAACGACTCACGCCCTTCTATAGCGCCTCTGGCTCGCCTTAAGCTTCCAATATGACGACAAGTGAAGGGGTGCCGCTAGTGGACAGCGATCGAAATTTTAAGACCTTGGTGGGGGTCGTTCTGCAAGCGGAGGCAGTAGGCCGGCCTCGTAACGAACTGCTTTTGGAGCTTGGCGGAACGCCAGAATCCATTATCGCATCTGGAGGAGAAATCTATAGCGGGCTGGACCTCGTCGTAAAGGGCAAAACCGTGGGGAAAATGCACTTTGACCATGGTATCCCGCGCGGTGTGATCGAACGGCTCCCGCAGATACTGAATGCGCCCCGAGCAATCTATCGCTCAGCCAATCAAGCCGTGCAAGGTGGCGGAAGCATCGTTTTGATGACATTTGAGACCCATCGAGGCTATCCGCTGATAGTGCCAGTGCATGCAAGAAAGCAGATTGGACGCGGACGGTTCTACAACGAAGTGGCAAGCATGTATGCGAAGGAAGGGCCTAACCCGGAGGCTAAGTGGAAAGCGGCGGGGCTGCTACTGTGGGAATGCTGAAAAAACAAAGCCCCAAGTGACACGACATTTCAGCTCTAATAGCTTGGTGTGGGACGTCACAATGGGGCTTACACCTCTTATGGTAGGCGATCACACCGTCAACACGCAATAACGCCTTGCGGGTAGCGGGGGAGCTACGGGCAAAGGTCAGCTGTTTCATCCAGCACCACTCACGTAGAACCGTGATTCCCCCAGCAGGTATCGCCTTGTCCACGAGGGCTGCCAGTAAAAGCCCACCTGCTGTGCCTCAGGCCTGCCCGTTAGTCACAAGAATCGATCACCTCGGTTACACCGGTTTTATCGTTACACCACCAAATTACGGTGGCAAAGTCGAGGTGTAACTGATTATTGTCCTTTAAAATCAACTAGTTGCTGATGACGTTACACATTTTACACCTGTTACACCGCTTTGCAGAACTGGTTAACTACGACCCCCCATTCCCCTATTCGCTTGTGCCTTCAGCGGTGAAATCGGTCCTCGCCACTCCCGTTTCTAGTCGCCGGGGGACCCTGAGAGATGGGGCCAGATACGGGGCTGGAAACCCGCGGCTCTTTGTTAGCGGCAGGGCGCCCAGCTTAGTGAACTGGTGAATCAGGTGAACCGGGGTGAATTGTGCAGCTTCTTGAACACCGAGCCTTATCCTTACCGCACCGGCAAGAATCAGCTCTTCATGCAGTCGTTCGATAGATTTCAATGACTGAAATTTCAGTAACCTGGTGGCCTGCCCGCTAGCGCGATGGCGCGGGTTTCCGTCCCCGTATGTTGCCCAAACTCCCAGGGTCCCCGTCCCCAGCGAGGATTGCGGTCGGGGCACTGGCCAGGCTCGGTGACTGCTGTTGGCCCCTGCGCTAGGCACAGCAGCTTTTCGCGTGCATCTTCTGATTGAGCTAGTTAAATTGAAGTAGTCCGCTGGCGATTTTGTGCGTATGGCCAAACTATCAATGCATGACAGGGAGTAGACCAATGGGGTTGAGAGCTAGATCTGTAGACCGTGCTTGGTTTGGCCGTAACGGCTTCTGGTCTAGGGGGGATTTTGAAGCAGCAGTGAGGGAGTCCGTTTCTTGGGGCGCTTTTGGGCTTCTGCTTACGCTGCTTGCCAACGTCGCGGCTGATCACTCGAGTGGCAAGTATCTGTCGATGGCGGCGCTCGAAGGGTTAGGCCCTAGTCTTTGGAACGTGGCTGGTTCTGTAGGGCTGGTCTTCTTCGGCGCCTTTTTGATACGCCCTGGTCTGGCCGGGACGGCCTATCTTGCAAACTTACTCTTGTCAGGCACTCATTCGCTGGGCGCTTGCATGGCCGGTGTAATTCTAGGAGGGCTTCTCGTCCAGATCCCAGCTATGGTCGTTGATCATGGTTGGGGATGGTTGTCGATTTGGACCGTCGTCCTGTCTGTTGGTCTGTCTATGTGTGTACTAATGAACCTCTTTGCTTGGTACATCGGATGGTTAGTAAAGCAGCAGGGGCCTTTTCAGAATTGGCTTAACGGCATTGGGGCGAGGTACAGGATCTCGGCCGGTCTCTTTTTCGTCCTCATGCCGTTGATCGCACTCGTCACTCAGAAAGTCTGAGGGGCACTAGGCATTTGGGTGAATTTCGATTTAGGGATACGTTTAGGGATACGCTTTAGCTTTTTAGATGGTACAAGCTAGCGTTAATAGGCCATATCCTCTGTTATTCGATTCCTGTCTCCGCACCAAACATCAAGGCTTGCAGCAATGCAGGCCTTTTTTGTGCTTCGAAAAAGTGTGGCGCTGAGCGGGTTCGTGTCGCCCGCTGAAGCGAATGCTGAAAACAGGTGTGGCCCTGCCGAAACTTCACGCACCCAACCTGCGACTGCCCTACTCATCTCAGAGCCTGCACGATCACTGTGTGAGCGGGATCACCCGCGAACACGGGCGCAGCCCGTGCCATCCAATACATCAACTCCGATAAACGCGGGCCGCTGACGAGCTAATCGTTTTCTATCGCTCTCACTACCTACTGCGGGCTGCGGCACTCTAAACACTAATTGGCACAGTTCCCGACAACGCCGCGTGCTTGGGAATCTGGAATGCGCCTGTGGATAACTAGCGGGAAGCCATAACGGTTCATGACTTTCTGCCTCTTTGGATTATCCACAGTCTTCGGGCCGCCCAATTGAGTGCTGTCGCTAATAGGAGGGCGCTTTTGCTCACTAACAGGGCTGCATCTGAGTCCCTTCATAAAAGAGGCCGTAGGGGGAGTGGCTAGCTGGTCAACACTGGCTGCTTTCGACCCTGCCAGCCTGACTACCGTCTGTTCCATCCTTATTTTTTATTGACGCCCCGAAAGCCTCTCAGTATCGTCCGTCCTCCCTCCTTTCCGGCCAACTCTGCCGTGAACCGCCCAGGCGTTAACTCGCGAAGCGGTCATACAAGCTGCCGACACTTAATAGGGTCGCTATTTACTAGCGCGCCTCATTTCCTATATCAAGTGTAAAGGATGATTCTATGATCATTCGTCAGGCTACTAACGCCGACCATCCGCATCTGCTCAACATTTGGCTGCGCTCCGTTCGCGCCACTCATCACTTCCTGAAAGAATCCGATATTGAGGAATTGCTTCCACAGCTCCGCGATATCTACCTACCCGCTGTTGAGTTATGGGTTGCGGTAGATGCTGAGGACTGCCCGCTAGGTTTTGTCGGGCTCGATGAAAACCATGTAGAGATGCTCTTCATCGAGCCCGGTCTGCGAGGGAAAGGCATCGGTCGCACGCTGCTGGATCATGCCCGCAGATCGCGCAGTCAGATGAGTGTTGATGTGAATGAACAAAACCCTGACGCGGTAGGGTTCTATCTACATTACGGGTTCATTCAAACAGGTCGTTCTCCGCTGGATGGCGAGGGACGCCCCTTCCCCTTGCTACACCTGAGCCTGCCCGGCTAGGGATGTAGTCGTGAGTCGCTCCTAAGTTTCTGCTTCGGGGCGATTCAAAATCAGCTTAGGCCGATGTTGAGATCTTTGATTGGCCACGGCTTTTGAGGGTTGCTTGAACATCCGTAATGGGTCGAAAGCGGCCGGTCGTGAACGGCAACTTAAAATTCAAACTGGTCATCGCCGTGCAAAGTCTTTCGATCCGAATATGAAGGGGCTAGTTGGCCTGAGCTTGCAGGTAAATTAGTACGATTTTACGCTTGGGAGTTTGAAGGCTATCGAGCCTGAAACTGCCCCCGGTGCGGCACATTCGAGAATTCTAGTGAAGGATTTTGGAGCCACCTATCAGGCGCAGAGCACCACAACCCCATCCTCTTCCTCATCCGGCACTTCATCCGTGACGATCACCCGCGCATGAGCGCTGCGCTCATCTTCAATCCGCAACCCGAAATACCGCTCATCGTTGTCATCCCAAAACGCTTCCACCTGGGCCATGGAGGCGTTTTCGAGGAGTACCTCGGCGCTGTGTTCCAGGATGATCGAGTAGCGTGTTTGGGTATTCATTACAAAGGGGCTCGCGAAGGCGGGGTGGTGGGGGGGGCGTAAAAAATGCGATGCCATTATGCCGTCTTGCTGGATTTCAGCCCTAACCACTCATCGTTTCAATGACGTTTCTGTACCCAACGGTATGGCTATCCGTCGGGTTATGGACGGGCGGCGGGGCGATATCGTAGCAATACCTTTCTGCCAGAGCCTTTGACCTTGCGCTGACGCAGCCACAGAGATAGATTCCCCACGTCGCCGACGCATCGGCGACGCGACCTTGGCCGGTCGGAATCGAAAGGCGCATCAGCGCCCAGTCTTCATCGCAGGCGCTTTTTTTGTGCCCGCGATGTTGCGTCATGGCGGTGGTGCGCGGGACACCTTCGGGTGTGCCGGGCCCCTTTCGTCCCGGTCGGCCAACCCGCGCACTGCTGCCACCTCAACTTGCTTGGCCGCGAGCGGTGGCAGTTCCACAACGAAAGGAACTCATGCATGACCATTGGAAGTCTCTTAAGGATCCTCGCATCCGCTCTCCGCCCAACCACCCCAACCCCGCCTCCCCACCGCTTCTACCCCATCCACACCCAGGGCAACCCAACGCCGGCCACAAGGCAGGTGCCCCATGACTGACCACGAACGCCTCACCACCCTACAAAGCTACGTCTGGACCCTCGAACTGCTCGGCGAATCGCTGGTGCAGCGCGACGAGCAACTGGAGTGCGAGCACGAACCCCAACTGAGCTTTCGCGCCTCGGCGGGAATACATCAGGCGATCAAGATCATCAGCCGGTTGGCCAGTGAGCAGTGTGGCAAGTTGCTGGGCGATGAGGAGCGCGTAGGCAGTTAGCCCGTGATGCTTGATTGAAGCCGCGTCTTGTTGTCAGGACGCGGCTTTTGTTTGGGCTGTGGATAAGTGGGAGGGAGGGGGGAGCGGTGGTGTTCTCTGCGCGGGTAAACCCGCTCCCACAGGGGGCGTGCTGCGCACACTTCTCCCACTGCGCGTGCTGCTCCTTACTGCGGGTTGGCCACGTCTGCGGCCATGCTGCGCAGCAGGCCGGCCGATAGGGCGGTGTCGGGCAGCGAGAGGATGGTGTCGTAGAGCAGGACCATGCTGTTGCAGGTCGCCTTAGGCTCATGGGTGAACTGCTCCGGGCTTGCGGCGATTTCCACGGCGCGGCGGTCCTTGGCCATGACGCTCATCAGCACGCGGCGAAAGTCTTGCTCGTACACCGACAAGGGTTTGGCGTGGACCGGGTGTTTGGCCGTTTGCTCCACCACGTCGTAGGTGATCAGTTGGCGTTGGGCGATCAGGTCGGCGAGTTTGTTGGCTTCGTAGAGCGTTTCGTTCATGCCGGTCCTTGAACTGCGTTGGCTGTCCTAATGGCCGGTGAGTGTAAGTGGGGTGGGCGGGCAGGGCCACCTTTGGGCCCAATCGCCGTGGGCTCAGTTGTCCAGCTCGGGCACTTTGCTGGCGTGCAGGGCAGGCGCTTTGGGCTCGGGCTCGGTGACCGACTGCGGCGCAAGGCCACTGCCACAGGGCTTGGCGATGGTGGTGGTCGCGGCGGGGGCTTGGAACCAGGTGGGCCAGGAGCTGCGGTGGCGGGTGTCGGCGTCGATGCAGGGGATCAGGCGTTCGGTGAGCACGGCGGTTTGCCCGACGGCCTTGGCGGTGCGGTACTTCACGCTGTGGATGCACTCGCGATCGCCGAACTCGCAGCGGTTGAGCGTGGTGCCGCCGCAGGGGCCGTTGGCCAGGCCTTTGGGGCAGGTTTCCGGGCAGATGTAGAGGGTGTCTTCCAGGCGGCAGGTACCGCAGGTGTCGCACCCGACCAGAGGCCTTTTCGCACTGCGTTCCAGGCGATGGAGCACGCGGGCGCCGGTGGGGGTGTTCCACAGCGGGCGTTGCACGGCCCAGCCGAAGGCCTGGCTCAGTGGGTGGCGGCGGCTGAACAGCAGTGAGTGCAGGCCGTGCAGCAGGTGATAGCGCGCGGTCTCCTTGGGCGAGGCGCTGACCTGGGACTCGCCCAGTCGCCAGTTGGCGCCGGGCGGGTGGAAGGTGACGTCGGGCAGGCCGGGCATCTGCCAGCACGCTTGCCAGGCGGGGGTCCATTGCTCCAGCGAGTGCAGGCGTGCCTGCCAGTGCTCGAGGCTGCGCTCCAGGGTGTCCAGCTGCTCCAGGTCGTGGATGCCGGAGAGGTGGATGCCTGCATAGCCCATCAGGCGCAGGCCGATGATCTGCAGGGCCAGGCGTTCGAGGCTGCGGGCTTGGGCGTGGGCCTTGGAGACGGCGGCTTCGGCGGCGAGCACATCGTGCATGGACGGGGTGACGACGATGCCGGCGACGTGCTCGAAGATCTTCGCGCGCCCCAGGGTGAGGCCCATCACGCAGGCCGTGAGCGGCTTGGGGTGGGGCTGGCGGCGCATCCACTGGATGGCTTCAAGGTGCTTGCTGGCGTCATAGCCCAGTTGCAGGGCCAGAAAGTCCGCGCCGGCGGCGAGCTTCTTTTCGGCCTTGAAGTATTGGGCGCCGCCTTCTTCCTCGCGGTACTTGAACGGGTGCATGCCGGCGCCGAGCAGCCAGTCGGGGCGGGCTTGGCGCACGGTCTGCAGGGCAGCGATGGATTCGAGGTAGCGCACCGGGCGCTGACCAGGGACGTGGCCGGGCAGGCGGTCGCCGGTGAGCAACAGCAGCTGGTCGAGGCCGGCGGCGTCCATCTGCTGCAACTGTTCCAGCAAGTGGTGGCGCTCGCGGTCCTTGCCGGAGAAGTGCAACAGGGCCGGCAGGGGTTGCCTGAAGCTTGAATAGGCCTCCAGCGGCGACATTTCGAAGGGGCTGCCGACCCGGTCGGCGATGGCCATGGTCATGGGCCAGCCGCACAGGTGCTGGCGCACCATGAGGGCTTCGATGCTGGCGAAGCGCTCGCTGGAGGACTTGGGCACGAACTCCAGGATGCAGACGAAGGTGTTGTCGTGCAGCGCGGTTTTCAGCTGGCTCATGGGCGCTCGGGTATCGGGTTGGGGCACGGTGGCATTGTGGGGCAGGGCGAGGGTTGGGTCATGTCCGGTTGCGTAGGGAAATGCGCTGAAAGAGACATTTGGGGTGGCTGTGCTGGCCCTTTCGCGGGTGCTTTGTTGCGCTCGAACCTGTTCGACGATCATGAGCAAATCTTGAGTTGATCTCAAATTTAATGAGTTTGTCTCACAATGCCTCAGCCGGGAAAATTCCCTCATTCAATTTCAAGATTTCTGAGGGATAAGACATGGCACTGGCGCACAACCTGGGCTTTCCGCGTATCGGTGGGGACCGCGAACTGAAGAAGGCCCAGGAGGCGTTCTGGAAGGGCGAGCTGGACGAAGCCGGCCTGCGCGCCGTGGGCCAGGCGCTGCGGGCCGCCCACTGGCAGGTGCAGAAGGACGCCGGGATCGAGCTGCTGCCGGTCGGCGATTTCGCTTGGTACGACCAGGTGCTGACCCACTCGCTGACTTTCGGCGTGATTCCGGCCCGCTTTGCTGGCCACGAGGGGGCCAAGCCAACCCTGAACACCCTGTTCGCCATGGCGCGAGGCGTCAGCGACAGCTGCTGTGGCGGTGGCCACGCCCAGGAAATGACCAAATGGTTCGACACCAACTACCACTATCTGGTCCCGGAGTTCACCGCTGACCAAGCGTTCGCCCTGAGCTGGGAGCAGTTGTTCGAGGAAGTGGAAGAGGCCAAGGCCCTGGGCCACGCAGTCAAGCCGGTGGTGATCGGCCCACTGACCTACCTGTGGTTGGGCAAGACCAAGGGCGCCGATTTCGACAAGCTCGAGCTGGTGGATCGCCTGCTGCCGCTGTACGACCAGATCTTCAACCGCCTGGCCGCCCAAGGTGTGGAGTGGGTGCAGATCGACGAGCCGATCCTGGCGCTGGATCTGCCCCAGGATTGGAAGAACGCCTACGAGCGCGTCTACAACATCCTGCAGCGCGCACCGCTGAAAAAGTTGGTCGCCACCTACTTTGGCGGCCTGGAAGACAACCTGGGCCTGGCGGCTAACCTGCCGGTCGATGGCCTGCACATCGACCTGGTGCGGGCGCCGGAGCAGTTCCCGACCATCCTCGACCGCCTGCCGGCCTACAAGATCCTCTCCCTGGGCGTGGTCAACGGCCGCAATGTGTGGCGCTGTGACCTGGACAAGGCCTTGGACGTGCTGCGTTACGCCGCCGAGCGCCTGGGCGATCGCCTGTGGGTGGCGCCGTCGTGCTCGCTGCTGCATAGCCCGGTGGACCTGGCCCGCGAAGATCAGCTCGATGCCGAGCTCAAGAGCTGGCTGGCCTTCGCTGTGCAGAAGTGCCAGGAAGTGGCGCTGCTGGCCAAGGCGATCAACACGCCCGAGGCCGATGAGGTGATCGCGGCGCTGGCCCAGAGCCGCGCCGTGCAGGCCAGCCGCGCCACCTCGCCGCGCATTCACAAGCCGGCGGTGCAGGCCCGCGTGGCGGCGATCCAGCCCAAGGACAGCCAGCGCCAGTCGCCCTTCGCGCAGCGCATCGCCAAGCAGCGGGCGGGGCTCGATCTGCCGGCGTTTCCCACCACGACCATTGGCTCGTTCCCACAGACCTCTGCGATCCGCCTGGCGCGCCAGGCGTTCAAGCAGGGCAAGCTGACTGAGGCCGATTATGTCGAAGCCATGCAGAGCGAGATCCGCCATGCCGTGCAGATCCAGGAACACCTCGGCCTGGACGTGCTGGTGCACGGCGAGGCCGAGCGCAACGACATGGTCGAGTACTTCGCCGAGCAGCTCGAAGGCTACGCTTTCACCCGCTTTGGCTGGGTGCAGAGCTATGGCTCGCGCTGCGTGAAGCCGGCGGTGATCTTCGGCGACCTGAGCCGGCCGAAGGCCATGACTGTCGGCTGGATCCAGTACGCCCAGGGCCTGACCGACAAGGTGATGAAGGGCATGCTGACGGGCCCGGTGACCATGCTGATGTGGTCCTTCCCACGGGAGGATGTGAGCCGCGAAGTCCAGGCCCGCCAGCTGGCGCTGGCGATCCGCGACGAGGTGGTGGATTTGGAGGCGGCGGGCATCAAGATCGTGCAGATCGACGAAGCCGCCTTCCGTGAAGGCCTGCCGCTGCGCCGTGGCGCCTGGCCGCACTACCTGGAATGGGCCACCGAAGCCTTCCGCCTGTGCGCCTCGGGCGTGCGTGACGAGACGCAGATCCACACCCACATGTGCTACAGCGAGTTCAACGATGTGATCGAGTCGATCGCGGCCATGGACGCCGATGTGATCACCATCGAGACCTCGCGTTCGGACATGGAGCTGCTGGAGGCCTTCGAGCGCTTCGACTACCCGAACGAGATCGGCCCTGGCGTGTACGACATCCACTCGCCGCGCGTGCCGAGCAAGGACGACATCATCGGGCTGCTGAACAAGGCGGCCCAGCGTATCCCCGCTGAGCGCCTGTGGGTCAACCCGGACTGCGGCCTGAAGACCCGTGCCTGGCTGGAGACCGAGGCGGCGCTGGTCAACATGGTGGCCGCGGCGCGGGAGTTGCGTCGTACGGCACTGGCCTGATTCGAGCCCTGAGCTGACGCTACATCGTGATTGATGTAGCGTTTTTTTGTGCTGGCACGAGAACGAAGTCGCGCTCGACAGGGTAGTGGCACATTAGTAGCATCCATGCCCGCGATGGAGGCACCCCACCGATCGCGGCCTCCCCCCATGGATGATTGTTCGATGCAAAAGAGCGGATACCTGTGCCTGGCGTTCATGATCGCCGTCGGCTTCCCGAGTTTTTTCCTCGATCGTGAGCTGATGATGGCTTCATTGCTCGCGATTGCGGCCTTCTCGTTTGGCTACTTCGTGTTCTACCTCATCCGCCACAAGCTCTATCACGGGATGCTGCAGGGCATCTTGCTGTCGCTGTTGGTGATCGCTTTCAGCTTCGTGCCGGTGTTGGGCTGGATCGTGCTCATTGGCTTTGTGCTCTACAACATCGCCAAGGCGGTGGAGGGGCTCAAGGTCCTGGTGCCGGACGTGCTGGTCAGTGCGCTGATCTATGGGCTGCTGACGGCACGGGTGGCGTTCGATGTGCGTGACCTGCTGGCCATCTCGGTCTTGGCGATGATCTATCTGTGCGTGTGCGTGCAGTACTGCCGCCGCCTACAGGGGCTGGGCACGGAGCTGGCGCTGTTCAAGATGAGCATCATGTGGCTGTCGATTCCGTTCGTGGTGCTGACTATCGTGTCCATCGTCTCGGCGCTGGGCAATCTGTTCCGCACTGTCAGCTCGACCTTCACCCGCACGATACTGACGCCCCAGACGGTCTCGGCCCATATGCGCGCGGGCGTTCAAGTGGCCGAGTACACCCGCCACGTGCAGAGCTCCGTGACGCAAACCGTGACCCAGGTGCTGCCGGGTGCAGGCGCCACCATCGCGGGGGCCTCGGGTGGCCTGGCGGGCGATGTGAAGCAGGCCAAGGGCAAGGTGTGAGGCCCAGGCCATAGGGGGCGCTCTGCGCCCCCAGGGCGATGGATCAGCGCTCGATCGCCAGTGCCACGCCTTGCCCGCCGCCGATGCACAGCGTCGCCAGGCCTTTCTTGGCGTCACGCTTGATCATTTCGTGCAGCAGGGTCACCAGCACGCGGCAGCCCGAAGCACCGATGGGGTGGCCCAGGGCGATGGCGCCGCCGTTGACATTGACGCGCTCGGCGTTCCATTCCAGCGCTTTGCCCACGGCCAGGGCCTGGGCGGCGAAGGCTTCGTTGGCCTCGATCAGGTCCAGCTCACCCAGTTGCCAGCCGGCTTTGTCCAGGCAGCGCTGGGTGGCCGAGACAGGGCCGATGCCCATGATCGCCGGGTCCACGCCTGCACTGGCGTAGGCGCTGATCTTCGCCAGCACCGGCAGGCCCAGGGCCTTGGCCTTGTTCGCGCTCATCAGCAGCACGGCGGCGGCGCCGTCGTTGAGGCTGGAGGCGTTGCCGGCGGTGACGCTGCCGTCTTTCTTGAAGGCCGGGCGCAGTTTGCCCAGGGATTCGGCGGTGGTGCCGGGGCGCGGTTGCTCGTCGGTGTCGAACACCAGCGGCTCGCCTTTTTTCTGCGGCAGGACGATCGGGGTGATCTCATCCTTGAAGCGGCCCGCCTCGATGGCGGCCACCGCCTTGCGCTGGGACTCGGCGGCAAAGGCGTCCTGCTGCTCGCGGGTGAGGCTGTATTTTTCCACCAGGTTCTCGGCGGTGATGCCCATGTGGTAGTCGTTGAAGGCATCCCACAGGCCGTCGGTGATCATGGTGTCGACCAGTTGGCCGTGGCCCATGCGCTGGCCGGTTCGGGCCGAGGGCAGGACGTAGGGCGCAAGGCTCATGTTCTCCTGGCCGCCGGCGATCACCACTTCGGCATCGCCGCAGCGGATGGCCTGGGCAGCCAGGTGCAGGGCCTTGAGGCCCGAGCCGCAGACCTTGTTCAGGGTCAGGGCGGGCACGCTGTAGGGCAGGCCGGCCTTGATCGCGGCCTGGCGCGCCGGGTTCTGGCCGGCGCCGGCGGTCAGCACCTGGCCGAGGATCACCTCGTCGACCTGGGCCGGGTCCAGTTGGGTCTGCTCCAGCAGGCGCTTGATGACGGCGGCGCCCAGGTCCACGGCGGGCACATGGGCCAGGGCACCCTGGAAGCTGCCGATGGCGGTACGGGTGGCGGCGACGATGACCACGTCGTTCATCTTGTTGTTCTCCGTGCAAGGGGTGGACGCCGGCTCGGCGTATTACCGGCAGCATCGGCGGGTTTGGTTCATTTGTTAAGTTTGTTTTTCTTTTGCATTGATCTGAAATTCAAATCAATGGTGTCGTTTCAGGGCGTCCGTAGGCCGCTGGCACTAAGCTTGGCTTCAGCTTCGCGTCGCACACTGCGGCTTCCCATCACAAACGGAGCTTCCCGTCATGCGCCATATCCTGATCGCCACTGCCTTGGTCCTCGCCAGTGCCAGCGCCTTCGCCGAACCCAAATGCACCACCGCCGAGCGCAGCACCTGGCAGGACGCCGACCAGTTCCAGGCCCAGCTCAAGGAGCAGGGCTACCGCATCAACAAGTTCAAGATCACCAAGGGCAACTGCTACGAGATCTACGGCTTCGACAAGGACGGACGCAAGGTCGAGATCTACCACGACCCGGTGAGCGGCAAGGCGGTCAAGAGCGAGATCCATGACTGATGGCCAGCGTGCGGCTCTGGGACCCCTTGCTCAGGTGCTGCCACTGGTCGCTGGTGTTCGTGTTCTTCGCCAACTCGTTCTTCAACGAGGAAGGTGACGACTGGCACCAGTGGTTGGGCTACTACGCACTCGGTGTGGTGATCGTGCGCCTGGTGTGGGGCTTCGTCGGGCCGCGCAGTGCGCGCTGGGCGGACTTCTGGCCGACCCCGACGCGCCTTGCGGCGCATGCCCGGGCCTTGCGGCGGGGTGAGCATTACCATCGGCTGGGTCATACGCCAATCGGCGGACTGGTGATGGTGCTGATGCTCGCCTGCGTCGTAGGGCTGGGAGTGACCGGCTGGCTGTCCCAGGAGGTAGACGCCCTGTGGGGCGTCGATTGGCCCAACGACGTGCACAGCTTCCTGGCCAACGCGCTGCTGGCGCTGGTCTGTGTGCATCTGCTCGCGGCACTGGTCGAAAGCTTGCGCTTGAAGGAAAACCTGCCCCTGTCGATGCTCACCGGGCGTCGGCGTCAGCCCCACGACCCGCGATGACTGCACGCCTGAGCGCCAGGTTGTTTTTGAATCGCGCCAATCACCCCCGTAATATGTGTCGGATAACCTGCGGGGGTAGTCTCACCCTCTGATCAAACGGAACCGTCCCCTGCGGCGCGCTTCCTCGGCACAAACCTGAAGAGGTACAGACATTGGCCATCATTCATCCTAAGGTTCGCGGTTTCATCTGCACCACGACTCACCCGAAGGGCTGCGAGCTCAACGTCCGTGACCAGATCGAAGCCACCCGCAAGCTGGGCGTGCGCGAGGATGGTCCGAAGAAGGTCTTGGTCATCGGCGCATCCAGCGGCTACGGCCTGGCGGCGCGCATCACCGCAGCCTTCGGCTTCAAGGCCGACACCCTGGGCGTGTTCTTCGAAAAGCCGGGCACCGAGACCAAGGCCGGTACCGCGGGTTGGTACAACGCCGCTGCCTTCGACAAGTTCGCCAAGCAAGCCGGCCTGTACAGCAAGTCGATCAACGGCGATGCCTTCTCCGACGAAGCCCGCGCCAAGGTCATCGAGCTGATCAAGAACGAAATGGGCGGCAAGGTCGACCTGGTCGTCTACTCTCTGGCCTCGCCCGTACGCAAGCTGCCGCAGACCGGTGAACTGGTGCGCTCGGCGCTCAAGCCGATCGGCCAGCCGTACAAGTCGACCGCCATCGACACCAACAAGGACACCATCATCGAGGCCAGCATCGAGCCGGCCACCGAGCAGGAAATCGCCGACACCGTCACCGTCATGGGTGGCCAGGACTGGCAATTGTGGATCGACGCCCTGAGCCAAGCCGACGTGCTGGCCGAAGGCGCACGCACCGTGGCTTTCAGCTACATCGGCACTGAAATCACTTGGCCGATCTACTGGCACGGCGCCCTGGGCCAGGCCAAGCAGGACCTGGACGAAACCGCCCTGCGTCTGGACAAGAAGCTGGCCAGCGAAATCAAGGGCGGCGCCAACGTGGCAGTGCTCAAGTCGGTGGTCACCCAGGCCAGCTCGGCTATTCCGGTGATGCCGCTGTACCTGTCGATGGTCTTCAAGATCATGCAGGAGAAGGGCGTTCACGAAGGCACCCAGGACCAGCTGGACCGCATGTTCCGCGACCGCATGTACCGCGCCGACGGCGCACCGATGCCGGTGGACGAGAAGGCCCGCCTGCGTCTGGACGACTGGGAACTGCGCGACGACGTACAGGACGCCTGCAAGGCCCTGTGGCCGCAAGTGACCACCGAGAACCTGTTCCAGCTGACCGACTATGCCGGTTACAAGAAGCAGTTCCTCAATCTGTTCGGCTTCGAGCGCGCTGACGTCAACTACGACGAAGACGTCGCCACCGATGTGAAGTTCGACTGCATCGAGCTGTAAGCCTGTCGCCCCATCGTTGGGGCGATACTCGCTGAAGCCTGCAAGCCCTCTCGCAGGCTTCGCCAGCGCCCACACGCGCAGCGCCTTCCAGGTGTTGCGCGGGCTCCGTGGGAGCAGGTGTAGCCTGCGACGGGCTGCGCAGCGGCTCCTGCTAGGGGATGGCTGAAGACGCTTTTTTTGCTAGCGTTGGCGCACCACTGCAGGGAGCGCGTCATGAGCAGCCTGACCCAGCCCGCCACCGCCTTTCGCCATACCACCGCCGACGGCTACAGCCTCGGAGGCTTCCTCTGGCGCCACGCTTCCCCCGACCCCCAGCGCCCGCTGGTGATCATCAACGCCGCCACCTCGGTGCGCTGCCGCTACTACTCGCGCTTTGCCGACTATCTGTTCGCCCAGGGCTTCGACGTGCTGACCTACGACTATCGTGGCATCGGCGAGTCGCGGCCGGCTTCGTTGCGCGGCTTCAAGGCGTCGTGGAGCGACTGGGGGCGGCTGGACTTCGAGGCGATGCTGCAATTGGCCGCCGAGCGCTTCGCGGGCCAGCCGGTGGATGTGGTGGCCCACAGTTTCGGCGGCTGCGCGGTGGGGCTCGCGCCGTCCGGCGGGCGGGTGCGACGGGGGGGGATGGTCGGCGCGCAGTTCGCTTACTGGCGCGACTACGCGGCGAACGAGCGCTGGCGGCTGGTAGGTAAATGGCACGTGGTGATGCCCTTGCTGACCCGACTGTGCGGGTATTTCCCGGGCAAGCGCCTGGGCTGGATGGAGGACACGCCGGCGGGTGTGGTGCACGACTGGACCACTCGCACGCCGCGCTACGAGCACCGCCCCAGTGGACGAACGCTGGCGCAGTTGCCGTTCGCCCAAGTGCAGGCGGCGACCTTGGCGATCAGCCTCACGGACGACCCGTTCGGGACCGTGGCGGCGACCGAGCGGTTACTGGGCTACCTGCAGCACGCCGAGCGGCGGCACCTGCGGTTGGCGCCTGGAGATATCTCGGTCGCGCAGATCGGGCATTTCGCGTTCTTCCATGACCGCTTCCGCGAGACGCTCTGGCCGATTGCCCTGGCCTGGTTGCAGCAGGGCAGGCTGCCTGAAGCGGTACCGGGACGGATCATCAGCTGAGGTGGCCTGGGCCGCAAAGCGGCCCCGGCGATATCAGGCGTTACGCTTGAGCGGCTGCTCGGCGAAGGTGACGCCGGCCAGCCCGTGCTTGATCAGTGCACGGATGTTGCCATGGTCGCTGCCTTCGGGGGTGGCCAGCACGCTGCGGTAGTGCTCGCCGAATGCCAACAGGGCTTCCTGGTCGCTCAAGCCTTCGAGCAGGGCCAGACCCAGGGTCTTGCACGAGCCTTCGTTCTGGCCGGCGGCGTTTTCGACGCCACCATTGCTGAAGGCCTGGGGCTGGTAGCTGTAGTTCGCGGCGATGAACGCCAGGGTGTCGGCGAAAGCATGCTCGCCGCTGGCGAGGCTGTTACGCAGGGTGGACAGATCAGTCACGTGGCTTTCCTTTTTCGAACGCCGCTTGTTGGTCGGCGCTGGCTTCTTTCTGGTACTGGGCTTTCCAATCGGCATAAGGCATGCCGTAGACCTTCTCCCGGGCATCGTCCAGGCTGACGTCGATCTGGCGCTCGTCGGCGGCGGCCTTGTACCACTTGGACAGGCAGTTGCGGCAGAAGCCGGAGAGGTTCATCAGGTCGATGTTCTGCACGTCGGTGCGCTTTTGCAGGTGTTCGACCAGGCGCCGGAACGCGGCGGCCTCGAGTTCGAGCTGTTGTTGCGGGGTCATGGGGCTTCCCTCAGGTCATGCGGTTCTTCAGGTGGCGGCCACCGTTGATGACCACCTGGCTGCCGGTGCTGTACTGGCTTTCGAGCAGGAACATCACCGCCTCGATCAGCGGGCGGGCGCCGGGCTCGAACTCCAGCAGGGCTTTTTTCAGGGTCTGCTGGCGGTAGGCGTCGTCGCCACCTTCCTTGAGGATCAGCAGGCCCGGCAGGATACCGTTGACGCGCACCTTCGGCGCGTATTTTTCGGCGAACGACAGCACCATGTTCTGCAGCGCGGCCTTGGTCGCGGCGTAGCCGATGTGGCTCTTGCTGCCGCGAGAGGAGGTTTCGTCGCAGATGTGGATGATGTCGGCCTTCTCGACCTTGCCCAGCAGATCGCCCAGGGCCAGGTTGAGGTGATAGGGCGCCTCGACGTGCAGGCGGAACATGGTCTGCAGGTTGTCCAGGCCATCGTCCAGCCACAGCGAGGCGTTGTGGATGATCGCTCGCAGGCCGTCGTAATGGCTTTGCAGGTACTCGATCAGCGCCTGCCGGTCGGGCTCCTGGCACAGGTCGGCGCGAACCTGCACGATGTTCGGGTGGGGCGTTTGTGGGTGAATGCTGCGGCTGGCGCTGATCACCGTATGGCCGGCCTGTGCCAGTTCAAGGGCCAGGGCCAGCCCGACGCGCTGGCTGGCGCCGGTGACGAGGATTGGGCTGTTCATGATCGGGGCGTCAACTTGTCTGTCCTTGCATTGATGCCCCAGCATACCCGAACTGTTTCGCTCTTGTGCGGCTGTGCCTCAGCGGCTGCGCAGCCCGCGCGACGTCTGGCCGGTGGCAGGTACTGTTGGGTTCAGCCAGCCGGCCAGCAGACGGGTGGACAGCGGGATGAACAGGTAGACCATCACCGGCGTCAGGGCCAGGGTGCTGATCAGTACCCGTGGCAGCAGATCCAGCGGCGCCAGCCAGTGGCCGAACAGCACGTTGAACAGCAGCGAGACCGGAAAGAATGCCAGCCAGATGGCGGTTGCTTGCTTCCAGCGTGGCGGTTTTTGCACTGTATTGGTGCCGAACCAGTCGTCCAGGCCGCTGACGCGCCTCTCTTTGGGGCGTTCGAACAGGCCGTCGCCACGTTGCAGCCAGGCCCGGCGCGAGGCCGAATGCTCCCACGCGTGCAGGGTGGATTCGTTGGTGAAGCGGAAGATGATCTGGAACTCATCACCCTCGGCCGGTGGCGCGAGGATGCCCGAGCCCAAATAGCCGGGGAAGTCGGTGGCCAACTGCTCGCCTTCATGGAGCCAGGCCAGCAGGTCCTGGTAACGGCCATGGGCGGCGCGGCGCGACACCATCAGGGTGACGGGAGGGGTAGACATCGTGTATCTCCTGGCGACGGGGCTGGCGGGTAGCTGGCCCCTAGGCTTTCATCACCCGGGGTGGTGGGCGATGCGAGCAGGCTTGCAAGAATCGGGCACGGATTATCGCTCAGGATTCGTGACCGGTCAGTGTCAGCCGGCGGATGGTTGCACTGACCTGGCGGAGTGTCCCGGCGTAGAATGCAGAATCTGAAACAAGAGGCGTTGTCCGTGCACATCAATGATCAGGTGGCCACCTCGGCCGGCCTGGAACACCAAGAGCTGTTCCCCATTCGCGAAGTGGCCCGGCTGACCGGTGTCAACCCTGTGACCCTGCGCGCCTGGGAGCGCCGCTACGGGTTGATCCAGCCCACCCGCACCGACAGTGGCCATCGTCTCTATTCCCAGGCCGATATCGACGATATCCGCAGCATCCTCGGCTGGCTGGAGCGTGGCGTGGCGGTGAGCAAGGTGGGCAGTATCCTGGCCCGCAATCAGGACGTGACGCAGGATGGCCAAGGCGCTGGCAATGCCGACGAGCTGGCCGGCTGGCGCGGCCAGGTGCAGGAGGCGACCCAGCGTTTCGATGGCCTGGCACTGGAACGGTTGTTCGACCAAGTGTTTGCCTGCCACGCCCTGGACGCGGTGTTCGATGAGGTCTTCATGCCTGTCTGGCGCGGCTTGCGAGCGGGGCAGGGCAGTTTTGGCCGGGTCAGTGAGTGGTTGTTCCTCGACCAGTTTTTGCGAGGCAAGGTGCTGCTGAGACTGCAGCTGTCGCGCGGGCCCTGGAGCCAGCGCGTGGTGCTGGCGCCGTTGTCGGGCCAATGCCATGAGCTGGAGTTGCTGGTGGCGGGGCTGTTGCTGGGCAGCGACGAGGTGGGCGTCACGGTGCTGGCGACCGGGCAGCCCATGGAGGAGCTGGCGCTGGTGTGCGAGCGCCTCGCGCCCGATGCCTTGGTGATGTTCTCCCATCAGCCCCCCACTCAGGCGCTGGGCAAGCGCCTGGCGCGGCTGACCCTCGGCGTTGGGTGTCCGGTGTTGCTGGCGGGGGAGGTGGCGGAGCTGGCCCAGGAACAGCTGGGCGGTAGCCCGGTCGCCTGCCTTGGCGCGCAAGGCAGCCTGATGCGCAGGCGCTTGCGCCAGTACCTGGCCGGGCAGTTGGATACTTAGGCGTGCATCTGCTGATGGGCCTGGAGGATGTACTCGCGCAGGCGCTCGAGGTCGTCGGCCGGGCTGCGGGACAGGTCGTAGGCGGCCAGGTCCGGGCCGATGCGCCGGCGCAGCACGCCTTTGAGGCGGATGGGTTCGATGCCCTCGGGGGCGAAGTTCAGGGCGAAGCGCACCGGCGCCTCGGGTAGATCCTGCACTTGCACCAGGGTGCCTTTGGAGGAAATGTCCCGGATCCACAGGCCGCTCTGCTTGCCACGGGCATCCAGCAGCGGGGCCGGCTGCTCCAGCGAAAGACGCCAAGGGCGCGGGGTGGGGCCTTCTTCGAAGATTTCAGGCGAACCCACCTGCAGATGCACGGCATGGAACTCGTCTTCGACCAGCTGCAGCGGGAAGCTGATCTGCTGGTTGTTGTACTGGGCCTGAAGCGTGACTTGTTCATTAGCCACCAGGCGGGCGAGCAGTTCCTGCACATGGCGGTCGCCATTGACCAGCAGGCTCGACATGGAGTCGGACACATTGAACTGGGGCGAATGCTGCATGTCCTGGATAAAATCCAGTTCGTCCTGGGTCAGGAGGGCATGTGCTTGCATGATCGGGCTCGAAGGTGGCGATTTCTTCAAGGGGATTGACCGCGCGCAAAGCGCTTCGTTCAGCTACGTTCGTCGGATTCCAGCGCGTGCAGCCGGGCCTGCGCTTGGGCCAGTGCCCGCTCCAGTTCCACCTGACGGCTGACGTCCTTTTGGATGCCGATGAAATAGGTGCGCTGGTCAGCCGGGTTGTGCACCGGCGTGATCGAGAGTTCGTTCCAGAAGGCGCTGCCATCTTTGCGGTAGTTGCGCAGCACCTCCCGGCACGGCCGGCCTTCGGTCAGGGCCTTGCGGATCCGCGCGCGGCCGAGTTGGTCGCGATCATCGGCCTGCAAGAAGCGGCAGTCCTGGTAGAGAATCTCGTTGCGGGCATAGCCAGTCAGGCGTTCGAACGCTGCGTTCACGTAGATCAGGATGGTGTCGTCGCCTTCCTGTTCGGCGACCACGATTCCGTCGTTCGACGCATCGATCATCGATTGCAGCAGTTGCGCGTTGATCATGTCCGAGCCTTGGGCAAGCGGGGGACTTTGGTGGGAGTGCGGCCTTTTGCCACGGGTGAATGCTAGTATCCTACGTTTTCACTCAGTTTCGGAATCCTCTGCCCGATGAAAGTCGCCATTATTTCAGGCTCGGTGTATGGCACCGCCGAAGAAGTCGCCCGTCACGCCGAGTCTTTGCTCAAAGCCGCCGGTTTCGACGCCTGGCATGCCGCCCGTGCCAACCTCCAGGACCTGCAGGGCTTTGCCCCGGATGCCTTGTTGGCCGTGACCTCCACCACTGGCATGGGCGAGCTGCCGGACAACCTGATGCCGCTGTACAGCACGATCCGCGACACCCTGCCGGCTGCCTGGCGAGGATTGCCCGGCGCGGTGATCGGCTTGGGCGATTCCAGCTATGGCGATACCTACTGCGGTGGTGGCGAGCAGATGCGCGAGCTGTTTGCCGAACTGGGCGTGCGGGAAGTACTGCCGATGCTGCGCTTGGATGCCAGCGAGACCGTGACCCCCGAGGCTGATGCCGAGCCGTGGCTGGCTGAGCTGGCGGCGGCGCTCAAGGCTTGATACAGGCACGGCCCGTTCGCGGGTGGACCCCTACAAGCTCAACGCTATCCTTGTGGGCGCGGGTTTACCCCGCGAACAGGACGTCGCCGCGGCTACAGGCCCGACGCAGGCCGTTCGCGCACCAACTGCAACCACGCCTGTGCTGCTTTCGACAGGTAGGCCCCACGGCGCCAGATGAATGCGATGTCCCAGCGCAGATCCGGTGGGTTCAATGGCACCCGCACCACGCCCGGGCGCTCCAGCGCCCGCGCCACGACCCGCGGCAGCAGCACCACCCCTTGCCCGGCCGCCACCAGCGCGGCCAGAAAGTCCGCTTGCCCGCTGCGTCCCCCTTCCTTGGGCGTGAAGCCTAGTTGCTGGCAGGCACCGAGCAGTCGGTCATTGAGCACGAAACTGCGCTGATACAGCAGAAACGGTGTGTCCGCCAACTGCAGCAACTCGATCTGGGGCTCCTTCGCCAAGACATGCGCCTGGGGCAACAGCGCATCGAGCGGCTCATCGCAGAATGGCTGGTACTCGAACGCCGGGTCCGTGGGCGTGATGCAACCGCCCAGCTCCAGTTCGCCACTGCTGACGGCCTGTTCCACCGTGCGGCTGCCGCCTTCGATCAGCTGGATCGAAATGTTCGGGTGACGCCGCCGGTATTCGGCGAACAAACCGGCGAACAGCGCATCGCTGCCCAGCAGCGGCAAACCCAGGCGCAGTTCGCCGCGGGCCATCTGGCTGAGATCGTCCAGCTCGTTGTGCAGCTCCTGGTGCTGGCGCAGCAATGCCTCGCCGCGTGCCAGGACGATGCGCCCGGCGGCGGTCAGGTGCAATTGCGAGCCTTGGCGCTCCAGCAAGGGCTGACCTAGGGCCTGCTCGAGTTGCGCGACTTGTTTGCTCACGGCGGACTGACTGATGTGCAGGGTCTGCGCCGCCTGGGTGAAGCCCCCGCGGTGCACGACTTCGATGAAGCTGCGAAGCTGCTTGAATTCCATGGTTCGAATTCCGTTTTGGAATGGCGATCAGTCTAACAATTCGCTTCTGGCCTAGGCAGGGCAAATCTAGAATGGACCCCAGCCGAGGACCCTTCCCAATGAAACCCGCCTTACTGAAAAAATACCTGCGCCTGCTCGTCGAGCTGGCGATCCTGCTTGCCTTGTTTCTGCTCGGCGGCCAGCTTTCCACTTGGCTGGGATGGCCGATTCCGGGTGGGGTGATGGGCTTGGCCTTGCTCCTGCTGTTGTTCGCCTGCGGCGTGCTCAAACCTGCCACCTTGCAGGCCGGCGCGGGTTGGTTGATGGCTGAAATGCTGCTGTTTTTCATTCCGGCGCTGATGAGCCTGCTGGACTACGGTGGCCTGCTGCGCAGCGAGGGTTGGCGCATCCTGCTGGTGATCGCAGTGAGCACCCTGATGGTGATGGTGGTGACCGCCGTCACGGTGGAACTGGTCTGCCGCTGGAGGCTGCGCCATGAGCCTTGAGCCAATGCCGTTGTTCTGGCTTGTCCTGACCCTTGTTGCTTACTTGGGCAGCCGCTGGCTGTACCGGCGCAGTGGGCGCTATGTCCTGTCGCCGCTGATTCTGGTGCCGGCATTGCTGTTGGCGGTGGCCGTGCCGCTGCACACCGCCTATGCCGAGTACGCGCGCGACACCCACTGGTTGATGGGCGTGCTGGGGCCGGTGACCGTGGCCTTCGCGGTGCCGATCTGGCAGCAGCGGATGATGCTGGCGCGCCATTGGCCGGCGCTGTTGGTGGGCATGCTGGCCGGTAGCATGGCTTCGATCGCCAGCTCCTGGGGCCTGGCGCACCTGCTGGCACTCGACAATGCGGTGAGCCGGTCGTTGTTGCCGCGCTCGATCACCACGCCCTTTGCCATGCCCTTGGCCCAAGACCTGGGCGGCGTGCCGGAGCTGACGGCGGTGTTCGTCATGTTCACCGGCGTACTTGGCGCCATGTTCGGGGGCGTGTTGCTGCGCGTGCTGCCTTTGCGTACGCCCCTGGCCCGTGGCGCGCTGTTTGGCGTCGGTGCCCATGGCGCCGGGGTCAGCCGGGCGCAGGAGGTGGGCCGTGAGGAAGGCTCGGTGGCCGGCTTGGTCATGGTGCTCACCGGCCTGCTCAACCTGTTCGCCGGCCCCCTGTTAGCAAGACTGCTGTGACCGTTCGTGCCCCTGACCCGCAAAGCCAGCAAGCTGGCTGCCAACGCAAGTTTCGTCGCCCGGTGTGCTGGCTAGACTGAGCCTCGACATAGAGAGCACATGTAAGTGCCGAGGTAACTTGCAATGAACGCAGCCCTGCCTTATGACGCCAACACTTATCTACCGGGACAACACTGATGCCACTGGCCGAAATACCATTGTGCGTCTGGCGTACCCGAGCTCAGAGTTTTGCCTTTCGGGGCCAGACCATCCGCTACTGGACAGCAGGGCAGGGAGAGCCACTGCTTCTACTTCACGGTTTCCCCACGGCCAGCTGGGATTGGCACTACCTGTGGGTACCCTTGACCCAGCGCTTTCGTGTGGTCGCTTGCGACATGCTCGGCTTTGGCGACTCGGCCAAGCCGCTGGACCATGACTACAGCCTGATGGAGCAAGCCGACCTGCAACAGGCCTTGCTCGCCCATCTGAACATCGATCAGCCTGTGCATTTGCTGGCCCACGACTACGGCGGCACCGTTGCCCAGGAGTTGCTGGCGCGCCACTGTGAACAACGCATCGAGATCGCCAGCTGCGCGTTCCTCAACAGTGGGCTGTTCCCAGAGTGCTACCAGGTCTTGCTGGTGCAAAAGCTGCTGCTCAGCCCCCTAGGCTGGCTGGTGTCCCGCAGCTTTGGGCGCGATGACTTGGTGCGCAACGTCAGCCATATTTATGGCCCTTGCACGCACCCGAGCGAAAGTGCCCTGGATGATTATTGGAGTCTGATCGTTGCCAATCGCGGCACGCGCATCCTGCACAAGCTGATCGGTTACCTGCCCGAGCGACGCCTGCACCGTGAGCGGTGGGTGGGCGCCTTGCTGCGACGATGTGTACCGCTGCGTTTCATCAATGGCGTGGCCGATCCGCTGTCAGGCGCGCGGATGCTCGAGCGCTACCGGCAGTTGGTACCCGACCCCGACACCGTGGCGCTGCCGGGCATTGGGCACTATCCCCACACCGAGGCTCCGCAACAGGTGCTGCGCCATTACCTGTCGTTTCGTGAACAGCCGATGATCGAGGCGCCACGCAAGGTGGCCTGGTCCTAAGGGGTGGCAGGCATAAAAAAGGCCGCTGCATCGCAGCGGCCAATCGAGACGTTAGATCAAGGAGCTTCAAAATCAACGTCGGTGAACCTTGGTGGCCCGAAAGGCTGGGGGGCGCCTTCGTACCGATCCAATGCCGTAAGAATAGGTGTATCTCGATGTGGGAAAAACACCTCCTTATGACATTCACCTTTACATTGCCGGTGATAATCCTTCCCCTCGTCTCGAGGCTCATTGCGGCGTTTTCAGTAGGTTCTTCAGGTCTGAACGTAGATTCGTACACCTGCATTTCCATCAGCTTTCTTCTTTCTGATTTCTGCACATTGCGATTTCCTACATTGCATTGAGACAGAAGTCATGAATTTTCCCTTGACCTTTCCTTCCACGGTCTCGCCTGTCGCCGGCCAGGATGTCCTGAGCGCTTTGGTCGTGTTGACCATGATGATGCAGGCCGAAGTTGCGCTTGCGCCCGGCTTGCCGCCTCGTGTTACGCCTGTCGACGATCCCGAGCGGTGGCTGGACGAACATTGGCAGGTCAAAAGCGATCACTGGTGGATGGAGCAGTCCCCGCTGCTGAATGAACAGCTTCGGGCGTTGCTGACTCTGCAGGTGCGAGCCCGTGCCTTGCGTCGTGGCGCTCCCAGGCAGGACATCGAAGCTCTGCTGCCAGACGCTGATCCCATCTTTGCAACCGTCTCACTGAAGACGAAAGGGGGTGAGCTGGTGCGCATTCCTGGCTTTGTGGCGCTGTGCGATAACCCCTATGACGATGAGCTGTCTTTCGTCCTCTACGGCTTGGGGGCCGGTGTCTGGTTCGATCGCCATCAACGTATGGTGGAGACACTGGTCCGCTACCTGCGGGCGGATAATTGCTGGACACAGGGGCTGTCCGCCCGAGCGCGTGCGGCCCTGACGGACACCACGTCCGTCGAGCTGGTGTTGAGGCCACTGCCGAGTCGACCTGAGGTGTATCTGCTTGAAGATATGCAGTTGCTGCAACGCCGGCTGGTCATCGACGGGCTTGCTGCTGAGTCTGAAAACGGTGAGGGCGCCGTTGCCCTTGTGCCCTTGTTCGAACAACTCCAAGCAAGCGTGGCCGATGCCGTCGGTGCTTTGCGCAAGGACCTGGCGCCGCAGTGGTTGCGACACCTGTCGCCTGCCGAGCGCGAGCGGTTGGCAAAACTGCATCAGGTTGTGAACGAAACCGAGCGCCAACTGGCCGAGCAAACTCAGCACAGTGACTTCTACACCTATGCCAGCCAGCAACTTGGCGCTTGGTTGACCGCTAAAGGGTTTGCGCAATTGTCTGCCGAACAGGTACGACTGCATGTCAGACATGACTTCACAGCGGATGCGCCGCCGCAAATGGTTTCACTGCTCGAATGGGTCTGTGGCGGTGCTTACCATGGCAAACGCCTGGCAATGACGATCCAGCACGAGGGCTTGCGCAATGCTCTGGGCGACCAAGGCGTATGGTCGCTCGCCAATGAATTACAGCTGCATCGAGGTTATGTCGAGCACGTCGAGCAGACCTATGCCCTCGACGAAAACCGCTATCTGCTCAGCAGAGCGCTGGATGCCAGGCTGCAACTCGCCAGGCAGGCGGCGGACTTCCAGGGCCTGGATCGCAGAGCGGTGCGGTTGCTCGAGCAGGCCACACAGGACACATGGGCGCAGCGCTCCGGAGCAAGCACCATCACAGTGGCCCTGTTGTCCATCAATGGCGAAATGCTTCTGACCGATCATCTGTACATCTACAGCGATGATGTCCATGTGCTCTATGCGCCCGGGTCGCCGGCGGGCGATTTGCAAGCGTTCAACTCACCTGGGCAGATGAGTTTCGCGCTGGGGGCACTGACCGCCATGCCTGCGGGGCGCGACTACCTCGTCGAGCGTGTCCGTCATGCCGACCGTCCTGCGTTGAATCGATATCTGACGCGTATAGCCAGCCTGCCTCAGGAATGGTCACGCGAGACGATCACCGTGCATCCGCAAGACATTGACGGCTGGCAGCAGGTGATCCAGCACTGGACCGAGTTGAGGGTGATGAAGATTCTCGACGATCTCGAAGAGATCCGACCGGTGGTGCCTGCCAGGCCGGACGGGACGCTGCAACGACGTGTGGACGACATCGACCATGAGTTGCGCGTGCTGATGACGGATTACCAGGCAGCTGCCCAAGTGCCGACGTTCATGGCCTATGCCCGTGACCGCGTGAGCGAGCGCATCAATCGTTTCCCGGGCAAGAAGGAAGGATGGATCGATGCCGATACCGTTCTGGTCGAGCTGGAGCATGGCGTTCGTCAGTCCTTGACCCAAGTGGTGGCCAGCGGATACCCCGCGGATTTCAATTTCAGAGACTTCGCCAGGCTGACGTCGACCGTAGGCCAGGACCTGTCTCATTTGAGCAACCGGGCGATCGATGGCTACATCCGGGCCGCCAGGCTGGGTGAGGGGTACTGCGATGAGATCCGCAAGAGTTATCTCGACCCGGACGCAGATGCCCAGTCCAGGCCGCTGGAGCTGCATCGCCACATCACAGGCATGAAAATTCAACGCGATTGTTTGGTGGAGCTGCAGAGCGGACGCCTCAGCGATGCGCATGCCGACTGGCTGAAACCGGTCTGCATGGCATTTCATCGGGGCAGTTTCGTCGACGATTGCAAATTGGCAATGCTGAAGATCAACGGGGCCGCTGTAGTCGGTGGGTACCTGCTGCAGTCGCCCCAGGCCAAGGGCACTTTGGTCTATCTCAGCGATGGGCCTGGTGGGCGGTACCTTTATACGGTCGAGGATTTTGTCGAGCAGTGGCGAAGCGATGCTCTGCAGGACTGGGTCTACGCGCATGTCTCGATTGACGATGAACTGTTGATCCGCGAACTCAATGAGAGCGTGCGAAACGATGACTTCGCCGATGCGTCAGAAAGCAAGGGAAATGCGAGAATCGCCCGGTCGTTGCAGGTGCTGTACAACATCCGGGATCTTTCGGTTGCTCTACGCCAGCGTATACAGCGCTTGCTGGCCGATGCGAAACGCGATGCCTACAGCGCGGCGAGGCGTATCACCCAAGAGGTGTTCTGGCTGGTCGGTCTGGTGGCGGATGTCATCGCCTTGGCATTCCCGCCGGCGCGAATCGTTCTGGGCTTCATCAAGGCTGGTGCTGGGTTCTACCGCAGCCTCGCGGCGTTGCGTGATGGCGATAAGACGGCAGCACTGTTATCCCTGCTCGGAGCCGTCGCCAGCTTGCCTGGGATTACGGATGTGGTGAAGTTCTATGGTACCCAGCTGGTTGATCGAGGCAGCAAACTCTGGTCGACGTTGTTTCCTGGGGAGTCATCCGCACTGAGTGTGTGGGTGAAGAACCAAGTCGAGGCACTCAAAGCGTTCTATGAGCGGCATGAGGTGTTCAAGGAGCTTGGCTCGGGTGCTTTCGAACCGTTGAATAAACGATTCGAGGAAGAGTTGTCGTGGTATACGCAACTGGTCGCTTCCCAAGAGCAATCAGCCCCTCGTCAGTTCACCTGAGGCCGCCATCGGGGTCAGGGACGGCACCTCAACGCATGAGCTAGGCCTCTGGCTCATACCCCATACGCTTGCTGACGGCGCCTGCCGCCGCCAGCAAGCGCTTCGCCGCCGGTCCCTGTTCGTCGGCATGGAAGATCGACGTCGGGCCGACCACCGTCATCACCGCGGCAATCTGGCCCATGGCGTTGAACACCGGCGCGGACAGCGCGTCCACGCCGGGCATCAGCAAACCGTGTACGTGATGCAGCCCGCGTGCACGGATCTGGGCCAGCACAGGCTCGTAGTCGCTGAATGACTGGTCCATGGCGGCCAGCTCCTGCTCGCGCAGTTCCACTGTCTCGCGTTCGGGCAGGTGGGCGGCGAACACCAGGCCTGTGGACGAACTGAGCAGCGGCAGGACCGAGCCGATCTGTGTGACCACCGTCACCGCGCGCACCGCAGGCTCGATGCTCACCACTGTCGCGCCCTGGTTGCCCCACACGGCGATGAAGCAGCTCTCGTTGAGCTCGTCGCGCAATTGCGACAGCGGTAACGCCGCCACCTTCAGTACATCGATGCTGCCCAGTGCAGCCATGCCCACCCGCAGGGCCTCACGGCCCAGCCCATAATGGTTGGTGGCAGGATCCTGCTCGGCGAAGCCGCTGGCGATCAGGGCTTGCAGATAGCGGTGGACCTTGCTCGCTGGCATGCCCACGTGCTCGGCCAGGCGCGACAGCGAGGTGGATGGTGAGAGCTCGGCGAGTGCCTTGAGTATGTCGGTGCCGACTTCCGCCGAGCGGACCTTCTGCTTGCCGTTGTCGGCAGGGGGGCTGGCTTTGGTCATGGGCTTGGGCATCCAGGGGAGACAGGTGGGCGTCTTTATAGCTTGACGCCTTTCGGCAATCAAATTACGTTATTCGTAATCTGATTACGATAAAAACAATGCAGACGCGCTGCAACGCCTGGAGTACTCACCGGAACGCGCCGGACAGGGCCAGCAGCCAGCTGCCAGCAACGGCTCTCATCGAGCCCGGAGGCACCGATGAATCTCGATTCTTCCCCTGATCTTCAGTACCTGAGCGGCTTCGGCAACGAGTTCGCCAGTGAAGCGCTGCCCGGCGCCCTGCCGGTCGGGCAGAACTCCCCACAAAAGGCCCCCTACGGCCTGTACGCCGAACTGCTCTCGGGTACCGCGTTCACCATGGCCCGCAGCGAGCTGCGTCGCACCTGGCTGTACCGCATTCGTCCCTCGGCGCTGCACCCGCGCTTCGAGCGTCTGGAGCGTCAACCGCTAACCGGCCCGCTGGGTGCGATCACCCCCAATCGCCTGCGCTGGAGCCCCCAGCCGATCCCGTCCGAGCCCACCGATTTCATCGAAGGCTGGCTGCCGATGGTGGCCAACTCGGCCTCGGAGAAGCCGGCCGGCGTGAGCATCTACATCTATCGCGCCAACCGCTCGATGGAGCGTGTGTTCTTCAATGCCGACGGCGAACTGCTGCTGGTCCCAGAGCAAGGCCGCCTGCGCATTGCCACGGAACTAGGGGTGATGGAGGTCGAGCCGCTGGAGATCGCCGTGATCCCTCGGGGCATGAAGTTCCGCGTCGAGCTGCTCGACGGCCAGGCCCGTGGCTACATTGCCGAAAACCATGGTGCCCCGCTGCGCATCCCGGACTTGGGCCCGATCGGCAGCAATGGCCTGGCCAACCCCCGTGACTTCCTGACCCCGGTGGCGCACTACGAAGAGGTCAGCGGGCCAGTGCAACTGGTGCAGAAGTTCCTCGGCGAGCACTGGGCCTGCGAACTGCAGCACTCGCCGCTGGACGTGGTCGCCTGGCACGGCAGCAACGTGCCGTACAAGTACGACCTGCGCCGCTTCAATACCATCGGCACGGTCAGCTTCGACCATCCCGATCCTTCCATCTTCACCGTGCTGACCTCGCCGACCAGCGTCCACGGCATGGCCAACATGGACTTCGTGATCTTCCCGCCACGCTGGATGGTGGCCGAGAACACCTTCCGTCCACCTTGGTTCCACCGCAACCTGATGAACGAATTCATGGGCCTGATCCAGGGGGCCTACGACGCCAAGGCTGAAGGCTTCCTGCCGGGCGGTGCTTCGCTGCACGGTGTGATGAGCGCCCACGGGCCAGACGCCGAAACCTGCGAGAAGGCCATCGCCGCGGACCTGGCGCCGCACAAGATCGACAACACCATGGCATTCATGTTCGAGACCAGCCAGGTGCTGCGTCCGAGCCGTCATGCCCTCGAGTGCCCGCAACTGCAGGCCGACTACGATAGTTGCTGGGCCACCTTGCCGAGCACCTTCAACCCGAATCGGAGATAACCCATGAACCAGACCGCCATCGCCCGTAGCTGGGTCGAGCACGCCAACGGGCACAGCGACTTCCCGTTGCAGAACCTGCCCCTGGGCATCTTCAGCCGTCCAGGCCAGGCACCGCGTTGCGGCGTAGCCATCGGTGACGCGATCCTCGATCTGGAAGCCGTGCTGGCCGCCGGCCTGTTCGACGGCCAGGCCAAGGTCGCTGCCGAAGCCACCCGAGGCGGCGCGCTGAACGCGTTCTTCGCCCTGGGCCGTGAAGCCCGTGTGGCCCTGCGCGAGCGTTTGATGGTGCTGCTGGGCGAGCACAGCGAGCATCAAGCGGCCTTGAAGGCTGCCCTGTATCCGGCCAGCGAGTGCCAGCTGCACCTGCCTGCGAAAATCGGCGACTACACCGACTTCTACGTAGGCATTGAACATGCCAAGAACGTGGGCAAGCTGTTCCGCCCGGACAACCCGCTGCTGCCCAACTACAAATACGTGCCGATCGGTTACCACGGCCGTGCCTCCACCATCCGTCCCTCCGGTACCGACGTGCGCCGTCCCAAGGGCCAGACCCTGCCGGCCGGGCAGACCGAACCGAACTTCGGCCCGTGTGCGCGCCTGGACTACGAGCTGGAACTGGGCATCTGGATCGGCCAAGGCAACGACATGGGCCAGTCCATCCCGGTGAGCGACGCCGCCGAGCATGTGGCCGGCTACTGCCTGCTCAACGACTGGTCCGCGCGCGATATCCAGGCCTGGGAATACCAGCCACTGGGCCCGTTCCTGTCCAAGAGCTTCATCACCACTATCTCGCCCTGGGTGGTTACCGCCGAAGCCCTCGAGCCGTTCCGTTGCGCCCAGGCGCCGCGTCCTGAAGGCGACCCGCAGCCCCTGTCCTACCTGCTGGACAAGCGTGACCAGGCCGAGGGTGCCTTCGATATCGAGCTGGAAGTGCTGCTGGTTACCGAGAAGATGCGCGAGCAGGGTCTGCCAGCCCATCGCCTGACCCTGAGCAACACACGCAGCATGTACTGGACCGTGGCGCAGATGGTGGCCCACCACAGCGTCAACGGTTGCCAGTTGCAGCCGGGTGACCTGTTCGGTTCGGGCACGCTGTCCGGCGCCACGCCCGGCTCGTTCGGCAGCCTTCTGGAGATCACCGAAGGTGGCAAGCACCCGGTGGAGCTGGCCAGCGGCGAGGTTCGCAAGTTCCTGGAGGACGGCGACGAGATCATCCTGCGTGCCCGCTGCGTCCGTGACGGCGTGGCGAGCATCGGCTTCGGCGAATGCCGCGGCAAGATCATCTCGGCCAACTGAGAGGTCAGGGCGATGGAGCTGTTCACCTATTACCGTTCCACTTCCTCGTATCGGGTACGCATCGCCCTGGCGCTCAAGGGCCTGGATTACCAGGCCCTGCCGGTCAACCTGCTCAAGGGCGAGCAGCGTGGCGCGAACTACCTGGCGCTCAACCCCCAGGGGCGAGTGCCCGCGCTGCGGACCGATGGTGGAGAGTTGCTGGTGCAGTCACCGGCGATCATCGAGTACCTCGAAGAGGTTTATCCACAGCCTGCGCTGTTGCCGGCCAGTGCCGAGGCTCGGGCCAAAGTGCGGGGCGTGGCGGCGATCATCGGCTGCGACGTCCACCCGTTGCACAACGTCAGCGTGCTCAACCAACTGCGTCAGTTGGGCCATGACGATGCCCAGGTCAACCAGTGGATCGCTCACTGGATCGGACAGGGCCTGGCGGCGGTGGAACAATTGATCGGTGATCGAGGCTTTTGCTTCGGTGACGAGCCGGGGTTGGCAGATGTCTACCTGATCCCTCAGCTCTACGCCGCCGAGCGATTCAACGTCGACCTCAGCGGCTATCCACGCATCGCTCGCGTGGCTGCTTTGGCACAGGCACACCCGGCCTTCGCCAAGGCGCATCCCTCCTGCCAGCCGGACACCCCGGCTCAGTGAATCGAACGCTTGGTCGACGGGAGTTGGCCAAGCCGTTCGCTCAATTTCAGACGCTGGATCGGGTCGTCGGTCAGCAGCAAGGCGTGCTCCAAGTCATAGCGCTCGGCCTGTGGGCAATCCAGGTGCTGGTAGAGCGTGGCGCGGGCCAGGTAGTCGCTGGCCAGCACCGGTCCCAGTTGCATCACCCGTTCGGCGTCGATCAGGGCGGCCAGGTCGTTTTCGTTGCTGCTGTGCAGATGACGCAGGTTGCGCGACAGGCGTTGGAGCATCTGCATGGGGGCTGCGCTGTGCATGTGCTCGGCGCTCAACGGCATATGGGGGCCGAACTGGCGGGCCAGCAGTTCGCGGCAGTCGGCGGGGTACAACCGTCGCCCGCCACAGGGATCGAGCAAATGGTCGGCCCCGGGCACACGTAGCAGGAAGTGGCCGGGGAAGTTCACGCCCTCCAGCGGGATCGACAGGCGTCGCGCCAGTTCCAGGGCGAGGATGGCCAGGGTCAACGGCTGGCCGCGGCGGCGCTGCAGGACTTTGTCCATCAACGCCACCTGGGGCCGCAACGGATGGTACTCATCCTGCGCGAAACCCAGGGCATTGAGTTGACGCAGCAGGGGCTGGGCCAGCTCGTGGAGCGGCAGCATCGGCAGGTTGGCGCTGATTTCTCGCTGCAAGTCGTGCACTTGGGCGAGGCTCGCCGCCGGCTCTACCGTCCGGTCGTGCTCGGCCGCTATCCACAGCGTTGCTTCCAGCAGCGCGACAGGCTCGCGATCCAGGCAGGCCAGGCAGGCTTGACGTGGGTTCATGGGCACTCTCCGCATACGCTTATCTTTTAGCCTTGGCGCGTGCTTTCGTCCAGTGGTCCGCCAGAGGCTCGGAGCCTGGCGGCCTGCCTATACTGGAAGGAGCACCTCTCGGGGGAGCCCGTTGATGTTCGCGCTCATGCAAAGCACCCGCACCCAGTCCTTGCACCTGTGCATCGACCCGCCAACGGGCCTCAAGGCCGTCGTGGTCATTCATAGCGAGCAGTTGGGCCCGGCCATGGGCGGCTGTCGCTATCTACCCTACGCCGATGATGAAAGTGCCATGACCGACGCCATCCGTCTGGCCCAGGGCATGAGCTACAAGGCGGCATTGGCGGGCCTGCCTTTGGGGGGCGGCAAAGCGGTGATCGTGCGCAATCCGCATGTGGAAAACCGCGCCGCGCTGTTCGAGGCATTCGGCCGGTTCGTCGACACTCTGCAGGGGCGATTCATCACTGCCGTGGACAGCGGCACCTCCACCCTGGATATGGACTGCATCGCCCAGACCACACCCCATGTCACCAGCACCACAGCTTCAGGCGACCCGTCGCCGCATGCCGCAATGGGTGTGTTCGCGGGCATTCGCGCCACGTCCATGGCGCGTCTGGGCAGCGATAACCTGGAGGGGCTGCGCATCGCTGTGCAAGGCTTGGGCAATGTCGGCTATGCCTTGGCCGAGCAGTTGCACGCGGCGGGCGCGGAATTATTGGTCAGCGACCTGGATCCTGGACGCGTGCGCCTGGCCGTGGAGCAACTGGGTGCGCATCCTGTGACCAATGACGCGCTGATCAGCACCCCGTGCGACATCTTTGCACCCTGTGGTGTCGGGCCGGTGCTCAATGGCCAGAGCGTGATGCAGTTGCGCTGCGCAGCCGTGGCAGGCGCGGCGAACAACCAGCTCACTACGCTGCAGGTGGCGGATCAGCTGGAAAATCGCGGCATCCTCTATGCGCCGGACTACGTGATCAATGCCGGTGGCCTGATCTATGTGGCCCTGACCCACCGGGGCGAGGACCTAGGCACCATCACCGCACACCTGGCGCGCATTCCCACGCGGCTGACCGAAGTGTTTGCCCATGCCCAGGCGGAGAAGCGTTCGCCAGCGCGGGTGGCGCAGATGCTGGCGGAGCGGTTGCTCTACGGATGAGCCTGGGTCATTCAGCCTGATTCTCAAGTAGCTCGGCCAAGGCATCCGGCTGGTTCTTGAAGGCCCGGGCGAACACGTCGCGGTTCTTGGCCATGTAGATGCCGGCTTCCTCGACTTGCTGTTCGCTCAACGATGGCACGGCCTTTTGCAGCACCTCGGCCAGGCGCTCGGCCAGTTCGAGCATCTTGTCGTGACGGTCTGCTTCGGCCTTATCCATGAACAAGCGCTCCGGGTCGCGGCTGCTGCGGTACACCACTTCGACGGCCATTCATCACCTCTGTGCCTTTTGCTGTTGGGGTTATGGTTTAACTGTATTTATATACAGTACTCGCTTCAGCCACCGTGATGCAACTCAAGTGATGGCCTTTTCCCTTCAGAGCCTAGCCCACAGGTGTCTTGCGGCAATCGGTCGCCTTCCAAGGCAAGGGCTTGGCCTTTTTACTGCATGCACAAGCGTCACAGAGGTGACGCATCATCCTTCAGCTCGTATCGGGGAAAACGAACATCGTGAACATCAAATGGGCAGAAAAACTACGCAAGGGCCTGCATGGCTCGGCGGACTCGCTGGGCAACCTGTGCGTCGAGGCGTTCCACTACCTGGCGTTGTTCGGCATCGGCGCCATCACTGCCTATGCGGCGGTGGTGACGTTCCTGGACATGCTGGGCAAAGGTGGGGTCAGCGTCGATGACATCCTGCTGCTGTTCATCTACCTGGAGCTGGGGGCGATGGTGGGGATTTACTTCAAGACCAACCACATGCCGATCCGCTTCCTGCTGTATGTGGCGATCACCGCGCTGACCCGTCTGCTGATCGGCGATGTCTCGCACCACAAAGCGCCAGACGTCGGGCTGCTGTACCTGTGCGGCGGCATCCTGCTGCTGGCGTTTTCGATTCTTGTGGTGCGCTACGCCTCGTACCGCTATCCGTCCACCAAGGTGCTCGATGCCAATGGCAAAGAGGTCGAGGACGGCAAGTAGGGGTCAGTTGGCCAGGCCGGCGGCGGGGAAGCGGCGTGGTGTCTGGTGGGGGGCTTGGGTGAGGGCGGCCAGGACCTCCAGCGGGTTCTGGCCCAGTTCGATGGCCAGCCCCAGGCGGATGCTGTCGATCACCCGCTGCAGACGCTGCGGGTCATTGCGCTGGGCGGCGGTGATCAGGCGTTTGGCGACCACACCGCTGTCGTCGGAGAGGGTGAGCATGATGCTGCCGTCCAGGCGTTCGATGCTCAGGTTGACCCGGTACTCGGGGGCGAAGGCGTCGCTGATCTGGTCGAATGGATTGTGCATGGTCGGGCTGTCTGCAATGAATGACTGCAGAGGTTGACCGACTGAGCGCGCGGTTGGTTCAGGGCCATTGATCGGTGGACATGAAAACGCCCGGCAATGCCGGGCGTTCTTGTCGATCGCGGGGTTCAGGCTTCAGGATCGCTCATCTGAAGTACCCCACGTTTGCTGCGCAACTTGCCGTAGAAGTGCTCCAGCGCGTTGTTCAGCTTGCTGGCGGCGCCATCCACAGCCTGGTCCAGGGACGTGGCGGTGTGGGTCACGGAAATCGGTTGATGGCCTTTCGGGCGAGCCTCCATCTGGCAGCGTTTGTCCTGTGGGCCGGGCTTGGCGCCGTTCTCGTCACGCAGGTGGACCTCGATGCGGGTGAGGTCGTCCTCGTAGCGTTCGAGCGTGGTTTCAAGCGTGCTGCGAACCCACTCGTTGAGCCGGATGTTGCCTTCGATGTGATTGCTGCTGTTGACCTGGATTTGCATGATTCAATCCTTATTCAGCTTGCTCGCAAGAGACGCGCCTAGGCCTTTGAGGCCCTTGGAATTTCTTCGCCTCTTGACCCTAAAGTCAGCCAACGGCGAAACGAAATCAAGCCCCTTTTGAAAATAAATTTTCTGTTGCAAATCGGCCTTGGCAAACCGCCGAAACATGCTTCCGGTGCTGATGCGCCCGGCGAACGTGCGCTCGTTGCTCAGCCGGAGAAGGCCGCCCGGTAGTCCCCGGGCGTCGCGCCCAGGGCCTGGCGGAAGCGGTTGCTGAAGTGGCTGGCGCTGGCGAATCCACATAGCAGGGCCACCTGGCCCAGCGGCAACTGGCCCAGGCGCAACAGCTGGCAGGCGCGGTTGAGGCGGCGGGCTAGCAGGTACTGGTGCGGCGGCAGGCCGAAGCTTGTACGGAACATGCGGGCGAAGTGGTATTCGGACAGGTTGCAGCGCACGGCCAACTCGCCCAGGGTGATGGGTTGGTCCAGGTGCGCTTCGATGTACTCCACCAACTGCCGGCGCTGGTGCGGTGCCAGGCCGCCCTTCAGGCGCAGGCCCTGGCGCAGACCTGCCTGGCTGAGCACGGCGTGGTCGACAATTTCGTGGGCCAGGCTACTGGCCAAGAGACGCTCGCCGGGTTCGTCCCAGTCCAGTGTCACCAGTTGGCGGAAGCGTTGGGCCTGTTGCGGATCATCGAGGAAGGTCGCCTCTTGCAGCTGCATTTCCCGCGGTTCACGGTCGAGCAGGTGCAGGCAACCCAGGGCGAACTGGGCCTCGCTGATGTAGAGGTGGGCCAGGCGGATGTGCCCATTGACCACCCAGTTGGACTCGTGACCTGCGGGCATGATGCACAGTTTGTCCGGCGCGCCTTTGTCGGCCGGGCGCTGACGTCGGAAGGTGCCGGTGCCGTCGGCGATGTAGCACGACAGGGTATGGTGGCTCGGTGCCTGGTAGTCGCGTGCATCGTCGCGATTGCTCCACACTGCTGCAGCCAGGCCGTCGCCCAGGTGCGCGCTCAGCTCCAGGCGGGCATTGGGGGAGGCGTGCATGGCGTTGAAAACTTGCAATTGGGTCAGTGGGGTCATCGGCGATTCCTCGTGTTGCCATCCTACTGCGTGGCGTTCGGGCTGACAGCCCCGGCGATGGCAAATGCGCAAGTTTGTGCAAGCGCAGACATCGGTGGCGGGTGGAGACTGGAGATCACGACGAGGGCTGGGCCCTCGATCACAGGCTTCGCCTGCAGGTGCCGCTGAACCTTGTGGGAGCTGGCGAAGCCTGCGATGGGCTGCAACGCAGCCCCAGCTCTTGTGACCGCCACGGAAGTCCTACCATGAACCTCTCGCTCTATCTGCTCACTGTCCTGATCTGGGGTACCACCTGGATCGCCCTGAAACTGCAGCTGGGCGTGGTCGCCATCCCGGTGTCGATCGTCTATCGCTTCGCCCTGGCCGGGTTGATCCTGTTCGCCATCCTTTTGCTCACCCGACGCCTGCAACCGATGAACCGCCGCGCCCACCTGGTGTGCCTGGCCCAGGGTTTTTGCCTGTTCTGCGTCAACTTCATGTGTTTTCTCACCGCCAGCCAGTGGATTGCCAGTGGGTTGATCGCCGTGGTGTTCTCCACCGCCACCCTATGGAACGCACTCAACGCGCGGATATTCTTTGGCCAGCGTATCGCCGCCAATGTGTTGGGTGGTGGTGCCTTGGGGCTGGTGGGCCTGGGCCTGCTGTTCTGGCCGGAGCTGTTCAGCCACACCGCCAGCCGCGAGACCTTATACGGCCTGGGCCTCGCCTTGCTGGGCACCTTGTGTTTCTCGGCGGGCAACATGCTTTCCAGCGTGCAGCAGAAGGCAGGGCTCAAGCCCATGACCACCAACGCCTGGGGCATGGTGTATGGGGCGACGATGCTGGCGCTGTACTGCCTGCTCAGCGGCATTCCTTTCGACATGGAATGGAACACCCGCTACATCGGTTCGCTGCTGTACCTGGTGATCCCGGGGTCGGTCATCGGTTTCACCGCCTACCTGACCTTGGTCGGACGCATGGGGCCGGAGCGGGCGGCCTACTGCACGGTGCTGTTCCCGCTGGTGGCGCTGAATGTCTCGGCTGTCGCCGAGGGCTACCAGTGGACGGCGCCAGCGCTGCTGGGGCTGGTGGCGGTGATGGCGGGCAACGTGCTGGTGTTTCGCAAGCCAAAAGCCAAGGTGATGGGGGGGGCGGTCGGCGTGAGGTAGGCGTTCATCGGGTGATGGGCTTGATGCGGCCCTTTCGCGGGTAAACCCGCTCCCACAGGTGCTCTGCTGGCTTCAAGAACAACAGCGAACCTGCCGGAGCGGGTTTACCCGCGAATGCGTCCTGAAAGACGACTCAGCCCTTCCAGACCTGCGGGTTGACCAGGTCCCGAGGTCGCTCGCCCAACAGCGCCGCGCGCAGGTTGTCGATCGCCCGGTTGGCCATGGCTTCGCGGGTTTCAGCGGTGGCGGAACCCACGTGTGGCAGGGTCAGGGCATTGGGCAGTGTGAACAGCGGCGAGTCGGCCAGCGGCTCTTTCTCGTACACGTCCAGCCCGGCACCGCGAATCGTGCCGCTCTGCAGCGCCTCGACCAGCGCCGCCTCGTCCACTACCGGCCCGCGGGAGACGTTGACCAAAAAGGCGCTGGGCTTCATCAGTTTGAGCTCGCGGGCACCGATCAGCTTGCGCGTGGCCTCCGACAACGGCACCACCAGGCACACGAAGTCGGCTTCGGCCAGCAGTTGCTCCAGACTGCGGTACTGGGCTCCAAGCTCCTGTTCCAGCACGGGCTTGCGGTTGTTGCCGCTGTACAGCACTTGCATGTTGAAACCGAAGCGGCCACGCCGGGCGATGGCGGCGCCGATGTTGCCCAGACCGACGATGCCAAGGGTCTTGCCATGCACGTCGCTGCCGAAATGGGCTGGGCCAACGGTGGCTTGCCATTGGCCGGCCTTGGTCCAGGCGTCGAGCTCGGCGACCCGGCGCGCACAACCCATGACCAGGGCGAAGGCCAGGTCGGCGGTGCTTTCGGTGAGCACGTCGGGGGTGTTGGTCAGGGCGATGCCGCGCTCGTTGAAATAGTCCAGGTCGTAGTTGTCGTAGCCGACCGAGACGCTGGACACCACTTCCAGCTTGCCTGCGCCCTCCAGCTGCGCCCGGCCGAGCTTGCGACCGACGCCGATCAGGCCATGGGCCTGGGGCAGGGCTTCGTTGAACTGGGCGGCGATGTCACCGTGCTTGGGGTTGGGCACGATCACGTTGAAGTCTTGCTGCAGGCGTTCGGCCATGGCCGGGGTGATGCGGCTGAAGGCCAGGACGGTCTTTTTCATCGGGCTACTTCTCATGGCAAAAAGTTGAAAGCTACAAGCTTCACGCTTCGAGCGGCAAGAAAAGCCGGGCGGCGTGGGCCTGGTTTTTTCTTGCGGCTTGAAACTTGCGGTTAGCGACCGCTCTCGTGGATCTTCAGGTCCGCCTCGTGGGCGGCGAGGATCTCCGGCAGCGAGTTGCGCAGGTACTCGACCCAGGTCTTGATCTTCGCATCCAGGTACTGGCGCGAGGGGTAGATTGCGTAGAGATTCAGCTCCTGCAGACGGTAGTCGGGCATGATCCGCACGATGCTGCCGTCGCGCAGGCCGTCGATGGCCGAATAGATCGGCAGCACGCCCACCCCCATGCCGCTGCGGATCGCCGTCTTCATGGCGTCGGCCGAATTGACCTGGAACGGCGAGCTGGTGATGTTGACCACCTCCTGGCCTTCCGGACCGTCGAAAAGCCACTTCTCCAGCGGGATCACCGGGCTGACCATGCGCAGGCACGAATGCTTGAGCAGGTCGGATGGTTTGTGCGCGGTGCCGTGCTTGGCCACGTACTCGGGCGAGGCGCAGACGATGCTGTAGGTGATGCCCAGACGCTGGGAGACGAAGCCGGAGTCCGGCAACTCGCTGGCCAGCACGATGGACACGTCATAGCCCTCGTCGAGCAGGTCCGGTACGCGGTTGGCCATGGTCAGGTCGAAGGTCACGTCCGGGTGCGACTCACGGTAGCGGGCGATGGCATCGACCACGAAGTGCTGGCCGACGCCAGTCATCGAATGCACCTTCAACTGCCCGGCCGGGCGGGCGTGGGCATCGCTGGCTTCGGCCTCGGCTTCTTCGACGAAGGTCAGAATCTGTTCGCAGCGCATCAGGTAACGCTTGCCCGCCTCGGTCAGGGCGATGCGCCGGGTGGTGCGGTTGAGCAGCCGAGTTTGCAGATGGGCTTCCAGGTTGGAGACCGCCCGCGAGACGTTCGCGGTGGTCGTATCCAGTTGCGCCGCGGCGGCAGTGAAGCTGCCGAGTTGGGCTACGCAACTGAAAGCACGCATGTTTTGCAGGGTGTCCATGGGTCACTCTCAAGGTAGAGGACAAAATTGTGACATGAAGTAACCAAAACGGTCTTCAGACTAAAGCCGGATTATCACTGTTTTGGTAACAAAGATTCGCAGGAATATACGCTTATCGCCAGTGCGACCGCCCCCTAGAATTGCCCGGCCTCTTCACCTCATCCTCGGGAAATCGCAGCTGTGCCGCGTCGCATCATCAGAGCGCTGAATGCGCTCAGTGCCTGTGCCCTTAGCCTCACCTTGAGCGGCTGTATCGGAACCTGGGGCATCGCCCCGCAAAGCAAGACGCTGCAAGCCAACACCCTGACCACCGACGACGCGATCCGCGAAGCTGCCACCGACGCCCATTGGCCGGCGCAACAGTGGTGGCGTGCCTATGGCGACCCGCAGTTGGACCGCTGGGTCGAGCTGGCCCAGAGCGGCAGCCCGACCCTGGCCATGGCCGCGGCGCGGGTGCGCCAGGCCAAGTCCATGGCCGGTGTGATCGAGTCGGCGGAAAAGCTCCAAGCCAACGGCCAGGCCACCCTCAAGCGCCACAACTGGCCGGAAGATCAGTTCTATGGCCCTGGCGCGCTGTCCGGGGCCAACACCTGGGACAACAACGCCGCCATCGGTTTGAGCTACGCCCTGGACCTTTGGGGCCGTGAGCGCAATGCCAGCGAGCAGGCCGTGGACCAGGCGCACATGAGCGTTGCCGAAGCCCGCCAGGCCCAGCTAGAGCTACAGAACAACGTGGTGCGCGCCTACATCCAGTTGAGTCTGCACTTCGCCCAGCGCGATATCGTCCAGGCCGAGCTGGAGCAGCAGGAGCAGATCCTCGCCCTGGCCAAGCGGCGTCTGGACAGCGGCCTAGGCACGCACTTCGAGGTCAGCCAGGCCGAGGCCCCGTTGCCTGAAACCCATCGTCAGCTCGACAGCCTCAACGAAGAGATCGCCCTGACCCGCAACCAGTTGGCCGCCTTGGCTGGCAAGGGGCCGGGGGAGGGCGCGCAGATCCAACGCCCCACCCTGAGCCTCGGTGCACCGCTGAAGCTGCCATCGAACCTGCCCGCCGAACTGGTCGGCCAGCGCCCCGACGTGGTCGCCAGCCGCTGGCAGGTGGCGGCCCAGGCTCGTGGTATCGATGTCGCCCACGCCGGCTTCTTCCCCAATGTCGATCTGGTGGGCAGCTTGGGCTTCATGGCCACCGGCGGTGGCCCGCTGGAGTTTCTCACCGGGCGCAAGTTCAACTACAACGTAGGCCCGGCCATCAGCCTGCCGATCTTCGACGGCGGTCGCCTGCGCTCGCAATTGGGCGTGGCGTCGGCGGGCTATGACATGGCGGTGGCGCGTTACAACGAAACCGTGGTCGGTGCGCTGAAGAACATCTCCGACCAGCTGATCCGCCGCGAGTCGATGAAAGAGCAGTCGCACTTCGCCGCACAGGGCGTGGCCGCCGCGCAGAAGACCTATGACATTGCCATGGTCGCCTTCCAGCGCGGGCTGACCGATTACCTGAATGTGCTCAACGCCCAGACCCTGCTGTTCCGTCAGCAACAGATCCAACAGCAGGTCCAGGCCGCGCGCCTGAGCGCCCATGCCGAGCTGGTCACCGCCCTCGGTGGTGGGCTGCAGGCCGGCCAGGACGTACCGGACGAGCAACGCCAGGTGGCGCCGAAAACGCCTGCGACCCTGGCCATCTTCGACACGCCGAGCCACGCCGAATGAGCACATCGAGCCTGCCCCTGCGCTGGCTGCAGAGCCTGGAATGGCGCCGGGGCTTCTTTGCCTGGGCGCGCACCGACGGGGTGACCTGGGTCTACATCTTCAAGGTCCTGGCAGCCGCCTTCATCACCTTGTGGCTGGCCATGCGTCTGGAGCTGCCGCAACCACGCACGGCGATGATCACCGTGTTCATCGTCATGCAGCCACAGAGCGGGCATGTGTTCGCCAAAAGCTTCTACCGGGTGCTCGGCACCCTGGCGGGCTCGGCGATGATGGTCGCGCTGGTCGCGCTCTTTCCGCAGAACACCGAGCTGTTCCTGCCCAGCCTTGCGTTGTGGGTCGGCCTGTGTTCGGCCGGCGCCATGCGCTACCGCACCTTCCAGGCCTATGGTTTCGTGCTGGCCGGGTATACCGCGGCGATGATCGGCCTGCCGGTGTTGCAGCACCCCGACCAAGCGTTCATGGCGGCGGTGTGGCGGGTGCTGGAAATCTCCCTGGGGATCCTGGTGTCGACCCTGGTCAGCGCGGCGATCCTGCCCCAGTCGGCCAGCGCCGCCATGCGCAACGCCCTGTACCAACGCTTTGGCGTGTTCGCCGGGGTGGTGGTCGAGGCCCTGCGTGGCGACAGCCAGCCGGACCGCTACGAAAGCAGCAACGTGCGTTTCATCGCCGAGGCCGTGGGCCTGGAGAGTCTGCGCAACGTCACCGCCTTCGAAGACCCGCACATGCGCAGGCGCTCGGGCCGGCTGGTGCGCATGAACAGCGAGTTCATGGCCATCACCACCCGCTTCAACGCCCTGCACAGTCTGCTGGAGCGCCTGCGCGCCCGTGGGCCGTTGCAGATCGTCGGGGCCATCGAGCCGGGCCTGGCGACCCTTGCCGAATTGCTCGACCCCTATGTGGGCCGCGCCCTGACCGACGCCGATGCGCTGCGCCTGACCCTGGAGCTGGCAGCCTACAAGGAAGGCCTGCAAACCCAGGTGCGCGGCCTGCGGGCCGACTACCTCGAGACCGAGCCCAGCGAGTCGGACCTGCTCGACTTCCACACCGCCTTCGAGCTGCTGTACCGCTTCGTCGACGAGATGTACAGCTATGCCCAGACCCACGCCTCGCTCGCCGCCCACAGGCACGAGCGTGAACAGTGGGACGAGCCCTACGTGGCCCAGACCAGCTGGCTGGTGTCGCTGGCCGCCGGTGTGCGTGCCTCGGCGGTGCTGTTGCTGCTGGGCAGCTACTGGCTGCTCAGCGACTGGCCAAGCGGCGCCATGATGACGCTGATCGCGACAGTCACCGTGGGGCTGTCGGCTGCCTCGCCGAACCCCAAACGCATGTCGTTCCAGATGGCGTGCGGCACGATGATCGGTGCCTTCGTCGGCTTCTTCGAGACCTTCTTCGTCTTCCCCTGGATCGATGGCTTCCCATTGCTGTGCATGGTGCTGGCGCCGGTGTTCGTGCTCGGGGCGTTTCTGTCCTCGCGCCCGGCCTATGCTGGCTACGGGATCGGCCTGCTGGTGTTCTTCGCCATCGGATCGGTGCCGAACAACCTGACGGTGTACGACCCCTACGTGTTCATCAACGATTACATCGGCATGGTCATCGGCATGCTGGTCTGCGCCGCCGCCGGGGCCATCATCCTGCCGCCCAACAGCCGTTGGCTGTGGAGCCGCCTGGAGCAGGACCTGCGTGAGCAAGTGCTGTTCGCCATCACCGGTCGCCTGCGCGGACTGGGCTCGGCGTTCGAGAGCCGTACCCGCGACCTGCTGCACCAGGCCTACGGTTTGGCTGCCGGCCGGCCGCAGGTGCAGAGCGAGCTGATGCGCTGGATGTTCACTGTGCTGGAAATCGGCCACGCGATCATCGAGCTGCGCAAGGAACAGGTGCGCGCCCCGATCCACCCGGCCTATGCCGAAAGCCAGCCCTGGCGCCAGGCCATCCGCGTGATGGGCCGGGCCTTGGCGCGGCTGTTCCTGCAGCCCAACGCCAGCAACCACGAACGCGCCCTGGTGGCGGTGGACCATGCCATCAGCCGCGTGCAGGCCACCGACGAACCCTTCGCCCGGCACTTCGACACCTCGGTGTTGCGTCGGGTGCAGAGCTACCTGCATTTCATTCGTACGTCCCTGCTCGACCCCAAGTCGCCCCTGGCTCCGGCCAAAGGATTGCACCATGCCTCGTGAAATCGCCTTCCATGGCGTGTACATGCCCACCATGACCTTGATGTTCCTGTTCGCCGCAGGCCTGGCCTGGGGCCTGGACCGCTTCATCGCAAGCCATGACGGCTACCGCTTCTTCTGGCACCCGGCGCTGCTGCGCCTGTGCCTGTTCATCTGCCTCTTCGGCGCCATGGCGCTGTCTGTCTACTGGTGAGAATCCTTCGATGAAAAAATTCTTCAGCCTGATCGCCACCCTGCTGGTGCTGGCGGGCGCCGTGGTGATCGGTCGCCAGTTGTGGCTGCACTACATGACCACCCCCTGGACCCGGGACGGCCGGGTGCGCGCCGACATCATCAACGTCGCTGCTGACGTGCCGGGCTACGTGGTGAACGTGCCAGTCAAGGACAACCAACGCGTGAAGAAGGGGGACCTGCTGATCCAGATCGACCCCGAGCATTACCAGCTGGCGGTGGACCAGGCCAAGGCCCTGGTCGCCTCGCGCAAGGCCACGTGGGAGATGCGCAAGGTCAACGCCAAGCGCCGCGCCGACCTGGACAACCTGGTGATCTCCAAGGAGAACCGCGACGACGCCAGCAACATCGCAAGCGCCGCGCTGGCCGACTACCAGCAGGCCCAGGCCCAACTGGCGGCCGCCGAGCTCAACCTCAAGCGCACGCGGATCATTGCCACGGTCGATGGCTACGTCACCAACCTCAACATCCACAAGGGCGACTACGCCCGCACCGGCGAGGCGGTGATGGCGGTGGTGGATGAGAACTCGTTCTGGGTGTATGGCTTCTTCGAGGAGACCAAGCTGCCCCACGTGAAGGTGGGCGACCAGGCCGAACTGCAGATGATGAGCGGCGAGCGCATCAAGGGGCATGTGGAGAGCATCGCCCGCGGCATCTACGACCGCGACAACCCGCAGAGCCGCGAGCTGATCGCCGACGTGAACCCGACCTTCAACTGGGTGCGCCTGGCCCAGCGGGTGCCGGTGCGCATTCATATCGATCAAGTGCCGGTAGGCTTTTTGCTGGCGGCGGGGACCACCTGCACGGTGGTGGTCAAGCCGAGCGAGGGCTGATCCGAATTCGGCATTGGGGCTCCTGACGCATTCGCGGGTTCACCCGCGAATGCGTCGGTGGCAGCACCGAGCCCGTTGGCTTATCCCGCCGCCCCGACCAACACCGGAACCTGCACCCGGTCGATCACCTTCGCGCTGATCGATGGATCCAGCAGCCGCCCGAGTCGCGACAGATGGCGGTGGCCCATGATGATCAGTTCGCAATCCAGCGCCCTGGCCTTGTCGACGATGGCCTCGACGGGCTCTGCGGCGACCATGCAGCCATGGCTGCTGAAACCGGCCTTGCGCAATGCACGTACCGCCGTAGCCACGGCCTGGTCTGCCAGGTGCTGTTCTTCGCAGGCGGCCGGGTACTCCTGCTGTTCCTCTTCGGTGTAGGCCATCGGGTGATCGTGCACGGCGAAGGTCGTGTCGATGGCCAGCAGCACGTGCAGTTCATGCTCGCCGGGCCGGCAGTAACGCTGGGCGAGGTCGAGCAGGGCGCTGGTGGCAGGGGAGGCGTCGATGGCGATCAGGACCGGGCGGGGCATGGAGGTTCCTTCGGTTCGGTGGTGGCCTTGTTGCGGGTTCACCCGCGAAGCTGTGCGCACCATTCTTGATCGTCCACCGCGCTGGATAAATGGCCCACCACGCACGGGGACATTGCGCCAGACGCAATCATCCGGCCTGATAAGATGTCTTTTCCCACAGCTGTCACGGAAAACGGCCCATGCAATTGCCCGACATGAACCTGCTCGTCGCCCTCGATGCCCTGCTCGACGAGGGCAGTGTGGTCGGCGCGGCGCAGCGCATGAACCTGAGCCCCGCCGCCATGAGCCGCACCCTGGGGCGGATCCGCGATGCCCTGGGCGACCCGATCCTGGTGCGCGCTGGCCGTGGCCTGGTGCCCACGCCCCGGGCCCTGGCCCTGCGCGAGCAGGTCTCGGCCTTGGTGGAGCAGGCCGGGCAGGTGTTTCGCAGTGGCGATGAGGTGGACCTGCCGAACCTGGAGCGGGCCTTCAACATCCGCACCAACGACCTGTTCATCGCCTTGTACGGCGCTCAGCTGTTGCGCATGATGCACGAGCAGGCGCCGCGCACGGTGCTCAGGTTCGTGCCCGAGAGCCCGGGTGGCGATGACGACAGCGTGCTGCGCGACGGGCGCACCGATTTGATCATCAGCTCGACCGTGGAGTTGGGGCCGGAGATCAAGGTGCAGAGCCTGTTTCACACCGAATACATTGGTCTGGCGCGCCGCGATCATCCCATCTTCGACGCCCAGATCACCCCGCAGCGCTTTGCCGCCTACCCGCAGATCAGCGTGTCGCGACGCGGCCGAGCCAACGGGCCGATCGATGTGGAGCTGGCCAACTTCAAGGCTCAGCGGCGCGTGGCGCTGATCACCCCGAGCTTTCATTCGGCGATGTTCTCGCTGCCGGATTCCGACCTGATCCTGCCGATGCCGGCCAACATCCTCAACAGCGTGAACAAGCTGGGCCTGCCGCTGCGCTCGTTCCAGATCCCGCTGCCGCTGGAGCAGGTGACCGTCATGCAGGCCTGGCACCCGCGCTTTCAGAACGACCCGGCCCATCGTTGGTTGCGCCAGACGCTCAAGGCCTGTTGCAGCGTCGATCCCTGACGGGGCCATTCGCGGATCAATCGGAGCAACGAGCCCGCGATCACCGCAGATCCCTGCGGCAGCGGGTCATATGTGGTGCGCGGCGGCTTCCCCACTAACAGTTGTGTGGATTGCGTCTGGTGCAACATAAAACTGCCAATAAGTCAGTTTTCGTCAGCATTCGACCTTCTTAGACTTCCCTCCTGCCTTGAATTTGTTGCTGGAGATGTCTGTCCATGAGTTCCCTGTCCGCGCCTTCCGCCGTGCCTGTCGCCGCTCCGGCGCCTGCAGCACCAGCGCAGACGGCGTTCGGCCTGCGGGTGGTGGTCGGGCTGTTCGGCGTGTTGTTGGCGGTGCTCTGCGCCGGACTCAATGAGGCGGTGACGAAGATTTCCCTGGGCGACATCCGCGGCGCCATGGGCATCGGCGCCGATGAAGGCGCCTGGCTGCTGGCGGTGTATTCGGCCGCGTCGGTCTCGGCCATGGCCTTCGCGCCTTGGATGGCCGGCACCTTTTCCCTGCGCCGCTTCACGTTATGCGCGACCGGTCTATTCGCCGTGCTAGGCCTGGTCCAGCCCTTCGCACCCAACCTGCACAGCCTGATGCTGCTGCGCATCGTCCAGGGCCTGGCATCGGGGGCTTTACCGCCGATGCTGATGACCGTGGCGCTGCGCTTTCTGCCCCCGGGTATCAAGATCTACGGCCTGGCCTGCTATGCCCTGACCGCGACCTTCGGCCCCAACCTGGGCACGCCATTGGCGGGCTTGTGGACGGAATATGTCGGTTGGCAGTGGGCGTTCTGGCAGATCATCCTGCCGTCGGCTCTGGCCATGTTCTGCGTGGGCTGGGGCTTGCCCCAGGACCCGCTGCGTCTGGAGCGTTTCAAGCAATTCGACTGGCGGGGCGTGGTGCTCGGCCTGCCGGCCATCAGCTGCATCGTCCTGGGCTTGTCCCTGGGCGATCGTTGGGGCTGGTTCGATTCGCCGCTGATTTGTTGGCTGCTCGGTGGTGGCGTGCTGCTGCTGGTGCTGTTCATGTACAACGAATGGTCCGAGCCACTGCCGTTCTTCCAGCTGCGCCTGTTGACGCGGCGCAACCTGAGCTTTGCCCTGGTGACACTGGCCGGCGTGCTGATCGTGCTCTCGGGCGTGGGCAGCATCCCTTCGGCATACCTGGCGCAGATCCAGGGCTATCGTCCGGCGCAGACCAGCCCGTTGATGATGCTGGTGGCCATGCCGCAACTGATCGCCCTGCCGCTCACGGCAGCACTGTGCAACATCCGTGCGGTGGACTGCCGCTGGGTGCTGGCGCTGGGCCTGGGGATGCTGGCGGTCTCCTGCGTGGGCAGCAGCCTGCTGACCTCGCAATGGATCCGCGGCGATTTCTACCCCTTCTACCTGCTGCAGGTGTTCGGTCAGCCGATGTCGGTGCTGCCGCTGCTGATGCTCTCCACCAATGGCATGACGCCCCAGGAAGGCCCGTTCGCCTCCAGCTGGTTCAACACCGTCAAGGGGCTGGCCTCGGTGATCGCCACCGGGCTGCTGGACGCCCTGGGCACCGTGCGTCGGCATTTTCATTCCAACCATCTGGTGGACAGCCTGGGCAACGCGCCACTGGTCGATGACCAGGCGGCAGGCCTGGCCCGGCGCCTCCACGAACAAGCCCAAGTACTGACTTCGGCCGACCTGTACCTGGTCATGGCCGGTGTCGCCGTGGCCCTGATCTGCCTGATTCCTTTCGTGCCTACCCGGATCTTCCCACCGCGTGCGGTGGCCTGACGCCTGGATGAATTCGAGACTGTAGAAATGACCAACAACCGCAAGACACTCGTGATCGGCTCGGTGCTCGCCGTGGCCGTGCTGGCTGCCCTGGTGACCCCCTGGATGCTGGGCAGCGACCACCGGCAAAGCACCAACGATGCGTATGTGACCGCCGACTACACCGTAGTCGCGCCCAAGGTGCCAGGCTTCATCAAGGAAGTGCTGGTCGAAGACAACCAGCAAGTCACCGCCGGCCAGTTGCTGGCGACCATCGATGATCGCGACTACCGCGCGGCCCTCGACGCCGCCCAAGCCCAATTGCTGGTGGCCAAGGCGCAGAGCGCCGATGCCCGCGCCACCCTCGAGCGTCAGGCGTCGTTGATCGCCCAGGCCGAAGCGGCGGTGAAGGCCGCCCAGGCCGAAATGGCCTTTGCCGATCATGAAGTGACCCGCTACAGCCGCCTGGCAGAGCAGGGCGCCGGTACCGTGCAGAACGCCCAGCAGGCGCGCAGCCGTGTCGACCAGGCCCGCGCGCGTCTGGCCAACGCCCAGGCGGCGTTGGTCGCCACGCGCAAGCAGGTGGACATCCTCACGGCCCAGGTGGCGAGCGCCGAGGGCCAGCTCAAGCGTGCCGAGGCTGGCGTTGAGAAAGCCCAGTTGGATCTGTCCTACACCCGCATCACCGCGCCGGTGGATGGCATGGTCGGCGAGCGTGCCCTGCGCATCGGTGCGTACGTCAATCCGGGCGCGCGTCTGCTCTCGGTGGTGCCGCTGCAGCAGGCCTATGTGGTGGGCAACTTCCAGGAAACCCAGCTCACTCACGTGCAGCCGGGCCAGCCGGTGAGCATCAGTGTCGATACCTTTTCCGGCGAGAAACTGCACGGCCATGTGCAGAGCATCGCCCCGGCCACCGGCGTCACCTTCGCCGCGGTCAAGCCAGACAATGCCACCGGCAACTTCACCAAGGTGGTGCAGCGGATTCCGGTGAAGATCGTCTTCGATGATGGCCAGCCACTGCTCGAGCGCCTGCGCGTGGGCATGTCGGTGGTGGCGACGATCGACACCCACGGCGACACCCTCGATGGCAAAGCGGTGAGCGCGCGATGAAGGCGGTAACACGCATTAGCCCACTGCTGTTGGCGGTGATGCTCGCCGGCTGCACCCTCGGGCCGGATTTCAAGCGCCCCGACAGCCAGGCGCCCCAGGCCTGGGCGCAGGTGCAAGGCGAGGCGGCGGCGAGTCAGCCGACCGCCGAGCCGCTGGAACTGCGCTGGTGGGACAGCTTCCACGATGCCCGCCTGAGCGCGCTGATCCAGCGCGTCGCCGAACGTAACCTGGACCTGCAGATGGCCACTGCGCGCCTGCTGCAAAGCCGCGCCTTGCGCAGCACCGTGGCGGCCGACGAGGTGCCTTCGGTGGACGTGAGCGCCGGCTACAGCCGCGCGCGCAACAGCGCCGAAGGCCTGAGCGACCCGTCCGGCAAGGCGGGCAAGTCCGCCTTCAACCTATGGCAGGGCGATCTGGTCGCAGGCTGGGAGCTGGACCTGTGGGGACGGGTACGTCGCCAGGTCGAGGCGGCCGATGCTTCGGTGCAAGTGGCCGAGAACGACCGGCGCGGCGTACTGCTGGCGCTGTTGTCCGAAACGGCAGGTGATTACATCCAGTTGCGCGCGGTGCAGCACACCCTGGAAGTCACCCAGGACAACCTCAAGGTCGCCCGGCACAGCCTCAAGCTGTCCCAGGAGCGTCAGGCCGAAGGCGTCGCCACGCGCCTGGACGTGGCCCAGGCCAGCGCCCAGGTGGCGTCGATCGAGGCGCGTTTGCCCACGCTGGAGGCTCGCCGCGACGACCTGATCAACGCCCTGAGCCTGCTCGCCGCGCAACCTCCGCGCAGCCTGCAAAGCGAGTTGCTGACCCCTGGCGATTTGCCGACGCCGCAGCAGCGCTTTGCCATCGGCCTGCCGTCAGAGCTCGCCGAGCGACGTCCTGACATCCGCCAGGCCGAGGCGCGGCTGCACGCGGCCACCGCCAGCATCGGCGTGGCCAAGGCCGACTTCTACCCGAGCATTCGGCTCTCGGGCAACGTGGGCTTGCAGGCCATGCAGTTGTCTGACTTCGGTGCGTGGGATGCCCGGCGTTTCGCCTTCGGCCCGCAGTTGTCGTTGCCGATCTTCGAAGGCGGGCGCTTGAAGGGCACGCTCGAGCTGCGTGAGGCGCAGCAGCAGGAGGCGGCGCTCAACTACCGCAAGGTGGTGCTGGGTGCCTGGCACGAGATCGACGATGTGCTGCGGTTGTACAACGCCAGCCAGTTGCGTCGCGATCATCTGGCCGAGGCGGTGAGACAGAACCGCGTCGCGCTGGAGACGGCCCAGCGACAGTACGTGGAAGGGGCGGTGGACTTTCTCAATGTGCTGACCGTGCAGAGCGCGCTGCTGGCCAGCGAGGAGCAGTGGATCGACAGTTCGGCGGCAGTGTCCCAGGCGTTGGTGGGGTTGTACAAAGCCCTGGGCGGCGGCTGGCAGGCGTTCGATGAGAAGGTGTAAGAGGCCGCTATGCGCGGCCCGTCCCAGGCTTTGCCAGCGCCCACGGGTACTGCGTGGCTTTCAAGGGTCGCAGGGAACCTGGGGGCGGGGGGTAGCCGCGAAAGGCGCTGCGCCGTATCAGAGTGGGCGCAGCAACCCGAAGCGTTTGCGCAGCACCTTGTCCAGCAAGCGCCGGGGCAGCAGCCGGGCCAGCAGTGGCAGGGCCTTGCTGCCATTGCCCAGGCGTACCACGGCAGGCGTCGGGTGCTTGCGGGTCGCTGCCAGCAGCCCTTGGGCAAACACCGCGGCTGGCGTGGGTTTGTCCTGGGAAGCTCGGGCCCGCGCCTGGATGTAATCGCGCAACGGCCACCACGGCGAATCCGCCGCCAGCACGCCTTCGGCTTCACGCTGGGCGTTATCGGCGAACTGCGAGGCGATGGCTCCGGGCTGCACTTCCATCACGCGAATGCCGAACGGCGCGAGCTCCAGACGCAGGGCATCGCTCAGGGCATTCACGGCCGCCTTGGAGGCGCAGTAGGCGCCAGCGAACGGGGTGACCAGCACACCCGACACACTGCCGATGTTCACCACCAGGCCCCGGTTGCGACGCAGCAGCGGGAACAGCGCGCGGGTGACCCCGACCACGGCAAAGACATTGGTCTCGAACTGCTGGCGCATGGCTTCGACGCCACCGTCGAGCAGGGGCCCCATGGCGCCGTAGCCGGCGTTGTTGATGAGGATGTCCAGGCCACCGTGGCGGTCCTGCAGCTCGTCGGCCAGACGCGCCAGGTCATCGGGGTGAGTGACATCCAACTGCCGCGCCGCAAAGCCTGCGGCGGCCAGTCGTTCGACATCCTCGGGCTTGCGGGCGGTGGCCCACACGTGGTGGCCGGCATCGCGGAAGGCGTCGGCCAGGGCGCGGCCGATGCCGCTGGAACAACCGGTGATCAGGACGGTGGGCATGGGTTCAGGCCTGTTGGCAGAGGGAAGGGGTATGAACTTGTGTCGGCTCCGTCGCGGGTTACCCGCGAACGGCTCGACACCGGCAACACATTAGTTGGCGAATGTACCTTGCAGATGCTCGGCACGAAATTCCAGTGTCTGTGGCCGGTACCCACTGCGCAGCGGCGGCAGGGGCAGGCAGTCGGTCCATTCGGCGCCCGGTTGCAGCTCGCCGGGGCCTCGGTAGCGCGGGGCGTTGTAGGTGTTCTCGGCCAGGTTGACGGTGTCGCCTGGGGCATAGGCGGCGACGCGCCAGCGCAGTTCGGTGAGGGGCACTGAATTGCCGTTCTTCATGTGCACCTGCAAGGTGCGGTCGGCAGGGCACTTGTCGGGGGCATAGCTCAGGCGCAGGTCCAGGCGCGCCAGCTGCGAGGCTTCGCGACTGTCCTGCCACACCACCCCGAGTGCCACCAACCCGAGGCCGAACACCGCCGCCAGGGATATCGGCAAGGCCTTGGCCGGGTAGCGCAGCAGCAGAACCAGCCAGGTGAGGATGAGCAGGGCGCCAATGAGCATGTCGTCCAAATTCCGTTTCGAGGATTTGGGTATCTTGGAGTTGCGAGCTTCAAGCTTCAAGCGGCAAGCCACAAGAAAAAAAGCAGGGCGGTGGTGAATCCGAATGGTCGGTTCACTGCCGCCCTGCTTTTTTCTTGCAGTTTGCCGCTAGCGGCTAGCCGCTCTACTGCGCAATGGTCTTGATCGAGATGCCGCGCTCCACTGGCGTCGAGGTGCGGCCATAGACATCTTCGAAGCGCTCGATGTCATCTTCGCCCAGGTAGCTGCCGGACTGTACTTCGATGATCTCCAACGGGATCTTGCCTGGGTTGCGCAGGCGGTGGACCGAGGCGATGGGGATGTAGGTCGACTGGTTCTCGGTGAGCAGGAACACGTTCTCGTCGCAGGTCACCTCGGCGGTGCCGGACACCACGATCCAGTGTTCGGCGCGGTGGTGGTGCATCTGCAGCGACAGGCTCGCGCCCGGCTTGACGGTGATGTGCTTGACCTGGAAGCGTCCGCCCATGTCCACCGAATCGTACGAGCCCCACGGGCGGTATACCTCCAGGTGGTTCTGGGTCTCGCTGCGGCCTTGCTGGTCAAGGGTGTTGACCAGTTGCTTGACGCCTTGGACCTTGTCTTTGTGGGCGATCATCATGGCGTCCTTGGTCTCGACCACCACGATGTTCTCCAGGCCGATCACCGACACCAGCTTGCCATTGCCGTGGATCATGCAGTTGTGGCTGTCTTGCACCACCACGTCGCCCTTGGTGACGTTGCCGTTGTCGTCTTTCTCGTGCACTTCCCACAGCGACGACCAGCAACCCACGTCGCTCCAGCCGGCCGACAGCGGTACCACGCAGGCCCGCTGGGTCTTTTCCATCACCGCGTAGTCGATGGAGTTGTCCGGGCAGCAGGCGAAGGTCGCAGCGTCGATGCTCAGCACGTCGCTTTGTTCGTCGCTGCGCTCCAGGGCCAGCAGGCAGGTGTCGTAGATGTCCGGGTCGTGCTTTTTCAGCTCTTCGAGGAAGCGGCTGGCGCGGAACAGGAACATGCCGCTGTTCCAGAAGTAACCGCCGGCGCGGACGAACTCGTTGGCGCGCTTCTCGTCGGGCTTCTCGACGAACTGCGCCACGCGCGCCACGCCTTCGGGCAGCAGGGCATCCTGGCTGGAGCGGATATAGCCATAACCGGTTTCAGGCTTGGTCGCCGGCACACCGAACAGCACCATCTCGCCGCGCTCGGCGGCCACGGTGGCCAAGGCCAGGGCGCGTTGCAGGGCCTTCTGGTCCTCGATCACATGGTCGGCCGGCAGGACCAGCATCAGCTCGTCGCGGCCTTCGTTGACCAGCTTCATCGCGGTGATGGCCACCGCAGGCGCGGTGTTGCGACCGAAGGGCTCCATGAGGATGCCCTGGGTCTGCAAGTTGAGTGCGGCCAGTTGCTCCTGGACGATGAACTTGTGGTCCTTGTTGCAGACCACGATCGGGCTGTCCATGCCTTCGAACACCAGGCGCTCCAGGGTTTGCTGGAACAGGGTGTGCTCACCGGTCAGGGCCAGGAACTGCTTGGGGAACTGCTTGCGCGACAGAGGCCACAGACGCGAACCGCTACCACCAGAAAGAATTACCGGAATCATGATGTTTCTCCAAAAGGTCGATAGGGGTTTGAATCAGTTGCTGGCAACGGGACGGGTGACCCAGACCGGCGACAGGTTGCTGCCGGAACCTGTGACATAGAGCACCGCGGCTTCACCGCGCTCGAGGGCGACCGGCTTGAGGTCGCTGACTTTCTTGTCGCCTTCGTAGAGGGCCAGGCTGACCTTGACCGGGTTGATCTCGCGCTCGCCACGGCCTTTGGCGGCCACAGGCTTGACCACTTCGGTCTTGCCGTCGGCAGTCTTGAGGGTCAGCGACTGGTCGCTCAGGTTCTGCACGCGCACCAGGGCTTTCTGCTTGTTCTTGAACGGTGGTTCTTCGATCAGTTGCGGGCTGCCGCCGGCGTTGTTGACCAAGGTGTAGTACTTGTCCGCGGCCAGTTTGACCGGGACGCTCTTGCCGCCGACCTGGGCGGTGTAGTCACCTCCGGGCAGGAAGCTGAAGTCGCTGCTGGCCTGGGCGCCGACCGGCTTGATCTGGGTGTTGCCCACCGACGCCGCGGCAGGGCTGGAGGAGGCGTTGTACAGGCGCACGAAGGTCGAGCCTTTTGGCGCACTTGGGCCATAGAGCGCCGCATCGGCGCCGGCCAGGGCCTGCAGCGAGAGTAGGGACAGGCCCGCAGCGAGGGTGAAGGCTTTAGCGAAGGAAGGTTTGTTGGTCATGTTGATGTCCTCTTCAGTGAACCGTCCGATTGGACGACAGGGCCAGGTTTTCTTCGGTCTTGCGGGTGTTCTTCAGCTGGGCGATCCAGGTCGGATCGAAGGCGCTGAGGTCGTTCTTCATTGGCAGATAACGTTCGGGGAATTCCCACACCACCACTTGCGGGGGAGCGTCCTTGAAGGCGTCGCTCTGCAGGTACTTGAGCATTGGCAGCAGGGGGCCATGGCCGTCTTCGGCGTAGTTGGCCACGTCGCTGCGCAAGGCTTGCTGCAGGGCGCCGAGGAAGTTCCAGTGCGGGTTGGCGCTGTAGCTGGTGCCGACCAGCGCCACCGGGATCCGGGTTTCGGCGAACAGGGCATCGCCTGCTTCACCTTCGGCCTCGACCGGGCGGGTGCTGCGTTGCTGCAGGTTGTCCGGTGAGGGCAACAGGTTGCTGAACAGTGGGTCCAGCGGCAGGAAGTTGGTCAGGTCGCCCTTGTAGGGGCTGGTGGCGCCGGCTTCGGTGATGAATGCCTGCGGGTCGCCATTGAGCAGGCTCTGGCGCGACACCGCCTCGGCCAGGGCCTGGGCCGCGACCTCGGCACCCATGGGCGTCCAGTGGGTGTCGGTGCGCAGGAACACCTGGCCACGGGCCTTGGCCTGCTCCAGGGGCGCGAGCAGATCCGGAGCGAAGACACCGGCCTGGCGGGCCTGGGCGTGGAACTGGTTGTACAGGTTCTCGTGCAGGCTGGCCGGCTGGTCCTTGCCCAGGTACTCGGAATAGATCCGCGCCTTGGCCGGGACGATCGCCAGCACCAGCTGCGTGCCCTGGCGCTGCAGGGTGTCGCGCACGCCACGGATCAGCGCCAGGTTCTCCTGCATCAGTTGCTCAGCGCCGGCGGTGGGCTTGAACTCCTCATCGCTGAACAGCCACTGCTCGCGGCCCAGCACGACGCCCGGGCGGCCTTCGTTGAACAGCTTGTAGTCCAACGCCGCCCACAGGTTGGTGCCGATGCGTTTGATCGGGAACTGCTCGTCGTAGTGGGTCTCGGCGGCCTTGGCCAGCTTGCCGTTGAGCAGGGTCATCTGCTCGGTGCGGTTGAAGCTTTCAAGGCCGCCCACCGACCAGGCGCCAAGCCCGGTCAGCAGGCCCAGGAACGACAGGGAGTAGGTGATGCGTAGTGTCCGGTTCATGGTCCTGTCCTCAGAACTGGAAGTAGAGGAACGGCGAGTAGCTCTGCGCCGAGAGCTTGAGCACCGAGGCAACGAACAGCAGCAGGACCAGGGCGCGGGTCATGACGCGGGTCCAGTCCAGGCCCACGGAACCGTCGGCGTTGATCTGCACCGGGGTGGCCTTGGGCGTGGGCTTGGCGTTGCGGTAGAAGTCGCGCAGGCCGAACACCGCCAAGGTGACGTAGGCGACCACCAAGGTCGCGACCTGCAGGCCGGTGAGCTGGGCGCGGTTGAGTTCCGACAACTGCCACTCACCGAAGCTGAACATGGCGCCGTACATGCGGCCGGCCACGTGCAGGTTCTCGGCGCGGAAGATCACCCAGCCAACCACCACCAGCAGGAAGGTGAACGCCCACTTGATCGGGTTGAAGCGCTGCGGGTTGGTGTCGATGCCCAGGGCGCGCTCGATGGCCAGCCAGGTGCCATGCCAGGCGCCCCAGATGATGTAGGTGAAGTTGGCGCCGTGCCAAAGCCCGCCCAGCAGCATGGTCAGGAACAGGTTGCGGTAGGTATTGAAGGTGCCTTTGCGGTTGCCACCCAGGGTGATGTAGAGGTAATCACGCAGCCAGGTCGACAAGCTGATGTGCCAGCGCCGCCAGAACTCGGTGATCGACTGGCTGATGTACGGCTGCTTGAAGTTCTCCATGAAGCGAAAGCCCATCATCAAGCCCAGGCCGATGGCCATGTCGCTGTAGCCGGAGAAATCGAAGTACAGCTGCGCGGTGTAGGCCAGTGCGCCCAGCCAGGCATCGCCCGTGGTCGGGTTCTGCAGGGCGAAGCAGTGGTCGGCGACCACCGCCAGGGTATCGGCGATGAACACTTTCTTGATGAAGCCCTGCATGAAGCGGGTGCAGCCTTCGGAGAACTTGTCCAGGGTGTGGGTGCGGTTGTTGAACTGGTCGACCAGGTCCTTGAAACGCAGCACGGGGCCGGCGATCAGGTGCGGGAAGATCGCCACGAATGCCGCGAAGTCGATCAGGTTGCGCGTGGCCGGTGTGTCGCCGCGGTACACGTCGATGATGTAGCTGATCGACTCGAAGATGTAGAACGAGATACCGATCGGCAACAGCACATGGGTGAGGATGAACGGTTCCAGGCCGAACGACGTGATGATCGCGTTGAGGCTCTCGACGCCGAAGTTGGCGTACTTGAAGTAGCCCAGAATCGCCAGGTCGACTGCCACACCCAGCAGCAGCCAGCGTTGGGCCGGCTTGGTACGCACGCCTGCGGCGCCGACTTTGAGGCCGATCCAGTAGTTCCACAGGGTGACACCGGCGAACAGTGCCAGGAAGTCCACCCGCCACCAGGCATAGAAGATGTAGCTGGCGATCAGCAGCAGCAGGTTGCGATAGCGTTGCCCGCTCAAGTAATACAGGCCGAGGAAGATCGGCAAGAACAGGAACAGGAACACGTTGGACGAGAAGACCATCCCGGTTCTCCTTTTTGTTCACAGCATCCGGGGCACAGCGCCCCCCAAACCCCCCACTCGAAAGTGGGAGATACCTAGGCCCTGTGGGAGCGGGTTCACCCGCTTCCCACAGGGTGTCGTGTCACTTCTTGCTCTCTGCGCTCGGGTCGTAGACCCGGGTCAGGTCTCCGCCTAAGCGGAAACTGTTGAACGGCTGCATGCCGCGCTTGCGCTGGAGGGTGTCGCCACTGCACGCATAGAGGCTGCAGTAGGGCTCCATCCACGAATACTTGCTGTCGATCTTCAGGTCGTGCATGTCCTGTTTCTCGCCGTTGCGGCTCTTGAACGCGCTCGGGTCCTTCGACCCGCTGAGCACTCGTTGCGCCAAGCGCTGCAAGGCGTTGTTGTTCTCGCCACGCACGTCCACGCCGTTGACCTGGGCAAAGCTTGCGATCATCGCCAGCGGCGGCAGGGCGTAGTTGTGGTAGGCCAGGGCTCGCTGCTTGCGCTTGAGCTCGTTGGGCAAAAAGCCCTGCTCGTCCACCTGGTTGGCGCCGACCTTGTATTCCTTCACCGCCCAGTCGAACAGGTCGCGCCGGTCGGTCGCCACGGCAGTGGCCATCACCGACCAGGCCGCCCAGTAGCTGTGGTTGTTGATCTTTTCCAGCGGCAGGTCGCTCCAATCGCGCACGGTCTGTTCGGCCAGGCGCGCCAGCCATTTCTCGATCAGCTCGGCCTCGGCCTGGTGCGCGGCCAACGGCTGGGAGTTGGAGAACTTAAGGCGCAGCCACGAGCCGCTCATGCTGCCCAGCGCCCATTTGCGCATCGACTTGCCGGTGTGGTTGTAGTCGGTGGACGCCAGCGCATCGGCCCGCGCCCAGGTACCCAGCCAGGCCAGGGCGCAGTCGAGCTGGGCCGGGCGGCCATCGCGCATGTACTGGCCGACCATCTTGCTGACGCCACGCTCGAGGGTGGTGATGTCCTCGGTGGACTGGCGGAAGGCCTTTTCGGACGCCTTGTTCAGGGTCGCACGGGCACCGTCGGAGCCTTCGTACTTGCTGCGAAACTGCAGGGGGCCGGTGTAGGGCTTGGGCGCCGGTTCGCAGCGGAAGTTGCCGTCGCCTTTCTTGAGCTTCTCGATGCCTGCGTAGTAGCCCTGTGGCGGCACCAGGCTGCCGGCCTGCGCGGCCGGGCCGAACAGGGCCAGGGCGAGCAGGGCAGGTGCGGTGATTGTGCGCAATGGGTTCATGGTCGCCTCACTGGCCGGCCTGCGCGGTGTTCTGCGCAGGGCCGGCGAAGTTGTTGCGTTTGCACAGCTTGGCCTCGACCTTCTGGGTGCCGGTTTCCGGCCCCTGGATCTCGAGGGCGAGCAGGTTCTGACTGGCCCAGTCCTCGTCTTCACGCATCTGGAAGACGAAGCGGCCGTCGGTGTCGGAGGTTTCCGGCTTCTCGATCTTGATGTCCTCGTGGCGGCCGTTGAGGTACCAGAGGGTGGCCTGCAGGACCTTGACCGAGGTGTCCTCGAACTTGATGTCCAGCTGGTGATTGCGGTTGATCAGGTCTTTGATCACACCGCCCTTGCCGTTGACCATCAGCTCGTTCTTGCCGGGCTTGAGGGTGGCGCTGGCGCTCATCTGGGCCGGACGGTCGTCACAGCCGTCGTCGAGCAAGGCGAGGATCTGGCGCCAGATGGTTTCCTGGTCCAGGCGGTACAGGGGCGAGAACTCCCAGATGAGGATCTTCGGTGGGTTCTTTTTGAATTCCTCACTGCCCAGGTACTGGATCATCGAACCTTCCAGGCCACCACCGGGGAAGGCGACGTTGAGCACGTCGGCACCGATGTACTGCTGCAAGAAGCCCGAGAAGTTGTAGTTCTTGCCGCTGTGGCTGGTGCCGACCAGGGTGATCTTGGCATTGCCCGAATCGCCGAACAGGTCGTCGCCATCGCTCGCACCGCCCTTGGGCTCGGTGGCGAACTGGTCCATGTACTGCACCGCATAGCTGGTGCCGCAAAGTTGCCCGGCGACGTTGTGCAGGGTACCGGTCTTGCCCATGCGGCCGGACTTGTGGGTTTCGAATTCCTTGCGCGGGATGCCTTCGAAGGCTGGCATCTTGTGTACGGTGTCGGCCACGATCTTGGCCGCGCGCTCGGCGCCGTAGGGCGTCCAGTGCTGGTCACCGCGGAAGTAGAAGTCCTTGCCCTGGTCGGCGGCGGCCAATTGCTCGTTGGTCAGCGGCGACAGGTCGGGCACGTTGTAGCCCATGCTGGCGAAGCGCTTGAGCATGGCCTGGTAGTTGCCCAGCGCCTTTTGATAATCGAAGGCGGCTTTCTCGGCGGGGTTGAGCATGTTGCGGTTCACCAGGCCACGGGTTGGCTGGTACACCAGCACCAGTTCCACGCCGCGTTTCTTGAACGCGTCATGCACCTGTTGCAGGCGTTTGTAGCCGGCCGGGGTGGTGTTGAATTCGGTGCGCAGGTCTTCGCGGGTACGGAACAGCCAGTCGCCTTTGGCCTGGACCAGAGTCGTGAAGTTCTGCTGGTAGCGGGTCACGTAACGGCTGGCGTCGTGGGCCTCTGGGCACAGCTGGCAGCAAGGCTCGGCGGTGAAGCTCGGGGCCTGCACATCGGCGGCGCGCACGCCCTGGCTGATGGCCAGGAGGGCGGCGGACAAGCCGAGCAGTTTCATCAGATGCGGAGTCATGGTCTGGGCTTCCTTAATCGATCATTTCGGTCTGGCGTTCGACCGGGTCGATCAGCACGGCCTTCTGCTGGCGCACCAGCAGGTCGAGGATTTCGTCCTGGCGCTCGCCGAGCACGCCGTTGAGGCTGATGCCGTTGGCCTTGCGCGGGGCGAGCATGGAGACCTTGTAGAGCTCGACCGACAGCGGCGAGTCGATCGACAGGGGACCGGAGCCATTGGCCGCCAGTTCACCGCCGACCACGATCAGCGAGACTTTGGCATCGAAGGGGTCCAGGGCGATGTCGCGGTCGGTGTCGGAGAGGTCCTTGATGTGCCCGTACACGCCCACCAGGCCGTTGGCCATGGCGAGGTTTTCGTACAGGCGGATGTTCACGCTGTTGCGCACGCGGATGCCGTGGCGGCGGTTGTTGAGCAGCTTGTTGCCGTAGATCAGGTTGTCGCCACTTTCGTACAGCGTGATGCCGTCGGTGTGGTTGCGATAGATCTCGTTGTAGGCCACCAGGTTGTTGACGCTGTTACGGTCCAGGACCACGCCGGAGAGCTTGTTGTCGTAGCTCTTGTTGTTGATGATCCAGCTGTCGTTGACCTCACGCGAGACGATGATCCCGTGCTTTTTCTTGGTGCCGTACACAGTGTTGCCGGCGATGATCAGGCGGTGCGAGCGGTCGTGGGGGTCGATGCCGTAGACGATGTTGTCGCGATAGGTGTTGTCCTTGATCACGAAGTCCTGGGTCTCGTAGCAATAGAAGCCGTACCACATGTCGCTGAATTCGGAGCCGATGATCCAGCCGGTAGGTTCCGGACGGCCCATGCGCTTGGCCATGTTCGGCGTGTACTGGGAGATACTGACGCCATACGACTTGGACTTGGCGTAGCCGAAGCTGGCCATCTTGCTGTTGACGATGTAGGTCTCGGTACCGCCCCAGGACAACAGGAAGGGACGGAACTCGTCCGGCTTGCGGAAGGTGGCGGGGCCGTTGTCCTTCTCGCGCCAGGCGGTGACCTGGGTGTCGGTGACGAACAGCTTGCCGTCGTTGATCAGGAATGACCCGCCCTCTTGGGACAGGCGCAGTTCCTTGACCTTGCCATCGATCTCCAGCACGCCCTTGCGCCCGACCACGATCGGCAGGCGTGCCAGGTACACGCCCGGCTCGGTTTCGCGCAGGTACTGCTTGGGCACCTGCTTGCTCAACTGCACCAGGTCCACATGGCCATCATCGATGAAGATCGCCTGGGGAATGCCCTGCTGGCGACGAACCCACTCGGCGCCTTTGTTGTCGCCGCCGATGAACTCCTTGAGCGATTCCTCCTGGAGCATGCGGCGCACGCTGACCTTGCCTTTGTGGCTGCGGTCGAGCTTTTTCTGAACCGCTTCGGCTGTGTAGCCGGAGAGGTCGGGCAGCTTGGGCGGGTCCATCTGCAACGGCTCGATCGGCGCGCTGGAGACCGTGTAGGTCTTGGCCTGCTGCAATTCCTTGACCACCGGCTTGACCGGCTCGGCATAGGCCAGGCCGCTGCTGGCCAGCAGCAGGGCACTGGCCAGCAGGCCATGGCGAAAATGCGGGTGAAGGTTCATGAGTGTCCTCTCCCGGGCCTCAATAGCGCCAGATCACGTCGACGAAGGCGCGGTGCATGTAGGAATCAGCTTCGCTGCCGTAGGCATCGCCTGGCTTGAACACGCCGGCACGCAGGCGCACCAGGGCTGACGGCTCGTCGATGGCTTGGCTCATCGAAGCCGGCAGCAGGCCTTGCTTGAAGTACTTGGTGACCACCACGTCCATTTCCTGGCCCAGGTCCTTCTCGCCATTGATCAGCGGACGGTTCACACCGTTGTCCTCGACCACCGCGTTGATGCCGCTGGAACCGATGTTCTGTTGGTCATCGACGCGCCAGAACTTGTGGTAGATGAAGCTTGCGTCATAGTCGTCGCGCAGTTGCCAGGAGGCGAACAGGGTGGCCGCCTGCAGGTTGCCCAGCTCGCCACGGAAGGCTTCGCCGAAGCGGTGCACGCGCGAGCGGGTGCCGGTGAAGTTGGAGCGGTTGCTCTCGAGACCGGTCTGCTCGTAGTTGCTCGAACCGTCGCTGCCGCCACCGCCGCTGCCGCGGGCATAGGCCGCACCGACCTGCCAGTTGGGGTCCAGACGCAGGCGCACACCCAAGTCGGTGGCCCAGGCGTTGACATCGCCGCTCTGCTTGCCGGTGGCGACTTGGTCGTTGCCCACGGTCTGGGTGCTGAGGGTGTCGCGATCGCCGGTCAGCCAGGTGACGCTGCCCCAATAGTTGACGGTGTGGTCGTTGCGCCAGTTGTAGGCGTCGCTGTTGGCCTCCAGGCCCAGCCAGGTCAGATCGCCCGTTCGGGTCTTGTCCAACGGGTCGACGGTTTCCCCGGGGTCTTTCAGGCTGCCGCTGTCACTGGAGTGGTGGGCGCGCACGCCGACCCAATGCCCAGGTGTCCACTGGGTGGCAACGTTGCCGTACACGTGGGTGCGGTCCTTGTCCTCGGGCGCAAGCTCGGTGAGGTCGGTGCGGTATTCGCTGAAGCGCTGTGCCACACCCAGATCGGCCTTGAGCAGGGTGGTGTCGAAGGTCCAGTTCAACGCTTCGATGTTGGTGTCGCGCCACATGCCGTCATCGCTGCGCAGGCGTTGGCGGCCCAGGCGCAGCTGTTCGCCTGGGTAGGGCGTGAAGCCGCTGTAGCCGACCCAGAACTCGCGCATGGCCAGGTAGCTCTTGTCCGGCTTGCGGCTGTCATCGGCGTTGTCCACGGTGCTGCCGTCCTCGGACTGGCGCAGCGTGTCGGTCTCGATGATATCGGTGGCGGCGACTGCCTGGCCCATGGCGAAGGCGCTCCAGTTGCCGCGTTCGCCGTAGACCCAAGGGCGCAGGTCCAGGCCCAGGCCGTTGACGTCACCGCCGGAGCGGGTGCCCAGGTCGCGGTCGTCCTCGGATTGGCCGGTGATCTTGATGTCCAGGCCGAAGTTCTTCTCGGCGGTCATGTCCGCCAGGGTCGGGCACGACCACAGCAGGGCGAAGCTCAGGCCAATGCCGGCTTTCACGAAGGGATTGAGCGTCATAGCGAGTCCTCACCGTCTACTTCTTCTTTTGCGTCGTCTTGCAGGGCTTCGAAGGCCAGGGGGTTGGAACCGACCTGGGCCATGCTGCCGCGTGCCTGCTTTTCCTGATCCAGCAGGCGCTGGGCCTGGTTGCGCTGGTCAGGGCTCAATTGCGTGTCGAGCTTTTGCAGCAGCTCGGTCGATTGCGGCGACGGGTTGGCCTGGGCCAGTTGGGCGAACACCCAGGCGTTGGTCGGGGCAGGTCGGATGCCATGACCTTCGCTGAACAGCTGGGCCAGGGCGTAGTCGGCGCTGTTCTGCCCCCCGCGGGCGGCACTGAGCAGGTGGTCGACGGCTTTCTGCGGTTCGACGTGGCCCAGGTAACCACGGCGGTACAGCTGGCCGAGGTAGTAGTGGGCACTGACTTCACCGGCTGCGGCGGCGGCCTGCAGGTGTTCTTCGGCTTTGCTGGCGTCGGCCGGAAGCGTCTTGCCTTCGTAGTAGAGGCGGCCGAGCAACAGTTCGGCGCGGGGCTGCTGGGCCTGACGGCCCTTTTCGATGTAGGCGAGCAACTGGTCGTTGTCGCCCAGCTCCGGGAAGTCGTACACCAACTGCGCCAGGCTCACCCAGGAAGCCGGATTGACCGGGGCGACCTGTTCGAGCAGGTCCTTGGCGGTCTTTTCGTCGGTCTGGCCCAGGCTGCGGTCGGCCAGCACGCGGGCGACGCTGTCGACCCGGGTGGCCGGCACGATGCCACGGCCATAGGCGGCCTTGAGCTGCTGGATCAGTGCGGCCTGCTGGTCGGGCTGGGCGCGCTTTTGGTAGACGGTGGCCAGTTCCACATAGCAGATGTCGGTGGTGTCCAGCGCGGCCTTGCAGATCTTTTCGACGTCGCCCAGGTGCTGGTCGTAGGTGCCCTGGGTACGGTAGAGCAGCACCTGGGCCAGGCCCGCCTCGGGGTTACCGGCGGCGCGCCACTGGTCGATCTGCTGCTGGGCGTTCACCTTGGGGAAGCTCTGCGGGTATTGCAGGTAGAGCATCGCCAGCGGGATCAGGGTGTTGCGCTCGCCTTGCTGGGCGGCGAGCTTGAGCAGGGTTTCGGCCTCCTCGCGCTCGGCCTGGGTAGTGCCAGGCTTGGCCACCAGCAGGCGACCCAGGCGTGCCTGGGCTCGGGGCGAGGTGGCAGCGGCGGCGCGGTAGGTGGCCTCGGCGGCCTTGAGCTTGGCAGGGTCCTGGGTGGCGACCTGGATATCGGCCAGGCCCACTTGGGCATCGCTGTAGCCAAGGTCGGCCAGGGCCTTGTAATTGCGCTCGGCCAGGGCGGTGTCCCCGCGCTTCATGGCCTCGTTGGCCAGGCGCTGGTCGGGCAGGCCCGAGCAGCCGGCCAGGGCGACGGCCAAGGCCAGGCCGCACCAGGCCAGCGGGCGAACACTGCGCACAGGGCTCGATTCGATCCCTGTGGGAGCGGGTTTACCCGCGAACAAGGCCCCGGCCGCTTGCAGCGGTGTCATACGGTTCGAAGGGTTCATGGTCCGATCCCTCTTACAGCCCGCGGGCTACGGCCTTGTCGATCAGCCAGTCCAGGGACGGGCCACGATCGGCGTTGACGGCCGCCGGGCGACCGGCCAGTTCTGCCGGCAGGCCGCTGTCGGGCTTGATCTGCACGCGGATGTCCGAGGCCAGGTCTTCGCTGTTGAGGCTGGCGCTGCTGACGATCTTGCCGGTGCGCATCTCGTCTTCGCCGGCCACCTGGAACTGCACGCGGGTGCCTGGCTTGACCTGGTCGAACTGGCGATAGCTGAAGCGCGCCTCGACCATCGGGTTGGTGGTGCGTGGCACCAGTTGGAAGATCGGCTGGCCCTTGCTGGCGTACTGGCCGTCATCCACCAGCTGGCGGGCGACGACGCAGTCGCATGGGCTGGTGAGCGTGCCGGAGAGCTGCTTGCCGAACAGCTCCTCGACCTTGGCGGGCTCGAGCTGCGAGTCGTCCAGGTGGCCTTTGAGCAGATCGAGCATGCTGGTGCTGAAGCTTGCCAGCGGCGCGCCCTTGACCACTTGGGCGCCGTTTTCCACCAGGCTCTGCACACTGCCGTCGCGCGGCATGGTGACATTGGTGGTGGGCACCGAGACCACGCCGGCCTCGGCGTGGCTGACGAAGTACATGCCGTACAGCGACTTGGCGATGAAGCCGAACGCCGCCACGCCGACCACGAACACGCCCAGGCTGACGGTCACCGCGCGCAGGCGACCGAAGGCCGAGAGCCCCGAGCCGCTGTCTTTCTGCTTGCGCGCCTTGGTGAAGTTGTCGCGCTGCAGGGTGCTGAGCACGCCGCCGACGTTGATCATCTCGCCGGACAGGAAGGTGGTGATGATATGGCGCAGGGTGGCCACGTCGCGCGGTTCGAGGTTCTGGAACTGCACGCCGGTGCGGCCGGTGCTCTGGTAGGAGCGCACCTGGAACTCGACGTCCATGGACAGGCCCAGGTTGTCGACCGTGAACTGCAGGCGACCGCGCAGCACGTCGCCGACGTTCAAGGGTTTGCTGGTGTGGAAGGACAGGCCCCCGGCGGAGAGATCGTCCACCTTCACATCGTGCGGTTCGCGATTGCGGTCCAGGTAGCGCAGCTTGGCAGGGATACGTACCCGGACATGCTGGCGCTGGGCTTCGGACTCATGCACGACATTGGCGTTCACGGCGGTATTCATGGCGATTTCGTTCCTGTTAGATCCGTTCCGGGGGGCTCACACGACCATGAACAGCACAGCGACGAAGATGCTGGCTGCCGAGAAGGTCATGGTCCGTGAAGACCAGGTGTTGAACCATTGTTGAAAGCTTTCGAGGTCACGCTTGAGGGCAGTCGGCTGGCGGGTCCAGGACTGCTTGTCGAGGCGGAAGAACACGTAGATCTTCATCAGCGCGCCGACGATCTGGTTGTAATAGAGAATCAGCGGGTAGGCCGGCCCCACGTTATGGCCCGAGCACAGCAGCATGATGGTGAGGATCAGGCGGGTGATGCCGATCCACAGCAGGTACACAAGCAAGAAGCCCATGCCGAACTTGAGGCTGGCGATCACCGCCACCGTCAGGCCCAGCAGGCTGGTCCACATGGACACGCGCTGGTCGAGCAGGACGATGCAGGTGAACAGGCCCAGGCGCTTGAGGCCCAGCCCCAGGGCGCGGGAGTTCTGCCGCAGGTTGTTGCCGTACCAGCGGTACATCAGCTTGCGGCTGGCCTTGATGAAGCTTTTCTCCGGTGGGTGCTCGACCGTGTTGATCGCAGCGTCCGGCACGTAGAAGGTGTCGTAGCCCAGGCGCATCAGGCTGAACCAGCTGGACTTGTCGTCCCCGGTGAGGAACTTGAAGCGGCCCAGGCGCCAGTGGTGCAGCGAGTCGCTTTCCACGTCGGCGATGAACTCAGGGTCGGTCACCACGCTTGCGCGGAACATCGACATGCGCCCGGTCATGGTCAGCACGCGCTTGGACAGGGCCATCGAGCACATGTTGATGTGGCGCTGGGCGAAGCGCAGCTTGTGCCACTCGCTCATGATGTAGCCGCCGCGCACTTCGCAGAATTCGTTGGTGGTCAGGCCACCGACATTGGGGAACAGCTTGAACCACGGCACGGTCTTGCGGACCACGCCTTCGCCGAGCACGGTATCGCCGTCGATCACCGCCACCACGGCATGCTCGTCCGGCATCATCCGCGAGATGGCCCGGAAGCCATAGGCCAGGCCATCGCGCTTGCCGGTACCGGCGATGCGCACGAAGTCCAGGTTGACGTGGGCGGGCGGGTTGTACTTGGCCCACAGGCTCTTGACCAGCAGCTCATCGGACATCTCCACCAGCGAGCAGACCACGGTGGTGGGGAAGCCGCATTCGATGGCCTCGCGGATCACCGAGCTGTACACCTGCGCGGTGGTCAGGGCATCGATGCGAAAACTGGTGACCATCAGGTACACGTGGGACGGGTCGGCAGCTTTGCCCAGCTTGCGTACCTTGCGGCGCAGGTAGGGGTAGACGCCGTAGAGGAACACCATGCCACGGATGAAGTGGGTGGCGCCCATGGAGTAGCGCCAGATGCCGACCGCGCCGACCAGGAAGATGAAGTGCTTCGACTGCGAGTCGAAGATGTCGCTGGGCAAGGCCAAGGCGATCAACATGAGCAGGCTCATGTAGAGCAGCCATCCGGCGCACTGCAGCAGCACTGTCTGGAGTCTTTGCATGTTCAGCATCCGTCGCGCGAATCAGGGGGAAGGGCAGCGGTCGCCCGCTGCCCGGCCGGGGGTTACCAGCAGATGCCTTCGGTGCGGCTGGTGTTGCAGGTCGGCTTGGTCATGAAGCCGACCAGGTCGATCACCTGCTTGCCTGCTGGCGCCTGCTGGGCGAGGGCGCGGAACTTCTCGTCGCGGTTGCCCAGGACGATCACGTCGGCGTTGTCGATGACGTGCTGCAAATCGTCATTGAGCAGCGAGGACACGTGGGGGATCTTCGACTCGATGTATTCCTTGTTGGCGCCGTGGACACGGGCGTACTGGACGTTCTGGTCGTAGATGTTCAGCTCGTAACCTTTGCCGATCAGGCGCTCGGCCAGTTCCACCAGCGGGCTTTCGCGCAGGTCGTCGGTGCCAGCTTTGAAAGACAGACCGAGCAAAGCGACCTTGCGTTTGTCGTGGCTTTCGATGATGTCGAAGGCGTTCTGCACCTGGGACTCGTTGCTGCGCATCAGCGAGTCGAGCAGCGGAGCTTTCACGTCGAGGCTGGAGGCGCGGTAGGTCAGGGCACGCACGTCCTTGGGCAGGCACGAGCCGCCGAAGGCGAAACCTGGGCGCATGTAGTACTGCGACAGGTTCAGGACTTTGTCCTGGCAGACCACGTCCATCACGTCGCGACCATCGACACCCACGGCCTTGGCGATGTTGCCGATTTCGTTGGCGAAGGTGACCTTGGTGGCGTGCCAGACGTTGCAGGTGTACTTGATCATTTCGGCCACTTCGACCGGCTTGCGGATGATCGGTGCGTCCAGTTCCTCGTAGATGGCCTGGAGCACGTCGCCGCTGGCCTTGTCCAGCTCGCCGATGACGGTCATCGGTGGGCGGTCGTAGTCGGCGATGGCGGTGCTTTCACGCAGGAACTCCGGGTTGACCGCAACACCGAAGTCGACGCCGGCTTTCTTACCGGAGCAGTCCTCGAGGATCGGGATGACCACGTTCTTGACGGTCCCCGGCAGCACGGTGCTGCGTACCACGATGGTGTGGCGACGCTCGGTGTCGCGCAGCACGTAGCCGATCTCACGGCACACCGACTCGATGTACTCAAGGCCCAGGTCGCCGTTCTTCTTGCTGGGAGTGCCGACGCAGATCATCGATACGTCGCTGGCGCGGATGGCTTCGGCGAAATCGGTGGTGCCACGCAGGCGGCCGTTGGCGATGCCTTGCTGCAGGAGCTGTTCCAGACCCGGCTCGACGATGGGCGACTTGCCCTGGTTGATCAGGTCGATTTTGGTCTTGGACACGTCCACGCCAATCACTTCGTGACCCCGTGCCGACAGGCAACCTGCACAGACCGCACCCACATAACCCAAACCAAAGATGCTGATACGCATCGTATTCACCTCGTGTGTTTATCACGTCGGCTCCTTCGCAAAAGAGCCGGACCGGGTTGATTAACCAGCAGTTTTCGGGCGCACGGTGCCATGGCGATTGCACATATCACCGAACGCAGGCATGAATAAATCCAGAGCGCGCAAAGTTGTGCACTCAAAGTTGGCAGTTAAATGGCCAGTATTAAAAGGCGTGCCCTGAAATGCAGCCGTCTTTATTGCAGTGTGCTATTACGCCTACTGCTGTGCTTGCTCTTTCAATTGGAAAAAATCCTATGAAATCAACCACTAGGACGATTAGTAGGGGCGCGTCTCTCCTTCGTGGACAGGGCTTTCGGTTGATACCGTTGCGTCTGTCGAAGTTATCGGAGCCGGTAGTGGATACCGGCCGGTTGTCATCTGTAAGTCATCTCTCACGACACCCGCAAGAAACTCGTTACGGGTCCTATGAGCGATTGCCGGTAGCAGAAGTTCCAAGGTGGGTTCTGCAGCTATGAAAGATTTCTAAATATTTTTTCAGTGGAAAATACTTTCAATCTGATAGCACGTATCAGTTTCACCCCTATATATAAAGGGCGAAAACGACGTGGGATGGTTATATGCCAGCATGCGAAAATTTTTTTCAAAATTCGTCAAAAAACTACGAACGGTCTTATGGCGTTTTGCAATAACGGTAGGTTCGTGGTTTTTTTGACGTCGGGATTATGGCGAGATGGCCATTTGAAGCCTGCCCCATTGCAGGGCTGTCGGATGAGGTGACATGGCCAGTAGGGGCTGCGGTCTTGCTCAGTGGTCTCCTCTTCGCGGGTTTACCCGCGAAGGGGCCTCTGCAAGCAACACAAGACCGCTGCTCCCACCGGTAATGCGCAGGACCTGAAGGTCTTATTCGGCAGGGTGGTCGCGCAGGAACACCAGGTGGTCTGGCTTGGACTGTTCGGCACTGTAGAAATAGCCCTGCACATCGAAGCGCTTGAGCTGTTCGGGGTCGTTGATGCGCTCCTGGATCACGAAGCGGCTCATCATCCCGCGGGCTTTCTTGGCGTAGAAGCTGATGATCTTGTACTGCCCGTTCTTCCAGTCCTTGAAGTCGACATCGATCACCCGTGCCTTCAGGGCGCTGCGCTTGACCGCGCTGAAGTACTCGTTGCTGGCCAGGTTCAGCAGGATGTCATCGCCTTGATCGGCCAGGGCCTGGTTCAGCCATTCGCTGATGCGCGTGCCCCAGAAGGCATAGAGGTCTTTGCCGCGGACGTTGACCAGCTTGGTGCCCATTTCCAGGCGGTAGGGCTGCATCAGATCCAGCGGGCGCAGCAGGCCGTAAAGGCCCGACAGCATGCGCAGGTGGTCTTGGGCGTAGCTGAAGTCGTCCTCGCCGAGGCTTTCGGCGTCCAGGCCTGTGTACACGTCACCCTTGAACGCCAGCAGCGCCTGCTTGGCGTTGGCCGGGGTGAAATCCGGGGTCCAGCTGCCGAAGCGGGCGGCGTTGAGGCCGGCGAGCTTGTCGGAAAGGTGCATCAGTTCGCTGATCTGTGCGGGTGTGAATTCGCGCAGTTGGGTGATCAGCACCTGGGAGTCGTCCAGGTACTGGGGCAGGGTGAACCGCTGGGTCACCGGCGGGGTGTCGTAGTCGAGAGTCTTGGCGGGGGAAATCACCGTCAGCATCGGGTCGGCTCCTGGAATCGTCGAGGCGGATTCTACGGGCTGGGGCCGGCAAGACCAAACTATCGCGACGATAGTCACGGACCATCGCCCAACGCCACGTTATAGTGCGCGTCATGTTGCTGCGGAGAGCTTGATTCGTGCGTATTGCCTTCGTCCTGCTGGCCGGCCTGCTGAGCCTTGCCGCCCAAGCTGCCCCTTCGCCCCAGGCCACCCTGGACCGCACGCTGTGGCCTGAACAACTGGACAGCCCGGCGTTGTTCGATGTCGCTTCGCGGGCCGAAATCCTGTCGTTCGCCCAGGTGCTACAGGAGAGTGAAATGCTCGACGAGCCGGCTCTGGCGGCGCGCCTGCAACTGCGCCAGATCAACCTGGCGGTGATACGTGCGGTGCGCGCGCGCATGTGGCAGCGGCTATGGGAAAACTATCAACAGGCCCAGCGCAGTTGCGAGCAGGATGCGTCCTTCTGCTATCCGCTGGAGTCCATGGCCGAACTGCGGACCCTGGCGGCCACCTTCACCTCCGGCGTGGGCGAGTTCTATACCGGCTGGCTCGAGCCCAGCCGGGCATTCCACACTCGTTACCTGGATGAACAACTGCGCAAGGCGGCGTTGTTCCCTCAGACCAGCAGCGAGGTCGAGCGCCTGTCGGACAGCGAGCGCACAGGCGATGAGCTCAACGACCGGGTGTTCCTGCTGACTTTCGTCGGTGGCCCCACCCCCGCGGGCGGTGCCACTGATGAGCTGGCCGATTATCTGCGTCGGCAAAAGTTCGGCGGCCTGTTCTTCGTGCTCGGCAACCGTTTGCAGCAGCGTGCCCCTGTGGGGGCGCTCTATGCCGGGCAATGCGTGGGCATCCAGGGCTGGGAGTATCGCTCCCATGCCCAATGGCTGGACTGGCAGGATTCGCTGCGCCGGGCCCAGGCCCGGGTCCAGTCCGACCTGCCGGCGCAGTATGTGCCGTTGTTCCGCCCGCCGTACGGACAGCGTCGTGCCGATGGCGAGGCATTCATGGCCAGCCAGAAGCTTCAGGTATCGCTGTGGGACATCGACGCCCAGGACGACAGTGCACTGAGCGCCGAGGCCTCGGCGCATCGGGTGCTGACCTTGATGCTGTTGTGGCGCAAGGGGGTGATCCAGTTCCACGACAACCTGCCCAAGGCGCAACCGGCGCTGGATTGGCTGTTGCGCAACACGGCGCAGAGTGGAATCGGCTGGGAAGATTGCCGGGAATATGGGCAGCGTGATGGGGCTTGATCTTTGACTCTAGTCCCGCTCACGGCACAAGCCAAGCCCTGAACGTCAATCGGAAAAATAAAGTTCAAAGGAACGTAAAAAGACTTTTTTTGGTCATCATTAATGCGGTATGTAGGTACCAGACAGCCGAATCCTGCAGCACAGGTGGCGTCATCCAGGCCCTCCTTGCCAGGTGCGCTCCCCGCCCGTAACGACGCGGATACGGGGAGAACGGCGGTCACTCTGCGGCGCAGCATTACGCGTCGTGTGGCTTTCACATAAGGTGACCGAGTATGGATGACCAAGGACGCAATTCTTCCTCCACCCAGCCAATCCTGTATGTGCTCGATACCAATGTCCTGATCCACGATCCAAACGCTTTGCTCAACTTCGAGGAGCACCATGTCGCCATTCCGATGACGGTGCTGGAGGAACTCGACAAGCTCAAGACCGGCAAACACACCATCGCCGCCGAATGCCGCCAGGCCATCCGCCTCATCGACCAGACCCTTGGCGATGCCTCGCCCAGCGACGTCGAGCAGGGCGTGCCGATCCAGCGTGGCAAGAGCGGGCCCAAAGGGTTCCTGTCGATCCTGATGAGCCCACGCAACGAGCCAAACCGGCTGCTGCCCGAAACCCTCAACGACAACATCATCATCAACCAGCTTCTGGAGTTGCGTGCCCGCCGCTCAGATCTGGACGTAGTGCTGGTGACCAAGGATATCAACATGCGCCTGAAGGCGCGTGCCTGCGGCATCGCCGCGGAGGACTACAGCACCGACCAGTTGGTCGATGACGTCTCCTTGCTGTCCAAGGGCTACCACTCGGTGACCGGCTCGTTCTGGGATCGCGTCAGCAAGGTCGAAACCCGGCAGGAGCGTGGTCGCACCTGGCATCGGGTACAACTGACCGACAACCTGCCGGCGGTGCACGTCAATGAGTTCATCATCGACGAGCAAGGCTTCGTCGGCTGGATCAAAGGCATCCGTGAAGACGAACTGCTGCTGCTCGACCTGCACCAGGAGCCGTTGCTGCACCAGGAAGCCTGGGGGCTGAAACCCCGCGACATCCATCAGAGCCTGGCGTTGTTCGCCTTGCTCGACCCGGATATCCACCTGGTCAACCTGACCGGCGCCGCCGGCTCCGGCAAGACCATCCTGGCGCTTGCCGCCGCCATCGAGCAGACCATGGTCAGCAAGCGCTACCGGCGCATCATCGCCACCCGCAGCGTGCAGGGGCTGGACCAGGAGATCGGCTTCCTGCCGGGGACCGAGGCCGAGAAGATGGAGCCTTGGCTGGGCGCCATCACCGACAACCTCGAAGCCCTGCACATGGATGACGAGAGTACCCACGGTAGCGTCGAGTACATCCTCGAGCGGGTCCCGTTGCAGTTCAAGTCGCTGAACTACATCCGTGGGCGCAGCTTCCAGCAGAGCCTGATCCTGATCGACGAGTGCCAGAACCTCACCCCGCACCAGATGAAGACCATCATCACCCGTGCCGGGGCAGGGTCCAAGGTGGTGTGCCTGGGTAACCTGGCGCAGATCGATACCCCTTACCTGTCGGCCACCAGCTCCGGGCTGACCTACCTCACCGAACGCTTCAAGGACTTCCCTCACGGCGTTCATATCACCTTGCAGGGCGTGCCACGCTCGGTGCTGGCCGAGTACGCCGAGTCCCATCTGTAAACCCCAGTCTGCCGGGCGGTTCGCCGCCCGGCTTCTGTGGCGTCCTCTACGCGGATACCCCCGCTCCCACCGCCGCCAGTGTGATTTGGCCTGCCTGCGACACAACCACTGCTCAAAGCTGACCTGCGGGTTTACACTCTTTGTTCCCTTCACAGGAGCAATGCAGTGCTGACTCATCTCGATTCCCAGGGGCGCGCCAACATGGTCGACGTCACCGAAAAGGCCGTGACCGCGCGTGAGGCGGTGGCCGAAGCGCGGGTGCGCATGTTGCCGCAGACGTTGCAGATGATCGTCGACGGCGAGCATCCCAAGGGCGATGTGTTCGCCGTGGCGCGCATCGCCGGGATCCAGGCGGCGAAGAAGACCAGCGACCTGATCCCGCTGTGCCACCCGCTGATGCTCACCAGCGTCAAGGTCGAGCTCAACGCCGAAGGTTCTGATGCGGTGCGCATCGTCGCCCGTTGCAAGCTGGCCGGGCAGACCGGTGTGGAAATGGAAGCGCTGACTGCCGCCAGCGTTGCGGCGCTGACGATCTATGACATGTGCAAGGCCGTCGACAAAGGCATGGTGATCGAGCAAGTACGCCTGCTGGAGAAGCTCGGCGGCAAGAGCGGCCATTACCAGGTGGAGGCGTGATGAAGGTTCAGGTGGTGTATTTCGCCCGTTATCGTGAATTGCTAGGGGTCGATGGCGAGCCGCTCGAAGGGACTTTCGCGACCCTGGACGACGTGCGCCAGGCCTTGGTGGCCAAGGGCGGGCAATACGAGGTGCTGGCCGAGCAGAACCTGATGTGCGCACGCAATCAGGATCTGAGCAAGCTGGCCGAGCCGGTGGAGGAGGGCGACGAAGTGGCGTTCTTCCCGCCGGTCACGGGAGGTTGAGCATGGGCGTTCGAGTACAGGAGCAGGCCTTCGATCCAGGCCTTGAGGTCAATGCGATGCACGCGGCCAACGTCGGCGTGGGCGCGGTGGTGGGGTTCGTCGGCTATGTGCGGGATTTCAACGATGGCCGTGAAGTGGCGGGGATGTTCCTCGAGCATTACCCAGGCATGACCGAGAAAGCGTTGGCCAAGATCGTCGTCGAGGCCGAGCAGCGCTGGCCACTGCTCAAGGTCGAGGTGCTGCACCGCATCGGCGCGCTGGAGCCGGGCGAACCGATCGTTTTTGTCGGCGTGGCCAGCGCTCACCGTCAGGCGGCGTTCGATGCCTGCAATTTCATCATGGACTACCTCAAGACCCGGGCGCCGTTCTGGAAGAAAGAGAACACCCAGGATGGGCCGCGTTGGGTCGAAGGTCGGCAAAGCGACCAGGATGCCGCCGGTCGCTGGTGAACCTGCCGGGGCACGGGCGGGCCGGATGCGTCTGCCTGTGCTGCATGTTGTGGTTGGTAGTTGAGTTTCTATACAAAAAAGTCCAGTATGGAATCATAAGTACAAAATGATTCCAGGCAGCCTTGCGCCTGTCACCTTTGCTCTGTCTTGCACCACACCTCCAATAACGAGCGAGAGAGATCCCCCCATGAGAAAGCTCACCCTGATCAGTGGTCTGGCCCTGGGCCTGTTGGCCGGTAGCAACCTGTACGCTGCCGAGAACGTCCTGCGCATCGGTATCGAGGCCGCCTACCCGCCGTTTGCCTCGAAAAACGACAAGGGCGAAATCGTGGGCTTCGACTACGAGATCGGCAATGCCCTGTGCGCGCAAATGAAGGTCAAGTGTGTCTGGAACGAGGTCGAGTTCGACGGGCTGATCCCCTCGTTGAAGGTCAGGAAGATCGATGCGGCCTTGTCGTCGATGACCATTACCAAAGAGCGCAAGCAATCGGTGGACTTCACCCACAAGTACTACTTCACCTCATCGCGCCTAGTGATGAAGAAGGGGGCGGTTGTCGATGACCAGTACCAGAGCCTCAAAGGCAAGACCATCGGCGTGCAGCGTGCCACCACCACTGACCGCTATGCCACTGAAGTGCTCGAACCCATGGGTGTGAAGGTCAACCGCTACAGCAACAACGAAGAGATCTACATGGACCTGGCGTCCGGGCGTGTGGATGCCATTTTTGCCGATACCATTCCCCTGGAGGACTTCCTGTCGATGCCTCGGGGCGCCGACTTTGCCTTCGTAGGGCCGGAGCTGAAGGACCCCAAGTACGTCGGTGAAGGTGCCGGCATCGCGGTGCGCAAAGGCAACACCGAATTGGTGAGCCAGCTCAATAGCGCCATCGATGCCATTCGTGCCAACGGCGAATACCAGAAGATCCAGGCCAAGTACTTCAAATCGGATATCTACGGCGACTGAAACACTGCGCTGGGGGCGCCTTGCGCCCCTTTTCCGACCGCTGCGCAGCCCCGGCAATCGTCAAGGGACCTCTGCAGCGCTCAGGCCTTGAGTTCTTTCAGGTGCTTGTACACCGTCGCCCGTCCCATTCCCAGCACGTTGGCCACGTAGTTGGCCGCACTCTTGCCCTTGAAAGCGCCCTCTGCATGCAGGGCCAGGACCAGCTCGCGCTTGTGATCGCGGGTCAGCAGGTTAAGGCTCAACTGACGCTGGCGCAGCCAGCCGTTGAGGAAGGTGTTGATACGTTCCTGCCAGTCATCGCGAAACAGCGCGTCGGGTTGGGGAATCAATCGGCTGGGCGAAAGGAACAGATCCAGCGCCGCCTTGGCGTTCTCGAACAGCGAGATATTCAGATTGATGCACAGCATGGCCAGGGGTGTGCCTGCGGCATCGCGCAACACGGTGCTCAACGAGCGGATCTTCTGCCCGTCCCAGTTGAGTTTTTCGTAGGGGCCGATGTTGGTTTCATCGGTACCGTGCTCGAGCATGTCTTCCAGGGCCGCATCGTCGCCGATCTCGCGTTTGGACAGGTTGTTGGCGATGTAGTCGATCTTCTGGGTGCGCAGGTCGTGCAGCACCACTTCGGCGTGGGGGAAGAACAGGGTGGCGATGGCATCGGCGATGGCCCGGTAGTTGTCCAGGGCCGGGTCAGGGCGAGGGGATGGCATTGAGGCAGGCTCCAGGCTGTGTCAGCGCCCTGCGGCGAGGGCGCTGCGAGTGTGCCGCAATCGCGGCGGCGCGTCATCCCGACAGGCGTGCCGGGGATAGCATGGCGGCCGTCAGGCCAAAGCCATGCAGGTGATCCGGCAGCGCCTCGCCACGCACCAGGGCGGCGCTGGCCTGGCCCATGGCGGGTGAGGTCTGGATGCCGTAGCCGCCTTGGCCCGCGACCCAGAACAGCCCAGGCACCTGCGGGTCGAAGCCGGCGACCAGGTCGCCGTCGGCAACGAAACTGCGCAGCCCGGCCCAGGTGCGGGTAGGACGGCGGATGCGCAGGGTGGTGGCTTCCTCGATCTGATAGATGCCTAAGGCGATGTCGAGCTCTTCGGGTTGTACATCGTGCGGCTCCACCGGGTCGGCATTGGCGGGAGAGCCCAGGAGCATGCCGGCATCCGGCTTCATGTAGAAGGATTCATCGAGGCTGACCAGCATCGGCCAGTTGTGGCAGTCGACGCCCTCGGGGGCGGCGAAGATGAAGGCAGCGCGGCGCTTGGGTTGCAGGCCGAGGGGGCGAGCGCCGGCCAGTACCCCGATGTGGTCCGCCCAGGCGCCCGCGGCGTTGATCAGCACGGGGGCGCTGAAACTGCCCTGGTTGGTATGCACCTGCCACAGCCCTTGGGCGTCACGCTCTACCCGTTGCACCTCGCAATCGCTGCGCACTTCGCCCTGTTGCCGGCGAATGCCGCGCAGGTAGCCTTGGTGCAGGGCATCGGTGTCGATGTCGCTGGCGCTCGGGTCGTAGAGGGCGCCATGGACTTTGTCCCGACACAGCACCGGCAGGCGGGCGCAGGCCTGGTCGGCATCGAGCAGCTCGAATTCGGGCACGCAGGCCTTGGCGCTGAGGTACTGGCGTTGCAGTTCGGCCGGATCGCCGTTGAAGTCCACGGTCATCTCACCGCGCGGGGTGAGCAGAGGATGCTCGGCGAAACCACTGGGCGGATGATCGAAAAAAGCACGGCTGGCGAGGGTCAGGGCGCGTACCTGTGGCGTGCCGTAGGCGGCGGTGTAGAGCGCCGCCGAACGGCCGGTGGAGTGATAGCCAGGCTGGGATTCGCGCTCGAGCACTAGCACGCGGCCATGGGCTGCGAGCCAGTAGCCGGTGGAGGCGCCGGCGATACCGGCGCCGACGATGATGTAGTCGGCAGTCTGCATGCTGTTCTCCTCAGGCTTCGCGCAGCAGCTGATACAGGGCATTGGCCAGGGCAATGTCCTCCAGGCCCAGTCCGATGGAGCGGAAGAAGGCATGGCGGTGGTAGGCGGGCGCGGCGGCGTTGCCACTGAGCAGTTGCGGCAGGTCGCCGACGATCGCGTCTGCCTGCCACCCCAGTTGCTCGGCGGCGATGCGCATTTCGCCTGCGCTGGCGGGGGTGGTTACCCGGTAATCGCAGTAGACATCCATTTCGGCCAGGCAGGCTGGCGGGATTTCATGGGCGCGCACGGCATTGGTGCTGATCGAGGTGATCAGCGCCGGTTTGCTCAGCGTGCGTGGGTCGATGACTGGCACGGCCGAGGAGGTGCAGAGCATGATCACGTCGGCATCGTCCAGGGCCTGCTCGAGGTTTTCCATCAATTGCAGGCGGCTGTCGAGGCCGGCCAGGTGTTCGCGTTGCCCTGCGCTCTGTTGGCCCAGGCTGGGGGAATACAGGCGAATGTCCTGCCAGTCGCGCAGGCCGCGCACATAGTGCAGGTGAGCGCGGGCGATCGGACCGCTGCCGATCACCGTCAGGCGGCGGGCATGGCCTGGGGCCAGCGCGTCGATGGCCACGGCAGTGGTAGCGGCGGTGCGGGCGGTGGTCAGTTCGCCGGCGTCGCAGAGCATCAGAGGTTGACCGCTGTCCATGGACATCAGCAGGGTCCAGGCGGTGACCAGGGGGCCTTGGTCACGGACGATGTAGGGTGAGGTTTTTACCCCATAGACCCGCTCCGTGGCCAACACGCCGCCATAGTTGATGAAGTCGCCCCGGCCAGCCGGAAACTCCACCAGTTGTTGGGGTGGCTGTACCGCCTGGCCGCTGGCCAGGTCACGGAACAGATTGCGCAGGATGTGTGGGACATCCACCTGGGCGAGCAATTGGCGGGCGTGTTGTTGATCGACGACGAGGGGCGCGGTCATACGAAGCTCCAGATAAACTATTTTTTCCATTATGGACTTTTTGTTTATTTGGACAATATCGCAGGCGCAAAAAGGTTGGGGCGCAGTTCGGCGCCAGAAAGGGAGGGGTAGAGAAAGCAGGGGTGGGGCTTGGCCCGCAGAACAGGCCCTGCGGCTCGGCGCAGGGCTTGTGGGAGCGGTCTTGCCGGGGCGCCGGACCGCTCGGGAAGGGGCACAAGGTGCCCCAAGGTACACGGCTCAGTGATGCTTGCGCGGTATCGACTTCAGCAGTTCGTCCGGTGGCATCTCGCACTTGATCTTGCGCCCCAGCAGCTCTTCGATGGCCGGAAGCTGGTAGGCATCGTCCTCGCCGGCGAAGCTGATCGACACACCGCTGGTCCCGGCACGGCCAGTACGGCCGATGCGGTGCACGTAGTCGTCCGGGTCCTCCGGCAGGGTGAAGTTGATCACGTGGCTGATGCCGTCGATGTGAATGCCACGGCCGGCCACGTCGGTGGCCACCAGCACCGCGATGCGACCTTCGCGGAAGTTCTCCAGGGTGCGGATGCGCTTATGCTGCGGCACGTCGCCCGACAACTGGGCGGCATTGATGCCGTCGCGCACCAGGCGCTCTTCGATGCGGCGCACTTCATCCTTGCGGTTGGCGAAGACCATCACCCGTTCCCACTTGTTCTGCGTGACCAGGTTGTACAGCAGCTTGTACTTGTCGCTGCTGGCCACTGCATAGACGTGCTGTTCGACCGTTTCGCTGGCCACGTTCTCCGGCTCGATCTCGACGATGGCCGGGTTGGTGGTCCACTGCTTGGCCAGGTTCATCACGTCATCGGTGAAGGTGGCGGAGAACAGCAGGGTCTGACGCTCGCTCTTGGGCGGGGTCTGGCGGATGATCTGCCGGACCTGGGGGATGAAGCCCATGTCGAGCATGCGGTCGGCTTCATCTAGCACCAGCACCTCGACCATGTCCAGATGCACTTCGCCGCGCTGGTGGAAGTCCAGCAGGCGGCCTGGCGTGGCTACGAGGATGTCGCAGTGACGCGCTTCCAGGGCCTTGAGTTGCTTGTCGAAGTCCATGCCGCCGACGAACGTCATGACGTTCAGGCCGCTGTACTTGGTCAGGGCCATGGCGTCCTTGGCGATCTGCACCACCAGCTCGCGGGTCGGCGCGATGATCAGCGCGCGCGGCTCGCCCATGTAGCGTTCCTTGGGCGGCGGTACCTGCTGCAGCTGGGAAATGATCGAGATCAGGAACGCGGCGGTCTTGCCGGTGCCGGTTTGGGCCCGGCCGATGGCGTCCTTGCCGCGCAGGGTGTGACCCAGCACCTGGGCCTGGATCGGCGTGCAGTACGGGAAGCCCAGGTCATGGATGGCATGCATCAGCTCGTTGGAAAGCTTGAAGTCATGGAAGCGGGTCTTGCCCTCCTGGGGCTCGACCACGAAATCTTCCGGCTTCCACAGGCTGGCCTGGGGCTTGGGTTTGCGTTCGCGACGTGGCTTGTCCTTGGCGGGCTTGTCGTCGCGAGTGGGGGACGTGGCCTCGGGCGTATTGACCGGCGAGGCTGGGGGCGCCGGCGGTACGACCGCAGGTGCAGGTGGGGGCGTCATCACGCCGGCGGCAGGCACGTTGGCCTGGGGTGCGGCGTCGCCCTTGGCGAAAATTTTCTTGAGTGCCTTGAGCACGATCGTCTCGTCAACTGGTTAAGGAATGTACGCCCGGCAGTGTAATGCAAGAACCGGGCAGGGCGTAGTGCGGTGCGCCTACAACTACAGCAGATTGCACCGCTAGCGCAGGTGGCGCACCAGCCAGTTGTAGATATCGTTGATTTCCTGGGGCACCACTTCGTGTTCCATCGGGTATTCCTCCCAGGCCACTTCGACGCCCCACTGCTTGAGGTGCTCATAGGCCGTGCGGCCCATGGACGGGATCACCACCGGGTCGTGCACGCCGTGCAGGCAGAGGGCCGGAGTGCGCTGCTGGCAGGCGCTCAGCTGATGGTTTTCATTGAAAGTGGGCGCGTAGGTGGACAACGCCAGTACACCGCCCAGGGCTTCCTGCCACTTTATATAGGCCGTGTGCAGCACCACCGCGCCACCCTGGGAGAACCCCGCCAGGAAGATTCGCGTCAGGTCGATGCCCTTGGCTCGCTCGGCTTCGATCAACGCCACCACCTGATCGGCGGACGCTTCCAACTGCGCTTCGTCGATAGCGCGCGCAGGCGTCATGGCCTTGATGTCGTACCAGCTGGGCATGGCGTAGCCGCCGTTAATCGTTACCGCGCGTGTCGGCGCCTGGGGCATAACGAAGCGGGTGCTGAGTAGGTGTTCCTGCAACGCTTCGGCCACCGGTAGGAAGTCGTAACGGTCGGCCCCCAGGCCGTGCAACCAGATAACACAGGCGTCTGCGGTGTTCTGGGGTTCGAGGATCAACGGGTTGGTCATGACTGCTCCGAAAGTGTGCGCACGCGCCTGATCGAGTGCATGAAATAAAGGCGTGTATGGGTAATGCCACAAGAAGATGTCGCAACTCTACAACTTTTCCTGCTTGACGACCCCTTAAACGCTTGAGCCCGAGACTGTGGTACGCCCTTTGCTATGAATCAACCGATGCGAGGGGATGGCCGGAGACGGTAACACCCCTCGTGCGGATAGAAGGCTGTCACCAGAACGGCCCATTGCGCCAATTGACCCGATAACAAGCCAACAAGGGGTCGGATGCGCCTCATAAGGGTGCGGTGCAATTCCGGCTCGATACAACAAGAGCGATTGGAGGTTGTGAATGAAGATGTTGAAAACCACCCTGGCAGTCCTGACCGCTGCCGCTGCGCTGGGCGCCACCAGCTTCGCCCACGCTGGCGCTACGCTAGATGCGGTAAAGAAGAAGGGCTTCGTCCAGTGTGGCGTGAGTGACGGCCTGCCGGGCTTCTCGGTACCGGACAGCACCGGCAAGATCGTCGGTATCGATGCCGATGTGTGCCGCGCCGTGGCCGCCGCCGTCTTCGGCGACGCGACCAAGGTCAAGTTCAGCCAGCTCAACGCCAAAGAACGCTTCACTGCGCTGCAATCGGGTGAAGTCGATGTCCTGTCGCGCAACACCACCTGGACCAGTTCGCGTGATGCCGGGATGGGCCTGGTATTCGCCGGCGTGACCTACTACGACGGCGTCGGTTTCCTGGTCAACAAAAAGCTGGGCGTCTCCAGTGCCAAGGAGCTCGATGGCGCGACCATCTGCATCCAGGCCGGTACCACCACTGAGTTGAACGTCTCTGACTTCTTCCGTGCCAACGGCCTGAAGTACACCCCGATCACCTTCGACACTTCCGATGAAAGCGCCAAGTCGCTGGAGTCCGGTCGTTGCGATGTGCTGACCTCCGACAAATCGCAGCTGTTCGCCCAGCGCTCCAAGCTGGCCGCGCCAAGCGAATACGTGGTGCTGCCGGAAACCATCTCGAAGGAGCCTCTGGGCCCGGTCGTGCGCAAGGGTGACGAGGAGTGGTTCAGCATCGTCAAGTGGACCCTCTTCGCCATGCTTAACGCCGAAGAGGCAGGCATCACCTCGAAGAACGTCGAGGCCGAGGCCAAGTCCACCAAGAACCCCGACGTCGCCCGCCTGCTCGGCGCCGACGGCGAGTACGGCAAGGACCTGAAGCTGCCCAAGGACTGGGTGGTGCAGATCGTCAAACAGGTGGGTAACTACGGCGAAGTGTTCGAGAAGAACCTGGGCCAGAGCACTGACCTGAAGATCGATCGTGGCATGAACGCCCTGTGGAACAACGGCGGCATCCAGTACGCGCCACCAGTGCGCTGATGGTTGCACCTGCGGCGGCACCGCGCCGCCGCAGGTTGTTCGATCCCATCCTTTCGGGGCATTACATGCAAAATCAAATTGGCGCGCAGAAGGGGTTTTCCCTGAGCGATCCACGTGTGCGCGCGTGGCTGTTCCAGATCGTCACGGTGGTCTTAGTGGTCGGCCTGGGCTGGTACCTGTTCCACAACACGCAAACCAACTTGCAACACCGGGGCATCACCTCGGGTTTCGACTTTCTCGAGCGCAGCGCAGGCTTCGGCATCGCCCAGCACCTGATTCCCTACGTGGAGTCGGACAGCTACGCCCGTGTGTTTCTCATCGGCCTGCTCAACACCCTGCTGGTTACCTTCATCGGCATCATCCTGGCGACGCTGTTGGGCTTCATCATCGGTGTGGCGCGGCTGTCGCCGAACTGGATGATCAACAAGCTGGCGACGGTCTATGTCGAGACGTTCCGCAACATTCCGCCGTTGTTGCAGATCCTGTTCTGGTACTTCGCGGTGTTCCTGACGCTACCGGGGCCGCGGGGCAGCATCAACCTGCAGGACACCTTCTTCATCAGCAACCGTGGCGTGAACATGCCCGGTGCCTCCATGGCCGAGGGCTTCTGGCCGTTCGTGGGCGCCGTGGTGCTGGCGATCGTCGCCATCGCGCTGATGGTGCGTCTTGCCAACAAGCGCTTCGATGAAACCGGCGAGCCGTTCCACAAGTTCTGGGTGGGGCTGCTCATGTTGATCGGCATCCCAGGCGTGTGCGTGCTGCTGTTCGGCAATCCGTTGAGCTGGGAAGTGCCGCAGCTCAAGGGCTTCAACTTCGTCGGTGGCTGGGTGCTGATCCCTGAACTGCTGGCCCTGACCTTGGCGCTGACCATCTATACCGCAGCGTTCATCGCCGAAATCGTGCGTTCGGGCATCCGATCGGTCAGCCATGGCCAGACCGAGGCCGCGCGCTCTCTTGGCCTGCGCGAGGGGCCGACCCTGCGCAAGGTGATCATCCCCCAGGCATTGCGGGTGATCGTGCCGCCGCTGACCAGCCAGTACCTGAACCTGGCGAAGAACTCATCCCTGGCGGCCGGCATCGGCTACCCGGAAATGGTCTCGCTGTTCGCCGGTACCGTGCTCAACCAGACCGGTCAGGCCATCGAGGTGATCGCCATCACCATGAGTGTCTATCTGGCCATCAGCATCAGCATTTCGCTGCTGATGAACTGGTACAACAAGCGCATCGCGCTGATCGAGCGGTGAGGATACGCCAGTGACTGCCCATGTTTTCAAACCTGACATGCCGCCACCGGTCAAGACCGTCGGCGTGCTCGCATGGATGCGTGCGAACCTGTTCTCCAGCTGGCTGAACACCCTGTTGACGCTGTTCGCCCTGTACCTGGTGTGGCTGATCGTGCCGCCTTTGGTGCAATGGGCGTTCATCGATGCCAACTGGGTCGGCACCACCCGTGCCGATTGCACCAAGGAAGGCGCCTGCTGGGTGTTCATCCAGCAACGCTTCGGCCAGTTCATGTACGGCTACTACCCGGTGGAGTTGCGCTGGCGGGTCGACCTGACCGTCTGGCTCGCCGTGCTGGGCGCCGCGCCGCTGTTCATCAAGCGTTTCCCGCGCAAGGTGGCCTACGGCCTGGGCTTTCTGGTGCTGTACCCGATCATCGCCTACACCTTGCTGCACGGTGGCTACCTGGGTCTGAGCACGGTTCCGACCAGCCAGTGGGGCGGCCTGATGCTGACCTTGGTGATCGCCACCGTCGGCATCGTTGGCGCCTTGCCCCTGGGCATCCTGCTGGCGCTGGGACGGCGTTCCAACATGCCGGCGGTGAAGGTGGTCTGCGTGACCTTCATCGAGTTCTGGCGTGGCGTGCCACTGATCACCGTACTGTTCATGTCCTCGGTGATGCTGCCGTTGTTCCTGCCCGAGGGCATGAGCTTCGACAAGCTGCTGCGGGCGATGATCGGGGTGATCCTGTTCCAGTCGGCCTATATCGCCGAGGTGGTCCGCGGCGGGCTGCAGGCCATTCCCAAGGGCCAATACGAGGCGGCTGCGGCCATGGGCCTGGGCTACTGGCGGTCGATGGGGCTGGTGATCCTGCCTCAGGCGCTCAAGCTGGTGATCCCCGGCATCGTCAACACCTTCATTGCCCTGTTCAAGGACACGAGCCTGGTGATCATCATCGGCCTGTTCGACCTGCTCAACAGCGTCAAGCAGGCTGCGGCCGACCCGACCTGGCTGGGCATGGCGACCGAGGGCTATGTGTTCGCCGCCTTGGTGTTCTGGATTTTCTGTTTCGGTATGTCCCGCTACTCCATGCACCTGGAGCGCAAGCTGGACACTGGCCACAAGCGTTAGGAGTCTCGAAATGAGTGAAGCGATCAAGCAGCCTGTCGGCCCCGAAGGCATCATCCAGATGCAGGGTGTGAACAAGTGGTACGGGCAGTTCCACGTACTGAAGGACATCAACCTCAATGTGCGTCAGGGCGAGCGCATCGTGCTGTGCGGGCCGTCCGGCTCGGGCAAGTCCACCACCATCCGTTGCCTCAACCGCCTGGAGGAACACCAGCAGGGGCGCATCGTCGTCGATGGCGTGGAACTGACCAACGACCTCAAGCAGATCGAAGCGATCCGCCGCGAGGTGGGCATGGTGTTCCAGCACTTCAACCTGTTCCCGCACTTGAGCATTCTGGAAAACTGCACCCTGGCACCGATGTGGGTGCGCAAGATGCCCCGACGCAAAGCCGAGGAAATCGCCATGCACTACCTGGAGCGGGTGCGCATTCCCGAGCAGGCGCACAAGTATCCGGGGCAACTGTCCGGTGGCCAGCAACAGCGGGTGGCGATCGCCCGCGCCCTGTGCATGAAGCCCAAGATCATGCTCTTCGACGAACCGACCTCGGCGCTGGACCCGGAGATGGTCAAGGAAGTGCTCGATACCATGGTGGGACTCGCCGAGGACGGCATGACCATGCTCTGCGTGACCCACGAGATGGGCTTTGCCCGGACCGTGGCGAACCGGGTGATCTTCATGGACAAGGGGGAGATCGTCGAACAGGCCGCGCCGGATGACTTCTTCGACCGGCCGCGCAGTGATCGGACCAAGCTGTTCCTGAGCCAGATCCTGCATTGATGTGACCGGGGCCGCGACGCGGCCCTTTCGCAGGCTTCGCCCGGATCTTCGCTGTGGGAGGGGCCGTGAAAGCCTGCGCCAGGGCTGCAAAGCAGCCCTTTTTGTTACTTTTCTTCCTGGGCGGCGACCGGCGCAGGTGGCGGTCGCAGCCCCACCTCGGCGATCAGCTTGAGCTGTTGCCCGTTGCGCATCACTTCGATGGTGATCTTCTCGTTGGGCTTGATCCGCGCCACCTGGTTCATCGACTTGCGACCATCTCCGGCAGGTTCGCCGTTGATGCTCATGATCACGTCGCCCAGTTGCAGGCCGGCACGTTGGGCTGGGCCATCGCGGAAGATGCCCGCCACGACGATGCCTGGACGACCCTGCATGCCATAGGACTCGGCCAGCTCCTGGCTCAGCGGCTGCACCTCGATGCCCAGCCAGCCACGAATGACCTGGCCATGCTCGACGATCGATTTCATCACCTCCAGCGCCAGCTTTACCGGGATGGCGAAGCCGATGCCTTGGGAGCCGCCGGACTTGGAGAAGATCGCGGTGTTGATGCCGATCAGGTTGCCGTTTGCGTCGACCAGGGCGCCGCCGGAGTTGCCGGGGTTGATCGCCGCGTCGGTCTGGATGAAGTCTTCGTAGTTGTTCAGGCCCAGCTGGTTGCGGCCGGTGGCGCTGATGATGCCCATGGTCACGGTCTGGCCGACGCCGAAGGGGTTGCCGATGGCCAGGGACACGTCGCCGATATGGATATTGTCGGAGCGACCGATGGTGATCGCAGGCAGTTTCTTCAGGTCGATCTTCAACACCGCGAGGTCGGTTTCCGGGTCGCTGCCGATGACCCGGGCCAGGGTCTCGCGACCGTCCTTGAGCGCCACCACGATCTGGTCGGCGCCGCTGGTCACGTGGTTGTTGGTCAGCAGGTAGCCTTCGGGGCTCATGATCACTGCCGAACCCAGGCTGGACTCCCAACGCCGCTGCTTGGGCAGGTTGTCGCCGAAGAAGCGGCGGAATTGCGGGTCTTCGAATAGCGGATGGGCACTCTTGTTGACCACCTTGGTGGTGTACAGGTTGGCCACTGCCGGCGCGGCCAGCGTCACGGCATCGGCATAGGACACCGGGCCCTGCACGATCCGCGAGGTCTGCGGAGCCTGCTGCAGGTTGACGTCCTGGCTGGGCAGGCCGACCCACTGGGGAAAGCGCTGGATGATCAGCAGGGCGACCAGCACACCGGTAAGCAGGGGCCAGCCAAAGTAACGCAGAGCCTTGAGCATCGAATGAATCCTGGGAGTAGGGCAGGGGCCAGTGGCTACGCAGCAAGGGTGCGAGCGCGCGCGATCATACACGTGAAAGCGTTGATCAGGCGACGGTCTTGAACGTGGTGCAGCGTCCGCGGGTTTACTCGCGGATGAGCGTGCCACGAGCTGATCCCCAGGCGGGTTGCAGCCGGTTTCCCCGAAGCCGGCGACGGCCCATAATGGCGGCCATTATACGGGCGTTGTGCCCGCCGAACGTGCAGATTTCGAGGAGATTTTCCATGGCCGTCGCCCTGAACACTCTGGTCGAGGAAGCCGAGCGCTACCTGGGCAGCGCGAAGATCCAAGACTACTGCCCCAACGGCCTGCAGGTCGAAGGCCGTCCGCAGGTCAGCCGGATCGTCAGCGGCGTCACTGCCAGCCAGGCATTGCTGGATGCGGCAGTTGAGGCCGAGGCCGATCTGGTGCTGGTGCACCATGGTTACTTCTGGAAAGGCGAGAACCCGTGCATCACGGGCATGAAGCAGCGCCGGATCAAAACCCTGCTCAAGCATGACATCAGTCTGCTCGCCTACCACCTGCCGCTGGACGTACACCCTGAGGTGGGCAACAACGTGCAGTTGGCCCGTCAACTGGACATCACCGTCGAGGGGCCGCTGGACCCGCAGAACCCCAAAGTAGTCGGTCTGGTGGGCTCCCTGGCCGAGCCGATGTCGGCGCGCGATTTTGCCCGCCGGGTGCAGGAAGTGATGGGGCGTGAGCCGTTGGTGATCGAGGGCGAACAATTGGTGCGCCGGGTCGGCTGGTGCACAGGTGGCGGTCAGGGCTACATCGACACCGCCATCGCTGCCGGCGTGGATCTGTTCCTCAGTGGCGAGGCGTCCGAGCAGACCTTCCACAGCGCCCGGGAGAACGGCATCAGTTTCATCGCGGCCGGGCACCATGCCACCGAGCGTTACGGCGTGCAGGCGCTGGGCGACTACCTGGCACGGCGCTTTGCGGTGGAGCACCTGTTCATCGACTGCCCCAACCCCATCTGATCTCGGCTATTTCAAAGGTGAACCCGCTCCCGCAGAGGATTGGCTGTGGCAGCGGGTTTAGCCGCGAAGGCGCGCTCCACGTCCCCAAACCCGCAGTCATATCGTTAGATTCTTTCGGTCTAGTCAGCCTCCTAAATAGAATCAGGCGCTGTGATACAGTTCCTCGCTCGAACACGGCCCGCAGGCCGTCCATAAGATCGTTTTTCGTGAGTAGCCATGGTCGACAAACTGACGCACTTGAAACAGCTGGAGGCGGAGAGCATCCACATCATCCGCGAGGTGGCCGCCGAGTTCGACAACCCGGTGATGCTGTACTCGATCGGCAAGGACTCCGCCGTGATGCTGCACCTGGCGCGCAAGGCCTTCTTCCCAGGCAAGCTGCCGTTCCCGGTGATGCACGTCGACACCCAGTGGAAATTCCAGGAGATGTACCGCTTCCGCGACAAGATGGTCGAGGAGATGGGCCTGGAGTTGATCACCCACGTCAACCCTGAAGGTGTGGCGCAGGGCATCAACCCGTTCACCCATGGCAGCTCCAAGCACACCGACATCATGAAGACCCAGGGCCTGAAGCAGGCGCTGGACAAGCATGGCTTCGACGCCGCGTTCGGCGGCGCCCGCCGCGACGAGGAGAAGTCCCGCGCCAAGGAGCGTGTGTATTCGTTCCGCGACAGCAAGCACCGCTGGGACCCGAAGAACCAGCGCCCGGAGCTGTGGAACATCTACAACGGCAAGGTCAACAAGGGCGAGTCGATCCGCGTCTTCCCCCTGTCGAACTGGACCGAGCTGGACATCTGGCAGTACATCTACCTCGAAGGTATCCCGATCGTGCCGCTGTACTTCGCTGCCGAGCGTGAAGTCATCGAGAAGAACGGCACCCTGATCATGATCGACGACGAGCGCATCCTCGAGCATCTGACCGATGAAGAGAAAGCGCGCATCGTCAAGAAGAAGGTGCGTTTCCGTACCCTGGGCTGCTACCCGTTGACGGGTGCTGTCGAGTCGGAAGCCGAGACCCTGACGGACATCATTCAGGAAATGCTCCTGACCCGTACGTCCGAGCGCCAGGGCCGCGTCATCGACCACGATGGCGCCGGTTCCATGGAAGACAAGAAACGCCAAGGCTACTTCTAATTTCAGGGTTACTCCATGTCGCACCAATCTGATCTGATCAGCGAGGACATCCTCGCCTACCTGGCCCAGCACGAGCGCAAGGAACTGCTGCGCTTTTTGACCTGCGGCAACGTCGACGACGGCAAGAGCACCCTGATCGGGCGCCTGCTGCATGACTCGAAGATGATCTACGAGGACCACCTCGAGGCCATCACCCGTGACTCGAAAAAGGTCGGCACCACCGGCGAGGAAGTGGACCTGGCGCTTCTGGTCGACGGTCTGCAGGCCGAGCGTGAGCAGGGCATCACCATCGATGTCGCCTACCGCTACTTCTCCACCGCCAAGCGCAAGTTCATCATCGCCGACACTCCGGGCCACGAGCAGTACACCCGCAACATGGCCACCGGCGCCTCGACCTGCGACCTGGCGATCATCCTGGTCGATGCGCGCTATGGCGTGCAGACCCAGACCCGTCGCCACAGCTACATCGCCTCGTTGCTGGGCATCAAGCACATCGTCGTCGCGGTCAACAAGATGGACCTGAAGAACTTCGATGAGCAGGTCTTCGAATCGATCAAGGCCGACTACCTGAAGTTCGCCGAGGGCATCAACCTCAAGCCGTCGAGCCTGCACTTCGTGCCGATGTCGGCGCTCAAGGGCGACAACGTGGTCAACCGCAGCGAGCGTTCGCCGTGGTACACCGGCCCTGCGCTGATGGAAATCCTCGAAACCGTGGAAGTGGCGGCCGACCGCAACTTCACCGACCTGCGCTTCCCGGTGCAGTACGTCAACCGTCCGAACCTGAACTTCCGCGGCTTTGCCGGCACCATCGCCAGCGGTGTCGTGCACAAGGGTGACGAAGTGGTCGTGCTGCCGTCGGGCAAGAGCAGCCGGGTCAAGTCCATCGTCACTTTCGAAGGTGAGCTGGAAAACGCAGGCCCAGGCCAGGCCGTGACCCTGACCATGGAAGACGAGATCGACATCTCCCGTGGCGATTTGCTGGTGCATGCCGACAACGTTCCGCCGGTCACCGACCAGTTCGACGCCATGCTGGTATGGATGTCCGAGGAGCCGATGCTCCCAGGCAAGAAGTACGACATCAAGCGCGCCACCAGCTACGTGCCGGGCTCGATCGCCAGCATCACCCACAAGGTCGATGTGAACACCCTGGAGCAGGGCGCTGCCAGTGCCCTGCAACTGAACGAGATCGGTCGCGTCAAGGTCAGCCTGGATGCCGCCATCGCCCTGGACGGCTACGACAGCAACCGCACCACCGGCGCGTTCATCGTCATCGACCGCCTGACCAACGGTACCGTCGGCGCCGGCATGATCATTGCCCCGCCAGTCCTGCCGCACGGCAGCACCGGCCATCATGGCAAGCTCGCCCACGTCTCCACCGAAGAGCGTGCCCTGCGCTTTGGCCAGCAGCCAGCCACCGTGTTGTTCAGCGGCCTCTCCGGCGCCGGTAAGAGCACCCTGGCCTATGCCGTGGAGCGCAAGCTGTTCGACATGGGCCGTGCGGTCTATGTACTCGACGGTCAGAACCTGCGCCACGACCTGAACAAGGGCCTGCCACAGGACCGCGCCGGTCGTACCGAAAACTGGCGTCGCGCAGCCCACGTGGCGCGCCAGTTCAACGAAGCCGGCATGCTGACCCTGGCCGCCTTCGTGGCGCCGGATGCCGAAGGTCGCGAGCAGGCCAAGGCGTTGATCGGCAAGGAGCGCCTGGTCACTGTCTACGTCCAGGCCTCGCCGATCGCCTGCCGCGAGCGTGACCCACAGGGCCTGTACGCTGCAGGCGGCGACAACATCCCGGGCGAAAGCTTCCCGTACGATGTGCCGCTGGACGCGGACCTGGTGATCGATACCCAGACCACCAGCGTTGAAGAGGGCGTCAAGCAGGTGCTGGACGTGCTGCGTCAGCGCGGCGCGATCTGATCCGCTTGCCATAAACAGAAAACCCCGCTTCGGCGGGGTTTTTTGTTTATGGCACCTGACTAGTTGCGCAACAGACGGCGGGTCTGTTTTTCGGTCCTGATCATTTCCAGGTGCCGGTCATAATCGCTGTGTTGCGCGCACGCTGGGCTGTAAGAGGCCATGTCGCAGTTGAAGTGTTGATCTGGGTTGTCTGGCGCCAGGTAGGGGTCGCCGGCGCTACAGGCTGATAGGAGCAGGAGGCCGGTGAGCGCTGACGTTTCATAAGGGGCCTTGACTGGCCCAATTTTATGAAGCTCTGAAGCCGTCCTTGCCATTTGCCAAGCGCCACTCTTTGACAATTCGAACAATTTGCTCTGGCTTTCCTAATTCAGCCGTTTCTGGCCAGAAAATTAGATCAGTCCCCAGCGGGTGTTCGGTAATGTTTTCAAAATGATCCAGTAATGGGTCCAGTATTTCATCAGGGCTGGATCCGTTTGTCTCGAATATTAATTTTAAAAAGTCGAGGAACTCTGATTCAGTATAGTCAGAGATTTTGCTTTTCTCTTTCATGGCTGCTCTCCGTAATGAATTTGTAAGTGAGCTTTTGGGGTGACGACTCGAATATTGTCATGGTCGTAGACCGCACCGCCTGCTGAAACAGGAATGTGATGATGAAGTACAAAAGTAGACTGTGACTTGTGCCGATCAATACTTTGTACTTTTGGAGCTAGCCCTGATGCCATGCGCTTCAGGTTGGCTTCGGAGAACTGGGCGGAAAGTTGATTGTCTTGTGCCACCGCTTTCCAAATATCCTCTCGGAATTCTTTCATGTCTCGCACCGCTTTACCCGATAGCGCCTTTGAAATCTGCGATGGGATAGGCGCTCCTGAGCTACGCGCTTGATCTCCAAGCCAGACGCCGGAGGTGGGCAAGCCTTGCCCATAATGTTCCCCCGGATCCAGGCGAGGATCTTTGAATATCACCAGTATCGGTGGCAAACCCGAATCAGCCGGAAAGGTAACGATCAGCCGTTCTTGATCCAGCAGATCCAACGCAGGATAGCCCTGTTGCTCCGTCTTGACCGGATTCAAGCTGCTGCCGGTGTAGACGACAGAGCCGGGCGGGATGGGTGGCAGGCTGGTGGGGCTCCCATGTTCGCTACCTGGTGCGTTGGCGGGCGTCCAAGTAAGAATGCGCTGCGGGTTGTCCAGTGCGAGGCTGTAAACTTGGCGTTGGCTGTCGAACGTGGCGGCGCGAACAGGAACCGCCCGACCTCCGGGGGTGAGGTACAGATCTAGTTCGGCCCCGCTCCCGCTGCTTGCGATCAGATAAGGCAGGTCGATACTTTCCGATTTCAGAGCCAGGGCTGCTAAGTCTGGTCTGTCAGGTGTAGAAAGGTCTGTGAGAGGGACGCTGACCAGGTAGCGCCGTTCGCTGTTTCCCAATGTCGAAGGCCAAGCCAGAAACAGAGTGCCAACAAGGATGTTACCGACCACTGGCGCTGCAATGCGGGCCAAACCAGTCACGGCCTCCTGTATGGCGTTTTGCAGTGCAATGTAGGCTGTTTGTGGAATCGCGAAGGTGGCTGCACCGATAGGAAGCGCCAGCGGTAAGGAGACCGAAGCGCCTTCCAGTGCGATGAAACTGATCTCTTGGCGTTCAGCTTCAGCCCTCTGCTGAGCTTCTTTTGCTCTGGGTTCAGCCTCGGTTTTTTGGCGCGCGAGCTCTTCGGCTTTGCGCGCTGCGTCCGCTTTTTGCTGAGCCAACTCTTTGGCTTTGCGTTCAGCTTCTGCTTTTTTGCGAGCCGCTTCCTGCGCGTTGGCGGCGGTTCGCTGTTGCTCCACTCGTTTTGCACGGGCATTCAGTCCAGAAAATGCCGTCAGTGTGTCGTTCAGTATCCGAGCAGACTCCTTGTTGAGCAGTGACTTGTGATAGTCGAGCCAACGTGGCCCGACACCTTTGAGCTGTTGATGTTGGATCAGGCTATCAAGTGCTTCCAGCTCAGCGCTTGTCAGAGGGGCCTTAATGTTGGGATTGGCCTTGAGATAAGGGGTTATCGCTTTAGCCCTATTAGCAGCCAACGTCCGTAGTGCTTGTTCATAGTAGGCCAACGTTTGTACCGAGTTTTGTTGGCTTGCCTTCGGAGATGCCCTCAGTAAATCATTTTGTAAGAAGCCAGGGAGGGTCTGGAAATAAAATACTTGTTCGATCCGGATGGCGTCGGCTCTTTCATCGAGGGTTTTTATTGTTAGGGCGTAATCAAGTTGGGCAAGATTTTCAGCGGTTTCCAACGCTTTCGCTGTGGCATGAAGGTGCGGGCGGATGGCTTCGAATATTCGGTCAATTATTTTTCGCTCATGGGCGGATTGTAAAGAGGTTTCGTATCCCAAGAATGCCGCATCTAGTTTGTTTTTCTTCAGGAGCTTCGTGCCTTTGGAAATAAAATAGATTGGGGGTTTGTAGAAGATGTTGCTACCCCAGAATGAAAGCTCTCTTTCAAGGTGGGTGGTGTATTCGCTTCGTTTGCTGTGGATGAGTTCAAACAATCCACGCTGTTCGGCTTTGGCTTTAATGTAAGGAGTGGCGCCTTTTGAAATATGGCGAATTTTTGCTTCGTTGATTTCGATCTCTATTGTTTTGGAAAGCGCATTGTAGCGAGGCGCCATTTTTTTATCGATATCAGCATTGATGCCTTTTAGTTCGTCAAATAATATAGTGTTCCAGCCAGGTATGATGTCATGACGCGGGCGTTGAGACCCTTGCCCCTCTCCCCTACGTGGGCCTTCGTTCAGTCCCCAGCCACCCGAGCCGCTTCCACCGCCACCTATGCCACCTGTAAATGGCTTGTCGCGATAAGCATTGATATAGAGGCCTTCATCTAGATAATAAGTGCTTCCGATTTTTTGTGGGGGCATGAGCCTCTCCAAGTTGAACGGTCATGGAGATTATTGAGAATTGGCTGAGAGGATTCTGTCGGGTATATAGCGGGGCTGTGAACGAAGGCGCGGTAAGCGCCGTAGGAGCACGTTGTAGGATTCATATGTACCTTCTAACTATGGAACTACACCCTGGGGAAAAATTTTCCATACGATGTGCCGCTGGACGCGGACCTGGTGAT
>NZ_KV793331.1:14106-141656 GCF_001808425.1 Pseudomonas sp. HMSC08G10 | reverse complement strand
GGTTTTTTGTTTATGGCACCTGACTAGTTGCGTAACAGGCGCCGGGTCTGTTTTTCGGTCCTGATCATTTCTAGGTGCCGGTCATAATCGCTGTGTTGCGCGCACGCTGGGCTGTAAGAGGCCATGTCGCAGTTGAAGTGTTGATCTGGGTTGTCTGGCGCCAGGTAGGGGTCGCCGGCGCTACAGGCTGATAGGAGCAGGAGGCCGGTGAGAAGTGATTGTTTCAAGAGGCCTAGTGCTGGGGTTGCTTGATCCATCGAAAGTACTCCTGATAGTCCATTTGCCGTTCGTGGCCATGCCGGAAAGGATCCATGTCGCATTTGAAATGAACCGCTTATCGGTCCGGGAAGAATAAAGGCATTTGTTATTGCGTCCTGCTAGAAAGATTACTGATAGAGCGGTCAGCTCTTTAATGGTTGGGTAGGGTAAGCCGCTCATTGATTATTCTTTTGTGGGGGTGGCGTGTTTTGGATTTCTAAGTCTGACAAGTAAGCCTGGTAAAATCTGGATTGTATGTTGTGCGACATCTCGGCTGCGGCTGTAGGGAGAGTCTGATGACTATAGGGGGAGGGTTTCCGGTTCGCTTAGGCTTTGCACGACTTGTAATTATTGTGGGGCTAGTTTTGGTAGGCCGGCTTTACCAAGCCCTTTCGGCTCAATAATTAAAGGTGGTGTAATGGGGAAGTATTCAAAAGTGAAGGTTGCACGATTCAGCGGGTCTGGAGGTACCGTCCTTCCTCCCAACCAATCTATGCATGCGGGCGATTTCATAAAATATCCTAATGGGCGCTATGCGCTGCGTCTTCGCCCTGATGGAAACTTAGTACTTGAAGATCGTGGCGCTGTAATCTGGGTGGCTAACGAGAAACAACCGCACAGCGACACTTTCAAGTTGAGAAAGCGGGAAGCACTTCACTTCATTATCCAGAATTCTGGCTTTCTCTATGATCCATCCCGTGGTCGGGTATGGTCCGCTCAAGCTACAGAGACTCGAGACAAGTCCTATTGGCGTCATAATCACCTAGGAGTAACCGATACAGGTAATCTGGAAATTTATGATGGAAGGAATGGAGAGATTAGATGGGCGCGCTCAGGGTTTGTGCCAGGCCGCCTTCGGCGTAGGGAAAAGATATGGCCGCACTCTGACCTGCCTGAGCTTCCTCCGCTATTCCAAGTAAAGCATGATTATCCCTAGCTTTAGGGGTAGCCGAATATAAGTGGCTCCAAGTTTAATCTCCTGGGTCTGGTGACATGGCTTGGAGCTGTCGGCTGACTTTAAGTAAGAAGTTGTGATGAGCTTAGTGTCGCGGCTTTTGGATCAGTTTGTAATGCTCTTGATAATCTATTCTTCTTTCGCAACCTTGCCGATAGGGGTCCATGTCACATTTGAATTTTATGTCTTGTCTATCAGGGATCCACATCCAGTCGTTGCCGCAACCGGAAAGAAAAAACATGAGCATAAGGTTGAGGTGTTTCATGGTGTGCTCGCGCATCTAAGGGGGCATTTATTTTCACCACGAACCCTGTTGCGGGATACTTCATTTTTTCACAAGCTTAAGTAGGAAGCTCTCCTCGTTAGCGGGAGACGGGTCTTACATAGGAGGGTGGCGCATGCCTTCATGGGGGTATAGATGAATCGACCGGATTAAAACATGCGCTAGTTAGTCTTGTGGTGTCGTGTGGAGTCGCTGGGTATAAGGTTTTCAGCTATTTCATATGTGTTTTTCCGACACCGGAATCACTCGCCGCTCCTTCACCGCCTTGTACGAAAAACTCGAATAGATCTCTTTAACGCCCGGCAAACGCTGCAACACCTCCCGGGTAAATTCCCCGAACGATTCCAGGTCCCGCGCGAGGATCTCCAGCAAGAAATCGTAGCGCCCGGAAATGTTGTGGCAGGAAACGATCTCGGGGATTTCCAACAGCCGTTTCTCGAAGGCCAGGGCCATTTCCTTGGTGTGCGAGTCCATCATGATGCTCACGAAGGCGGTCACGCCAAAGCCCAGTGACTTGGGCGAGAGGATGGCTTGATAGCCGGTGATGTAGCCGTTGTCCTCCAGCAGTTTGACGCGACGCCAGCAGGGCGAGGTGGTGAGGGAAACCTGGTCGGCAAGTTCAGCGACGGTGAGGCGGGCGTTGTCTTGCAAGGCCGCGAGCAGGGCGCGGTCGGTGCGGTCGAGGGTCGAAGGCATGATTTGCCCTCCTGGTGTGCTGTTTGTTGTTTTTATGCCAAAAGATATGCGAATGCGTGGGCGATTTTGGAAAATTACCCGCGACACGGTGGCATAAGCTTATAACAAACCATCAGAGGCTGTTGCCATGCGCGACTCCAATAACAACACCGGTTTTTCCACGCGGGCCATCCATCATGGCTATGACCCGCTTTCCCACGGCGGCGCGCTGGTGCCGCCGGTGTACCAGACCGCCACCTTTGCCTTCCCGACTGTCGAGTACGGCGCCGCTTGTTTCGCAGGCGAGGAGAGTGGGCATTTCTACAGCCGGATTTCCAACCCGACCCTGGCCTTGCTCGAACAACGCATGGCGTCGCTCGAAGGTGGCGAAGCAGGGCTGGCGCTGGCTTCGGGCATGGGTGCAATCACCTCGACGCTTTGGACACTACTACGTCCGGGCGATGAGCTGATCGTCGGGCGTACCCTGTATGGCTGCACCTTCGCCTACCTGCACCATGGCATCGGCGAGTTCGGGGTCAAGATCCAGCACGTGGACCTCAACGACGAAAAGGCGTTGAAGGCAGCCATAACCTCCAAGACCCGGATGATCTATTTCGAAAGCCCGGCCAACCCCAACATGCAACTGGTCGACATCGCGGCCGTCGCACAGGCGGTGAGTGGTCGCGACATCCACATCGTAGTCGACAATACTTACTGCACGCCCTACCTGCAGCGCCCGCTGGAGCTGGGTGCCGACTTGGTGGTGCATTCGGCCACCAAGTACCTCAGCGGCCATGGTGATATCACTGCGGGCTTGGTGGTCGGGCGCAAGGCGCTGATCGACCGGATCCGCCTGGAAGGCCTCAAGGACATGACCGGGGCGGTGCTCTCGCCTCACGATGCCTCACTGCTGATGCGCGGCATGAAGACCCTGGCCCTGCGCATGGAGCGCCATTGCAGCAACGCTCAGCAGTTAGCCGAGTACTTGGCGCGCCAGCCTCAGGTTGAGTTGATTCACTATCCGGGCCTGCCGGGCTTTGCCCAGCATGCATTGGCCCAGCGGCAGATGCGCCTGCCGGGTGGGATGATCGCGTTCGAGCTCAAGGGTGGGATCGAGGCGGGGCGTCGGTTCATGAATGCCCTGCAGTTGTTCAGTCGGGCGGTGAGCTTGGGCGATGCCGAGTCACTGGCCCAGCATCCGGCGAGCATGACCCATTCGAGCTATACGCCGCAGGAGCGCGCGCACCATGGCATCTCTGAGGGCCTTGTGCGGCTGTCGGTGGGGTTGGAAGACATCGATGACTTGGTGGCCGATATCGCCCAGGCATTGAAGGCCTGCGCCTGAAGCCGCGCCAAGCGCTGTGTGAGCGGGTTTACCCGCGAATCGTGTCCGGAAACCGAAGGAAAAGCCCAATGGTGGCGATGATGAATCCGAACGAGCCATTGACGGCCCAGGATCCCGACCTGGACAGCGACCCGGCTGAAACCCGCGAATGGTGCGAAGCGCTCGAGTCTACCCTGGCCCATTGCGGCCCGGCGCGGGCGCGCTATCTGCTACAGCGCTTGCAAAGCCATGCACTGGAATTGGGGCTGGCGCGCGATACCTTGCCGTTCTCTGCCTACCGCAACACCTTGTCGGTGGAGCAGCAAGGCGCCTATCCGGGCGACCTGGAGATGGACGAGCGCATCACTGGCATCCTGCGCTGGAACGCTCTGGCCATGGTGGTGCGGGCCAATCATGCCTATGGCGATCTGGGTGGGCATATCGCCAGTTACGCCTCGGCGGCGGAGATCTTCGAGGTCGGCTTCCAGCACTTTTTCCGGGGCGAGAGCGGTGGCGAGCGACGCTCGGCAGACCTGGTGTTCTTCCAGCCTCATTCCGCCCCGGGTATCTATGCCCGGGCATTTCTCGAAGGGCGCTTGAGCGAGGCGCAACTGGCCAGCTATCGCCAGGAAGTCGCCGGCAATGGCCTGTGCTCTTACCCACACCCTTGGTTGATGCCCGACTTCTGGCAGTTTCCCACCGGTTCCATGGGGATCGGCCCGCTCAACGCCATCTACCAGGCGCGTTTCATGCGCTATCTGCAACACCGTGGTGTGCTCGAGACGGAGTCACGGCATGTCTGGGGCGTGTTCGGTGATGGCGAAATGGACGAGCCGGAGTCCACCGCAGGCCTGACCCTGGCGGCGCGCGAAGGCCTGGACAACCTGACGTTCATCGTCAACTGCAACCTGCAACGCCTGGATGGCCCGGTGCGCGGCAACGGGCAGATCATCCAGGAACTGGAAGCGCTGTTCAGCGGCGCTGGTTGGAACGTGATCAAGGTGCTCTGGGGCTCGGAATGGGATGCTCTGTTCGCCCGTGACCATGACCATGTGCTGCTGCGTCAGTTGGCGGCGACGCCCGATGGCCAGTTCCAGACCCTTGGCGCCAACGACGGCACCTACAACCTGGAGCATTTCTTCAACCAGCACCCGGCACTGCAACAGCTGGTGGCGCACATGAGCTCCGACGAGATCAACGCCCTCAAGCGTGGCGGTCATGATTTTCGCAAGCTATACGCCGCCTATGCCGCGGCCAAGGCATGCAAGGGCCGGCCGACGGTGATCCTGGCCAAGACCAAGAAGGGCTATGGCATGAGCAGCGCTGGCGAGTCGCGGATGACTGCGCACCAGGCCAAGAAGCTCGACGTTCAGGCACTGCTGGCATTTCGGGATCGCTTCCATCTACCCCTGTCGGACGAAGCCGTGGAGCAACTGCGCTTCTACCGGCCTGACGAGGACAGCCCGGAGATGCGTTACCTGCGCAAGCAGCGGGCTGCGTTGGGCGGTCCGTTGCCGATGCGGCGCAGCGACTGTCCTCGCCTGCCGTTGCCGGATCTTGAAACCTTCGGTGGTTTTGCCCTGCACGCTGAGGGTAAGGAAATGTCCACCACCATGGCCGCCGTGCGCCTGCTCGGCCATTGGTTGAAGGCGCCGGAGCTGGGCCCGCGGGTGGTACCGATCGTCGCCGATGAGGCGCGTACATTCGGTATGGCCAGTTTGTTCAGACAGATTGGTATCTATTCGTCCTGCGGGCAGCGTTACGAGCCTGAGGATGCCGGGTCTTTGCTCACCTACAAAGAGGCGCGTGACGGCCAGTTGCTTGAAGAGGGCATCACCGAGGCTGGGGCGATTTCTTCTTGGGTGGCAGCGGCCACGTCCTACGCGGTGCACGGCGAGCCTATGTTGCCTGTTTACATCTATTACTCGATGTTCGGATTCCAGCGGGTCGGTGACCTGATCTGGGCTGCCGCCGACCAGCGCGCCCGTGGCTTGTTGCTGGGGGCTACGGCCGGGCGCACCACCTTGGGTGGCGAAGGATTGCAGCACCAGGACGGCTCCAGCCTGGTGATGGCGGCCTTGGTGCCCAACTGCCGGGCCTGGGACCCATGCTTTGCCGGCGAGCTGGCCGTAATTCTCGATCATGCAGCCCGGCGCATGCTGGTGGAGCAGTGCGACGAATTCCACTACGTGGCGGTGATGAACGAAAACTATCCACAGCCCTCGTTGCCCGAGGCGATGCGCGGCGATGTGCTGCGCGGCATGTACCGTTTCGCCAGGCAGCAGGCCCTGCAGCCACGTGCCAAGGTGCGTCTGCTGGGCTCGGGTGCGATTCTGCGCGAGGGGATTGCCGCCAGTGAGCTGCTCGCTACCGAATGGCAGGTGAACAGTGATGTGTTCAGTGTCACCAGTTTCAGCGAACTGGCACGCGAGGCACGGGAAGTGCAGCGAGCGGCGACCCAAGGGCGAGGCGGGGTCAGCCAAGTGAGCCTGTGCCTGGCGGGTGATGACCCGGTGGTTGCCGCCACAGACTATGCTCGTGCCTGGCCGCAGTTGATCGCCGAATACGTACCGGCACCTTACATGACCCTGGGTACCGATGGCTTCGGGCGCAGCGATACACGTCAGCAACTGCGGCGGTTCTTCGAGGTGGATCGTTACGGTGTGGTGATGGCAGCGCTGTACAGCCTGGTCAGGCAGGGGCGGTTGGACGAGCAGGTATTGGAGCAGGCGAGGGCGCGGTACGAAATCACCGGCGGGGTGGCCCCTTGGTGTCGATGAGCGGCAGCTTGGCAAGGGCTTGTGTTTGAAGGCAAGCCCATTTCGTCCTCGAGGTGCTTTGCAGCTCATCGCAGGCTTCGCCAGCTCCTATGGGCATTGCTAGGAAGTTGCTTACAAACGCCCACAAAAAAGGCCTCTTGCGAGGCCTTTTTCATGTTCAGCGTTTGAGGCCGTAGCTCTCGTCGAGCATGCCCGGCGAGTTCGGCGCCTTGGGCGCGTAGTCGCGAGGCACTTCGGCGGTGTCCTTCGGCGGAGTCAGGCGATCACGCGGGCCCTGGGCCGCTTCGGAGTGCAGGGCGGCCAGCAGACGCTGGCGGGTCACGTCGTCGAGGGCCAGACGGTTGGCGCCGTCGGCCAGGTGATCCTGGACGTCCTGGTAGCTCTGGGTCAGTTTCTTGACCAGCGCTGCTGTGCTGTTGAAGTGGGTGACCACTTCGTTCTGGTAGCTATCGAAGCGCTGCTGGATGTCATCCAACTGACGCTGGGTGCTGCTGGGCGCTGCGTTGGGCAGCAGACGGGCGACGACAAAGCCCACCACCACGCCGACGACGAGGGCCAGGGTCGGCAACAACCAAACAAGGAGCGAGAGTTCCACGAGTCCTTCCTCTATAAACGGCTTTGCTTTACGTTAACGGCTCAGACCTGCGCTGTATACCGCGAGCGATCGCAAATCAGAACAGAATTCTTCAGCTAGACGAGTCGACCTTCACCGAGGTCACGGAGTAGTGCCTTGCTTATCCGCGAAACCCCCTTGTTCATTGATGGCCCGAGCGGCCAGCTGGAAGCCTTGTACCTGGATGTGGCCGACGCCCGCGGTGCGGTGCTGATCTGCCATCCCAACCCGGTCCAGGGTGGCACCATGCTCAACAAGGTGGTCTCGACCCTGCAGCGCACCGCCCGTGATGCAGGTTACATCACCTTGCGCTTCAACTACCGTGGCGTGGGTCAGAGTGCGGGCGCTCATGACATGGGGGCCGGTGAGGTCGCCGATGCCGAGGCGGCGGCGGCCTGGCTGCGGGCCAAGCACCCTGAGCTGCCGCTGGTGCTGATGGGCTTCTCCTTCGGCGGATTTGTCGCGGCCAGCCTGGCCGGACGCCTGGAAGCCGACGATGTGGCGTTGCAGCATCTGTTCATGATCGCCCCGGCGGTGATGCGCTTGAGCGAGCAGTTCCCGCTGGCCCAGCGTTGCCCGCTGACCGTGGTGCAGCCGGATACTGATGAAGTCGTCGATCCTCAGCTGGTCTACGACTGGTCCGACAACCTGCAGCGCCCCCATGAGCTGCTGAAAGTGGCAGAATGCGGACACTTTTTCCATGGCAAGCTGACCGATCTGAAGGATCTGGTGCTGCCGCGTCTTTCGAACTGAGCCAAGCCTGATCAAGCGAACACCCATGACTACGCGTATTCTCACCGGTATCACCACCACCGGCACCCCGCACCTGGGCAACTACGCCGGCGCCATCCGCCCTGCGATCGTCGCCAGCCAGCAGCCCGGTGCCGACTCGTTCTACTTCCTGGCCGACTACCACGCGCTGATCAAATGTGACGATCCGCAGCGCATCCAGCGTTCGCGTTTGGAAATCGCCGCCACCTGGCTGGCCGGTGGCCTGGATCCGGACAAGGTCACTTTCTATCGCCAGTCCGACATCCCTGAGATTCCCGAGCTGACCTGGCTGCTGACCTGCGTCGCCGCCAAGGGCCTGCTCAACCGCGCCCACGCCTACAAGGCCTCGGTGGACAAGAACGTCGAAGCCGGCGAAGACCCGGACGCCGGCGTCACCATGGGCCTGTTCAGCTATCCGGTGCTGATGGCCGCGGACATCCTGATGTTCAACGCCCACAAGGTGCCGGTCGGCCGTGACCAGATCCAGCACGTGGAAATGGCTCGCGACATCGGCCAGCGCTTCAACCACCTGTTCGGCCAGGGCAAGGACTTCTTCACCTTGCCGGAGGCGGTGATCGAGGAAACCGTGGCGACGCTGCCGGGCCTGGACGGTCGCAAGATGTCCAAGAGCTACGACAACACCATTCCGCTGTTCACCAGCGCCAAGGACATGAAGGACGCGATCTCGCGCATCGTCACCGACTCCCGCGCGCCGGGCGAGCCGAAGGATGCGGACAACTCGCACCTGTTCACCCTGTTCCAGGCCTTCGCCACCCCCGCGCAGGCGGCCGAGTTCCGCGAAGAGCTGCTGCAGGGCATTGGTTGGGGCGAGGCCAAACAGCGCCTGTTCCAACTGCTCGACGGCCAGTTGGCCGAAAAGCGCGAACATTATCACCAATTGATCTCGCGCCCCTCGGACCTGGAAGACATTCTCCTGGCCGGTGCGGCCAAGGCCCGCAAGAGCGCCACGCCGTTCCTCGAGCAACTGCGCGAGGCAGTGGGCCTGCGTTCGTTCCGCACCAGCGTCCAGGCCAGCACCGAAGTGAAGAAGAAAGCCGCCAAGACCGCGCGCTTCGTCAGCTTCCGCGACGACGATGGCAGCTTCCGCTTCCGTTTGCTGGCAGCCGATGGCGAACAGCTACTGCTTTCGCGCAGCTTCGCTGACGGCAAGAGCGCCGGCGCTGTGAGCAAGCAGTTGCAGCAGGGCGGTGAGGCCGATGTGCGCGTCGACGGCCTGGGCTTCTCGCTCTGGCTGAATGGTGAGCAGGTGGCGGACGGGCCGCAGTTCCAGACCGGCGAGGCCCGTGACGCCGCCATCGAGAGCCTGCGCGCGGCATTGCAGCCTCAAGACTGAGGCGTAGGGTACCGGCTGTTCGCCGGTATTGGCGGATGAATTCGTTGCCACAGGTACTGCGGTGTCAATGAGAACGCTGCTGTGCCTGTGGGAGTGGGTTTGCCCGTGAAAGAGCCGGAACAGACAAGCCGGATAGAGGCTTGTGTACCGGTAGCGTACGGCCCTGTGGCGCGATGGCCGTATGTATGATTGCCATTAAGCGGGCCTGTCGCTACAGTGACGGCCCGTTTTTTGTTGCCTCGCTAACGAATCATGACGCCCCTCGAACGATATCAAGCAGATCTGAAACGTCCCGACTTCTTCCATGATGCGGCGCAGGAAACTGCGGTGCGTCACCTGCAGCGCCTGTACGATGACCTGTTGGCGGCGCAGAACAACAAGCCGGGCGTGTTCGGCAAGCTGTTCGGCAGGAAGGAGCAGGCTCCGGTCAAGGGCTTGTATTTCTGGGGTGGCGTGGGACGCGGCAAGACCTATCTGGTCGACACCTTCTTCGAGGCGCTGCCGTTCAAGCAGAAGATGCGCACGCACTTCCACCGCTTCATGAAGCGTGTACATGAAGAGATGAAGACCCTCAAGGGCGAGAAGAACCCACTCACCATCATCGCCAAGCGCTTCTCTGAGGAAGCCAAGGTGATCTGCTTCGATGAGTTCTTCGTATCCGACATCACCGATGCCATGATCCTCGGCACGTTGATGGAAGAGCTGTTCAAGAACGGCGTCACCTTGGTGGCGACGTCGAACATCGTCCCCGACGGCCTGTACAAGGACGGCCTGCAACGTGCGCGTTTCCTGCCGGCTATCGCGCTGATCAAGCAGAACACCGAGGTGGTCAACGTCGACAGCGGGGTCGACTACCGCCTGCGTCACCTGGAGCAGGCCGAGCTGTACCACTTCCCGCTCGACGATGCAGCCCATGAAAGCCTGCGCCAGAGCTTCCGCGCCTTGACGCCCGAGTGCACCCAGGCGGTGGAAAACGACGTGCTGGTGATCGAGAACCGCGAGATCCAAGCTATCCGCACCTGCGATGACGTCGCTTGGTTCGACTTCCGCGCCCTGTGCGACGGCCCACGTAGCCAGAACGACTACATCGAGCTGGGCAAGATCTTCCATGCCGTGTTGCTGAGCAATGTCGAGCAGATGGGCGTGACCACCGACGACATCGCCCGCCGCTTCATCAACATGGTGGATGAGTTCTACGACCGCAACGTCAAATTGATCATCTCCGCGGAGGTCGAACTCAAGGATTTGTACACCGGCGGCCGCCTGAGCTTCGAATTCCAGCGCACACTCAGCCGCCTGCTGGAGATGCAGTCCCACGAGTTCCTGGCGCGGGCGCACAAGCCCTGAGGGAAGCTACAAGCTACAAAAAAGCCAGAGCAGTTCGCGAGCTGCTCTGGCTTTTGCTTTTTCTTGTGGCTTGCCGCTAGAAGCTTGCCACTCAAGAAAGCCCTCAGGCTTCTTGCACGAACTGCTGCCGATACTGATTCGGGGACAGTTCGGTGTGCTGACGGAACAGCCTGGCGAAGAAGCTGGCGTCGTCGTAACCCACTTCATAGCTGATGGTCTTGATGCTCTTGCGCGTACTCGACAAGAGCCCCTTGGCCGTCTCGATACGCAGACGTTGGAGGTAATGCAGGGGCTTGTCGCCGGTGGCGCTCTGGAAACGGCGCATGAAGTTGCGGATGCTCATGCCGTGGTTGCGCGCCACGTCCTCGAAGCGGAACTTGTCGGCGAAGTGCTCCTCCAGCCAGTGCTGGATCTGCAGGATGATCAGGTCCTGGTGCAGCTTCTGTCCGCCAAAGCCCATGCGTCCCGGGGTATAGCTGCGCTGGACTTCGTAGAGGATGTCTCGGGCCACGGCGCGGGCGACGTTGGGGCCGCAGAATCGCTCGATCAGATAGATGTACAGGTCGCACGCCGATGTGGTGCCACCAGCGCAATACAGGTTGTCGGCGTCGGTCAGGTGCTTGTCCTGGTTCAGCCGGACATTGGGGAAGCGCTCTGCGAAGCTGTTGAAGAAGCGCCAGTACGTAGTTGCCTCCTTGCCATCGAGCAGGCCTGCCTCTGCCAGCCAGAACACACCACTGGCCTCGCCGCACAACACCGCACCGCGGGCATGCTGCTCGCGTAGCCAGGGCAGGACCTGGGGGTAGCGCTGTTGCAGGTTATCGAAGTCTTCCCAGAACGCCGGGAGGATGATCACGTCGGCATCGACCAGGCCGCTGTCGACCGGTACCTGCACATTGCTGAAGCTGTCCACGGGCTTGCCGTCCGGGCTCACCAGGCAGATCTCGAACATCGGTTGCAGCCCCAGGCCCAGCTGCTTGCTATAGCGCAGGCTGGCCAGGTGGAAGAAATCCTTTGCCTGCATCAGTGTCGAGGCGAACACCTTGTCAATGGCCAGGATGCTGACGCGCCGCAACGACGCGGAGGGTTGGGTAAACATCATTGTCATTGTTCTTATAGGGTAGAGTGGTCAATCACCGGCTGGATCGTCTTATTTTTTCTGTTGGGCTGCAAGCTTCTTCAAGCGGTAAGTGGCAAGCGGCAAGCGGCAAGAAAAAAGCCAGAGCAGTCCGCGGACTGCTTTTGCTTGCCACTTGCAGCTTGCCATTGCCGCAGCCCTCAAGGCGCCGGGTTGGGCTGGTCCTGGTGGATGGCCTCGATGGCTGCAAGCAATTCATCGCTGAGGGTCAAGGCCTGGCTGTCCAGGTTGCTTTGCAGTTGTTCAACGCTGGTAGCGCCAATGATGTTGCTGGTCACGAACGGCTGACGGGTGACGAAGGCCAGGGCCATCTGGGCCGGATCAAGGCCATGCTGGCGGGCCAGCTGCACATAGCGGCTGCAGGCGGACACAGTCTGCGGATTGGAGTAGCGCGAGAACCGGCTGAACAACGTCAGGCGTGCCTGTGCCGGCCGTGCGCCGCCTTCGTACTTGCCCGAGAGCATGCCGAAAGCCAGAGGCGAATAAGCCAGCAGGCCGCACTGCTCACGGATCGCCACCTCCGCCAGGCCTACCTCGAAGCTACGATTGAGCAGGTTGTAGGGGTTCTGGATCGACACGGCCCGCGGCCAGCCGCGAGTCTCGGCCAGGTGCAGGAACTTCATGGTGCCCCATGGCGTTTCGTTGGACAGGCCGATATGGCGGATCTTGCCGGCGCGCACCTGTTCGTCGAGTACTTCGAGGGTTTCTTCCAGTGGCGTGAACAGGTCGTGAGGCAGATGCTGGTAGCCCAGCTTGCCGAAGAAGTTGGTGCTGCGCTCGGGCCAGTGCAGCTGGTACAGGTCGATGCGATCGGTGTGCAGGCGCTGCAGGCTGTCGTCCAGCGCAGCGACGATGTGCTGGCGGTTGTGCTTTAGCTGGCCGTCGCGGATATGGCTGATGCCGTTGCCGGGACCTGCGACTTTGCTCGCGAGGATCCAGTCGTCACGATCGCCGTGGCGGCGGAACCAGTTGCCGATGATGCGCTCGGTGGCGGCGTAGGTTTCGGGCCGTGGCGGCACCGGGTACATCTCTGCCGTGTCGATGAAATTGACCCCGCTGGCCTTGGCCAGTGCGATCTGGGCAAAGGCCTGGGCTTCGTCGTTCTGTTCGCCCCAGGTCATGGTGCCCAGGCACAGGGCGCTGACATTGAGGTCGGTTCGGCCGAGTTGGCGATATTCCATGGGGTACCGTCTCCTGCAAATCGAACCATCAAATCAGGTTGAATTTTTTTCTGCAATCTGGATAATTCGGCACCTCTCCGTGTGGCGGAAGTGATGCACCACCATGCAGGAGGAACCCTTGTCGAACATTGGACGCGCCGACCCGAGCCCCCAATAGCGTCCGTGTGCGGCTGCGCGCTTGCCCTTGGCAAGCTGTGCACTATCCAGTAAGATTCGCCGTCTATTTTTCGCTGGGCGGCCTCTGAGGCTTTAGAGAATGAAAACTTTTACTGCTAAACCGGAAACAGTAAAGCGCGACTGGTACGTAGTTGACGCCGCTGGTCAGACCCTGGGTCGTCTGGCTACCGAAATCGCTCGTCGTCTGCGTGGCAAGCACAAGCCAGAATACACCCCTCACGTTGACACCGGCGACTACATCGTCGTCATCAACGCCGAGCAGGTACGTGTCACTGGTGCCAAAACTTCGGACAAGATGTACTACTCCCACTCCGGTTTCCCAGGTGGCATCAAGGAAATCAGCTTCGAGAAGCTGATCGACAAAGCCCCTGAGCGTGTCATCGAGACCGCGGTCAAAGGCATGCTGCCGAAGAACCCGCTGGGTCGCGACATGTACCGCAAGCTGAAAGTGTACGCGGGTGCTGCTCACCCACACACTGCTCAGCAGCCTCAAGAACTGAAGATCTAACGGGATAGTTCATTATGTCGGCGACTCAAAATTACGGCACTGGCCGTCGCAAGACCGCAACCGCTCGCGTTTTCCTGCGTCCGGGCACTGGTAACATCTCCATCAACAACCGTTCTCTGGACGTGTTCTTCGGTCGCGAAACTGCTCGCATGGTTGTTCGTCAGCCGCTGGAACTGACCGAGACCGTTGAGAAGTTCGACATCTACGTCACCGTTTCCGGTGGTGGTGTCAGCGGTCAAGCCGGTGCGATCCGTCACGGTATCACCCGCGCTCTGATGGACTACGACGAATCCCTGCGTGGCGCTCTGCGTCGTGCTGGTTACGTCACCCGCGACGCTCGTGAAGTCGAGCGTAAGAAAGTGGGTCTGCGTAAAGCGCGTAAGCGTCCTCAGTACTCCAAGCGTTAATACCGCTTCGGCAGTCGAAAAAAAGCCCGGTTCCGTTTATGGAACCGGGCTTTTTTTATGTCTTGAACTAACCTGTCAGCATGTCAGTGACAACTTGCCGCATAGACGCAGATCAAGCAAAGCGAGGGTTGCAGCCCGCCTGGGGGGTAATCACCTTGTCAGTGTGTGGACTTGTTCCTTACCATTGCGGCCAACTTTAAGTGCCACAGACACAACTAAGTAGATGCCTGATCCAACAGGCCAAAGCAGCTGATGGGAGAGGACTGAATGAGCAATGACGGCGTCAACGCAGGCCGGCGCCGCTTCCTCGTAGCCGCCACATCCGTGGTAGGCGCAGCGGGGGCAGTGGGGGCTGCGGTACCGTTCGTGGGGTCATGGTTCCCCAGTGCCAAGGCGAAGGCCGCCGGCGCACCGGTGAAGGTCAATATCGCCAAGGTCGAACCAGGTCAGCAGATGGTGGCTGAGTGGCGGGGGCAACCTGTGTTCATCGTGCGACGGACTGAGGAGATCCTCGGGAATCTCAAGAAAATCACCGGGGAATTGTCCGACCCCGAATCCAAGGCTTCGGTGCAGCCGACCTATGTCGACCCGCAAAATCGCTCGATCAAGCCCGAAATCCTCGTCCTTGTTGGCTTGTGCACCCACTTGGGTTGTTCGCCGACCTTCCGTCCTGAGGTTGCGCCCGCCGACCTGGGGCCGAAATGGGTCGGGGGCTACTTCTGCCCTTGCCACGGTTCGCACTATGACCTGGCTGGTCGCGTCTACAAATCGCAGCCGGCACCTCTCAACCTGCCAGTGCCTCCGCACTCGTATGAGTCGGACGACATCATTGTCATCGGCATCGATCAGGAGAAGGCATGATGAGCAAGTTCATGGACTGGATTGATGCTCGCTTCCCCGCGACAAAGATGTGGGAAGACCACCTGAGCAAGTATTACGCGCCCAAGAACTTCAACTTCTTGTACTTCTTCGGCTCCCTGGCGCTGCTGGTGCTGGTCAACCAGATCGTTACCGGTGTGTGGTTGACCATGAGCTTCACGCCCTCGGCGGAAGAGGCATTTGCCTCGGTCGAGTACATCATGCGTGACGTCGAATATGGCTGGATCCTGCGCTACCTGCACTCGACCGGCGCCTCGGCGTTCTTCATCGTGGTGTACCTGCACATGTTCCGTGGCCTGCTCTACGGCTCCTACCAGAAGCCGCGCGAGCTGGTCTGGCTGTTCGGCATGCTGATCTACCTGGCGCTCATGGCCGAGGCATTCATGGGCTACCTGCTGCCATGGGGGCAGATGTCGTACTGGGGTGCCCAGGTGATTATCTCGCTGTTTGGTGCCATTCCGGTGATCGGGGGTGACCTGACCCAGTGGATCCGTGGCGACTACCTGATTTCGGGTATTACTCTGAACCGCTTCTTCGCTCTGCACGTGGTTGCCCTGCCGATCGTGATCCTGGGTCTGGTGGTGCTGCACATCCTCGCGCTGCACGAAGTGGGTTCGAACAACCCGGACGGCGTCGACATCAAGAAGAAAAAGGATGAAAACGGCATTCCGCTCGACGGTATCCCGTTCCACCCGTACTACACCGTCAAGGACATTGTCGGCGTGGTGGTGTTCCTGTTCGTGTTCTGTGCGGTGGTGTTCTTCTTCCCTGAAATGGGCGGTTACTTCCTGGAAAAACCGAACTTCGAGCAGGCCAACGCCTTCAAGACCCCTGAGCACATCGCGCCGGTCTGGTACTTCACGCCGTTCTACGCGATCTTGCGTGCTGTCCCTGACAAATTGTTCGGCGTGATCGCCATGGGGGCTGCCATTGCCGTGCTGTTCGTGTTGCCCTGGCTTGACCGCAGCCCAGTGCGCTCGATGCGCTACAAGGGCTGGCTGAGCAAAGTGTTCCTGCTGGTGTTCTGCATTGCCTTCGTGATTCTCGGTGTCCTGGGCGTACTGGCGCCTACGCCGGGTCGGACCTTGCTGTCGCAGGTCTGCACCGTGCTGTATTTCGCCTACTTCCTGTTGATGCCGTTCTACACAAGGCTCGAGAAGACCAAACCGGTTCCGGAAAGGGTGACTGGCTGATGAAAAAGCTAATTGCAGTACTGTTCCTGGCAATGATGCCCGCCTTGTCCTTCGCCGCCAGCGAGCACGGCCCGGTGCTGGACAAGGTCGATATCGATCTGACCGACAAAGCCGCCATGCAGGACGGCGCGCGTACCTTCGCCAACTATTGCATGGGCTGCCACAGCGCCAAGTTCCAGCGCTATGAGCGCGTGGCCGACGACTTGGGCATTCCGCACGAGCTGATGCTCGAGAAACTGGTGTTCACCGGTGCCAAGATCGGCGATCACATGAAGATCGGCATGCAGCCAAGCGATGCCAAGACCTGGTTCGGTGCGGCACCGCCCGACCTGACCCTGGTCGCTCGTGTGCGTGGTACCGACTGGCTGTACACCTATCTGCGCAGCTTCTATGAGGACAAGTCGCGTCCTTATGGGGTCAACAACAAGGTGTTCCCGAACGTGGGTATGCCCAACGTCCTGGTTGGCCTGCAAGGTAACCAAGTGATCGGTTGCAAGCAGGTGCAGATGGTGGTCGACGGCAAGAAGCAGTTTGACCCGCTGACCGGCAGCCCGTTGACCCATGAGGCCTGTGACCAGCTGACCATCGAGCCGAAATCCGGTACCCTGACGCCCGAGCAGTTCGACGAGAAGGTCAAGAACCTGGTGACCTTCCTGGCCTATTCGGCCAACCCGGTCAAACTGGAAAGCCAGCGCATCGGTACCTATGTGTTGCTGTACCTGGCTTTCTTCTTCGTATTCGCCTATTTGCTCAAGCGCGAGTACTGGAAGGACGTGCACTGATCACGCAGTAGTTTCTGGTAGTTGAACGCGCCCTGGGGCGCTCCATCGCTGATGCGGTGGAGCCCTCCAGGGCGCGTTTGCATTTAGAGTTTCACAAAGCATCCCCATGCGAGGAGGCGCTACATGGGCGCAACCAACCGGTTAGCCTGCTATTCCGACCCCGCTGATCATTATTCTCACCGGGTACGCCTTGTTCTCGCCGAGAAGGGCATCAGTGTGCAGATCGTTGATGTCGATCCTGCGCGTCTGCCGCCCAAGCTGGTCGAAGTAAACCCCTACGCCAGCGTGCCGACCCTGGTCGATCGCGATCTGGCCCTGTACGAATCGACCGTGATAATGGAGTACCTCGAGGAGCGTTATCCGCATCCGCCGCTCATGCCGGTCTATCCGGTGGCGCGCGGCAACAGTCGGCTGCTGATGCATCGTATCCAGCGTGACTGGTGCGCGTTGGCCGATACGATTCTCGATGCGCGCAGCACGGAGGCGGCGCGCGTTGATGCGCGTAAAGCGTTGCGCGAGAGCCTGACCGGCGTCTCTGCGTTGTTCGGAGAATTTCCTTGCTTCATGAGTGAGGAGCAAAGCCTGGTCGATTGTTGTCTATTGCCCATATTGTGGCGGTTGCCGGTATTGGGTATCGAATTGCCGCGGCAGGCCAAGCCGCTATTGGATTACATGGAGCGGCAGTTTGCCCGCGAGCCTTTTCAGGCGAGCCTGTCCGCTGCAGAACGTGAAATGCGCAAGCTTTAAGGAGCCGTTGATGAACTCCAGTCGCCCCTATCTGGTTCGAGCGCTGTACGAGTGGATCGTCGACAACGATTGCACCCCCCACATGCTGGTCAATGCTGAGTTTCCAGCGGTCCAGGTTCCCCAGGGATTCGCCAGCGATGGTCAGATCGTCCTGAACATCTCCCCTAATGCCGTGCGTAACCTGCACATGGACAACGATGCGGTCAGTTTCGAAGGTCGCTTCAGCGGCGTGGCGCATTCGTTGTTCGTGCCTGTGGGTGCGATCCTGGGTATCTATGCCCGGGAGAATGGCCAGGGCATGGTCTTCGAGCTGGAGCCGCCACTGGACAGCGATGAGCTGGACGACGAGGGTGTCGAGCCTGATGATGATGGGCCGCCGGAGGGCGGTGGTCAGCCGCCACGTCCCAGTGGCCGACCCAGTCTCAAGGTGGTCAAGTAATAAAAAAGGCGATCCAGATGGATCGCCTTTTTTATTGGCTTCAGGGCTTGGCTTACAAGTCTTGAATGCTGCGGACCTGGTCCTTGTTGACGCGGGTGCGCTTGCCATCCAGTTGCTCGAACTCGTAGAAGCCAGCATCGCTGTCGAACTTCGGTGCGTCGACGGTCTGGATTTCACGGCCATCGTTGAGGGTGATCTGGCTTGGGGTCGAGCAGCCGGCCAGGGCGGCGAAGGCGCCGATTGCGAGGACGGACAGCAGGGACTTCTTCATGGGTACTTCCTGAGGATAACGAGGGGTGGAACGAATCTTGGGGCAGGTGCCGCTCCGCAGGGGGATCACTGCAGGAGCGGGCTTGTATCGCGGTCAGGCGTTACGCTGCCAGGTGGGTCAGTCGATGTACTCGAACAGCTTGACGATCTTCTGCACACCCGACACGCCCTGTACCACGTTGGTGGCGGCGTTGGCTTCCCCTTGGGTCACCAGGCCCAGCAGATAGACGATGCCGTTCTCCGTGATCACCTTGATGCGGGTGCTGGGCACATTGGCATCGCCCAGCATCTGGGCCTTGATCTTGGTGGTAAGCCAGGCGTCGTTGTTGCGGGCGAGGATCGAGGACGGCTGCATGACCTGCAGCTCGTTGTGGACCTTCTTGACGCGTTGGACCTGGCTGGCGGTTTGTTCGGCCAGGCTCTTGAGGTCTGCACGAGGGGTCTGGCCGGCCAACAGGACGATGCCGTTGTAGCTGCTGACGACAATGTGAGAGCCCTTGTCTAGGTCGGCATTGGCTTTGGCGATGTTGACCGAAACCTTGGTCTCGATCAGCGAGTCATCGATCTTGCTTCCGATGGTGCGGGTGCCGCGATCGTCCTCGATGGGCGAGTTGCGGGTGGAGGTCAGTACCGAGCTGCAACCCGAGATGCTCAGGCACAGGGTCAGGGCCATCAGGCCGAGGCGCTTGGGGTTCATTCTTCACTCCCGAACAGTTGGCTGTCGATCAGGTCGCACAGGCAATGGATCGCCAGCAGGTGGACTTCCTGGATTCGCGCGGTGACGTTCGACGGCACGCGAATCTCCACGTCTTCAGGCAGCAGCAGCGAGGCCATGCCTCCACCGTCGCGCCCGGTCAGTGCCACGACGATCATTTCACGGTCGTGCGCAGCCTGGATCGCTTGTATCACGTTGGCGGAATTGCCGCTGGTAGAGATCGCCAGCAATACATCCCCGGGCTGGCCCAGAGCACGGATCTGCTTGGAGAAGACCTCGTTGTAGCTGTAGTCGTTGGCGATCGACGTGAGGGTCGAGCTGTCGGTGGTCAGGGCGATGGCTGGCAGGCTCGGGCGTTCACGCTCGAATCGATTGAGCAGCTCCGAGGAGAAATGCTGGGCATCGCCTGCCGAGCCGCCGTTGCCGCACGCGAGCATCTTGCCCTCGTTGAGCAGGGCATTGACCATGACCAGGCTGGCCTGCTCGATGTGAGGTGCCAGGATGTCCATCGCCTGTTGCTTGGTATCGATGCTGGCCTGGAACAGCCGGCGAATTCGGGATTGCATGTCCATCTGGTGTGACCTTAAGAGGGGCGGTGGCCAGCGCGACGCGCGACAGGAACCAGCCCGCGAAACATAGAGCTAAAAAATCGGAATGGGTTCAGCATTCGAAGGCGTTTTTCAGCCATTGCAGCGGTTGGCCCGCGTGGTGGCTGCCCTGCAGGGCGACAACGTCGAAGCGGCAGGGCTGATCGGCCCAGCGAGGCTCCTTCTGCAGGAACAGGTTGGCGGCTAGCGCCAGTCGCTTCTGCTTGCGTGTGTCGATGCTCCCGACGGCTCCGCCGAAGGCCGCATGCAACCGGTAGCGGACTTCGACGAATACTACTGTATCGGCGTCGAGCATGACCAGATCGAGCTCGCCACCCTTGCATCGCCAGTTACGCGCCAGCAGCTGTAAACCCTGCCCTCGAAGAAACGCGAGGGCGTGGTTTTCCGCAGCCTGGCCTGCGCTGGCAGGCGATGCGTCGGGCATCAGCGAGGGGTATCCGGCAGGCGCTTGACTTGGCCGCCAGAGAACTCGGCCCAGGGCAGTTGGCGTTCGACGCGCTGGCTGGGGTTCATGGTCAGGCTGCCGGAGAGGCCCTCGACTCGGTTGTCGGGCAGGGCCTTGAGCTGGTTCAGGCGCGGCGCCAGGCTGTAGGCGTCGACACCCATGGCGTACAGGCGGCCGAGGCTGCCTGCGGCCTGAGGCCACTGCTGAACCACCTGCTGGCGCAGGCTGTTGGTGGAGTCGAGCAACCACGGGGTTTCGCAGAAGCGGATACCATTCATGTCGTTGTACTGGTTCACGTCGCCGCTGGCGCTGTACAGGTTCGAGGTGGCGTAGACCGGAACGTCACCGGCGTACTGGAAGTTCAGGGTCGGCTTGATCTGCTGCGCCTGTTGCGGGGTAGAGGCGAGGAAGATGAAGTCGATGTCCTGGCGACGCGACGGTTGTGCGGCGATGGTGCCGCCTACAGTGCTCTGCAGGCTCTTGGCGCGACCTTCGCTCTGGCGCAGTTGGAAGAGCTCGGCGATCTGCTGGGCGAGGGCGACCGGCTGGGCGATGCGTTCGGCGGCCAGCAGGGTGCCGCCATGGCTCTCCCAGTCCTTACGGAAGGCGGCCAGCACGCGGTCACCCCATTCGCCGCTTGGCACCAGTGCCACGGCGCGAACCATGCCGTCGGCCCGGGCGCGGCGGGAGACTTCGCGGGCTTCGTCCTCGGCGGCAAGACCGAACTGGAACAGTTGTGGCGGTGCTTTCTGGCCGGCATCGGCGTAGTTCAGCGCCAGGGTGGTGATCGGCAGTTGCGGGTAAGCCGCGAGCTTTTTCACCAAGGGTTTTTCCAGCGGGCCGACGACCAGCTGTACACCGGCGGCCTGGGCCTGGCGGTAGAACTCGTCGAGCGAGGTCATGCGCGAGCTGTCGAAGACCTGTACGGCCGGCGCAGGTTGGCCGGACTGCTGAGCCTGGAAGTGAGCGGCCATGAAGCCGTCACGCAGGGCGCGGGCAACGCCGGCCAATGGGCCTTCCTGAGGCAGCAACAGGGCGATCTTGGTCAGCGGCTGGCTGGCAAGTTCCTTCAGTTTGACCAGGGCCTGCGGCAGTTGCTTGGCGGCTGGGTGATCCGGGTGCTGATCGCGCCAGGTATCGATGGCTGCCTGTTGTTGCTCCAGGGTGCCGGCACGCTTGACGGCCAGCGCCAGGCTGGTCCAGCCGGCGAGGGTTTCGTTGCTGGCAGGTTGTTGCAACTGCTCGGCCGGCAGCGAGGCGACGAGGGCCCAGATGGCGTCGTCGTTCGCGGCAGCGGCCTTGTCGCTGAGCAGCGGGGCAAGCAGTACACGCTGCTGGGCGGCGGCCAGGGTCTGGCCGTCGGCCTCCAGGGCGGCGGCGTGGACGCTGTAGGTACGTGCCTGCTGGTCCTTTGGCAGTTCGTCCAGGCGTTGCAGGCTCGGATGGGAGAGGGCGGTCAGGGCCGCCTTGGGCTGGTTTCGGCTCATGGCGAGCTCGGCGGCCAAGGTGCTGGCGAACACTTGTTGGGCAGGCTTGAGCGAGTCCATCGGGACCTGCTCGAGAATGCGTGCGGCGCGTGGGTAGTCCTTCTGCTTGTAGGCCAGGTCGGCGGCGCTAAGGCGCAGGAGCGCGGCATCTTCCGCGGACTTGCTGGTGGCTGCCTTGTCGAGCAGTTGCTCGATGCTGGCATCCGGGGTGCGCGGCAGTTCACCCAGGCTGGATGAGGGCGAGCTGGCGCAAGCTGCCAGCAGGGCAGCGAAGCAGAGGGCTGTGAACAGCCGCAGGCAAGCGATCATGTAAAAGTCCTGTTACTCGATCAAGGTGGCCGGCAATTGTACCCAAGCGTCGGCCGGGGCGCGATGTTGCTGACGTGGAATCCTTCACTATAGGTCGTCTGCAGGAGCAGGTCCGTGAAGTTCTTTGCGCGCTGTTGCGGGTGCTCGGGCTACAATGGCGCCTTTGATCCACAAGACAGGTGTGCGCAGTGACTGATGTTGCAGGGGCTTCGAAATCCATGATGGGCACGCTTTATGTCGTCGCCACGCCGATCGGCAATCTGGACGACATGAGTGCCCGGGCCCTCAAGGTCCTGGCGAATGTGGCGCTGATCGCTGCCGAAGATACCCGTCACTCGGTGCGCCTGCTTCAGCATTTCGGTATTGACACTCCACTGGCAGCTTGCCACGAACACAACGAGCGAGATGAAGGCGGGCGGTTCATCACTCGGCTTCTGGCGGGAGACGACGTGGCCTTGGTATCGGATGCCGGTACGCCGCTGATCTCCGATCCAGGCTACCACTTGGTGCGCCAGGCGCGTGCGGCAGGGGTGCAGGTGGTGCCAGTGCCCGGCGCCTGCGCATTGATCGCCGCGTTGTCGGCGGCGGGGCTGCCGTCGGACCGATTCATTTTCGAAGGCTTCCTGCCGGCCAAGGCGGCGGGTCGCCGGGCCCGGCTCGAGCTGGTCAAGGAGGAGCCGCGGACCCTGATTTTCTATGAAGCCCCGCACCGCATCCTCGAATGCCTGGAGGACATGGAGGCGGTGCTCGGTGCGGATCGCCCGGCAGTGCTGGGGCGTGAGCTGACCAAGACCTTCGAGACCCTCAAGGGGTTGCCGCTGGGTGAGTTGCGCGCCTTTGTCGAGGGCGACAGCAATCAGCAGCGCGGTGAGTGTGTGGTGTTGGTCGGTGGTTGGAGCGCACCTGAGGATGAACAAGCCATCAGCGGCGAAGCGCAGCGGGTGCTCGACCTGTTGCTGGCGGAGTTGCCGCTCAAGCGCGCGGCTGCGCTGGCGGCGGAAATCACTGGCGTTCGCAAGAACTTGCTCTATCAATTTGCCCTGGAAAAACAGAAAGCCAAATAGTGGCAAATTGATATTCTTTGGTGCGTCACTTGTTCTTGAGCGCGCCTGCCGTTAACCTTGTCGGCGGAGAGTCGATCGGACAGTCGCTGCCTTCTTTTGTTCCGCAAAAGAGGGGGGAGGAAAGTCCGGGCTCCATAGGGCAGAGTGCCAGGTAACGCCTGGGGGGCGCGAGCCTACGGAAAGTGCCACAGAAAACAACCGCCTAAGCACTTCGGTGCCGGTAAGGGTGAAAAGGTGCGGTAAGAGCGCACCGCACGACTGGTAACAGTTCGTGGCTAGGTAAACCCCACTCGGAGCAAGACCAAATAGGGTTCCTTACGGCGTGGCCCGCGTCGGAACCGGGTAGGTTGCTAAAGGCGTCCAGTGATGGCCGTCGTAGAGGAATGACTGTCCTCGACAGAACCCGGCTTACAGATCGACTCTCCACCTTCCTCCTTCCCTGCTTGAATCGATAGCAGATATGTCCTGGTAATACCGAAAAATTCTTACTCTTAATAAATCACTTTAACTTCACGCTGCATCTGTCCGCGTGTCTTTGATTTTTCTCGCCAAATTTCTTCGCTGGTATTCGTTCCTCCTTCCTTTGTTGCGCTAAATCGCCGTCCTGTAAGGGATTTCCTTATGAACGTGCCTTGACGGTGTGGCGGACGGATTCCTATAGTGTGCGCAAGTGGCAGAAAGTGGGATGAAGTGGGTTTTCTGACCAAATAAAGCTAACCTCAGTGGGGAATCGCAGCCGTGTTCCGCGGAGCCAACGCCGTCAGCCTCGATGCAAAGGGCCGACTCGCCATGCCGAGTCGGTACCGTGACGAGCTCGATTCGCGTTGCAATGGTCAATTGATCGTGACCATTGACGCAGTAGACCCCTGCTTGTGTGTTTATCCCCTCGATGAGTGGGAACAGATCGAAGCCAAGTTGCGTGCCTTGCCGTCGTTGCGTGAGGAAAACCGCCGCCTGCAGCGTTTGCTGATCGGCAATGCGGTGGACCTGGAGCTCGATGGCAGTGGTCGTTTCCTGGTGCCGCCCCGCCTGCGCGAATACGCCAAGCTCGATAAGAAGGCGATGCTGGTGGGGCAACTGAACAAATTCCAGCTGTGGGATGAGGATGCCTGGAACGCGGTTTCGGCAGCCGACCTTGCAGCTATTCAACAACCGGGCGCCATGCCCGATGATTTGCGTGACCTGATCCTGTGACGATAGATAGCGGCTTCAACCACATCACCGTGCTGCTCGACGAGGCTGTCGAGGCATTGGCCCTGCGCGCCGACGGTTGCTATCTGGATGGCACCTTCGGGCGGGGTGGGCACAGCCGTCTTATTCTCAGCAAGCTCGGGCCGCAAGGACGGTTGCTGGGTTTCGACAAAGATCCACAAGCGATTGCGACAGGGCAAGCGCTGGCGGCCGAAGACGGCCGCTTTGTCATTGTGCAGCGCAGCTTTGCCGAGATGGGCGATGAAGTCGCGCAGCGTGGCCTCGATGGCAAGGTCAGCGGCATTCTGCTGGACCTGGGCGTCTCCTCGCCGCAATTGGATGACCCCGAGCGTGGCTTCAGTTTCCTCAATGACGGCCCGTTGGACATGCGCATGAATCCCGACCAGGGCATCAGCGCCGCCGAGTTCATCGCCACCGCCCCCGAAGACGAAATCGCCCGGGTCTTCAAAGAATACGGTGAGGAACGTTTCGCCAAGCGCATGGCGCGCGCCGTCGTGCAGCGCCGAGAGCAGCAGCCGTTCACTCGCACGGGTGACCTTGCCGAAGTGCTCAAGGTCGCCAACCCTGCCTGGGAAAAGGGCAAGAATCCCGCCACCCGCGCCTTCCAGGGGCTGCGTATTCACGTCAACAACGAACTGGGCGATCTCGAGACCGGCCTTGAGGCTGCAATCGAGGCGCTGGAAGTCGGTGGCCGGCTGGCGGTGATCAGCTTCCATTCGCTCGAGGACCGCATCGTCAAGCTGTTCATGCGCAAGCTGGCCAAGGGCGAGGCAGACAACTTGCCGCGCAATCTGCCGGTGCAGCACAAGGTCTTCGAACCCCGGATCCGCCTGATCGGCAAGGCGCAGTTCGCCTCCGATGCAGAGCTTCAGGCCAACCCGCGCGCACGCAGTGCCGTGATGCGGGTGGCGGAGAAGCTGCGGTGAGCCGGCTGTTTGCCAAACCTTTGCCAGGTGGAAGCTTCCTGATGCTTCTGCTGTTTATCGGTGTGCTGGTGTCGGCGATCGCCGTGTCCTACAGCGCCCACTGGAACCGCCAGTTGCTCAACACCCTCTATGGCGAGCTTAACGAGCGCGACAAGGCCCAGGCTGAGTGGGGGCGGTTGATCCTCGAGCAAAGCACCTGGACCGCCCACAGCCGTATCGAGAACCTGGCCAGCGAGCAACTGAAAATGCGTGTGCCGGCCGCTGACGAAGTGCGGATGGTGGCGCCATGATGAAGCTCGAAGGCGCACTCTACCCCTGGCGCTTCCGGGTTGTGATCGCTTTGCTGGCGCTGATGGTCGGCGCCATCGCCTGGCGCATCATCGACCTTCAGGTGATCGACCGTGACTTCCTCAAGGGCCAGGGCGATGCCCGCAGCCTGCGTCATATTCCTATTCCCGCGCACCGTGGCCTGATTACCGACCGCAACGGTGAGCCGTTGGCCGTCAGTACGCCGGTCACCACCCTGTGGGCCAACCCCAAGGAAATGCAGGTTGCCCGTGATCGCTGGCCACAACTGGCTGCCGCGCTTGGGCAGAACGCTCAGCAACTGACCGAGCGCCTGACCCAGCAAGCCAACAAAGAATTCATTTACCTGGTCCGCGGGCTGACGCCGGAGCAGGGCCAGCAGGTGCTCGACCTCAAGGTGCCGGGCGTCTACGGCATGGAAGAGTTCCGCCGCTTCTATCCGGCGGGCGATGTCACCGCGCACATGGTGGGCTTCACAGACCTGGACGACCATGGTCGCGAAGGGGTCGAGCTGGCCTATGACGAGTGGCTCGCCGGGGTGCCTGGCAAACGCCAGGTGATCAAGGATCGGCGTGGTCGGCTGATCAAGGACATCCAGGTCACCAAGAACGCCAAGGCCGGCAAGACCTTGGCGTTGTCCATCGACCTGCGCCTGCAATACCTGGCCACCCGTGAGCTGCGCAATGCCATCGCCGAGCAGGAAGCCAAGGCCGGCAGCCTGGTGATCATGGACGTCAAGACCGGCGAGGTCCTGGCGATGGTCAACCAGCCGACCTACAACCCGAACAACCGCCGCAGCATGTTCCCGGCGGCCATGCGCAACCGGGCGATCATCGATGTGTTCGAGCCGGGCTCCACTGTCAAGCCGATCTCCATGAGTGCGGCCCTGCAGAGCGGCCGCTGGAAACCCACCGACAAGGTCGAAGTGTATCCGGGCAGCCTGCAGATTGGCCGCTACACCATCAAGGACGTGTCCAAGAGCGAGGGGCCGATCCTCGACCTGACCGGCATCCTGATCAACTCCAGTAACGTCGGCATGAGCAAGATTGCTTTCGACATCGGTGGCGAGGCGATCTATCGGGTCATGTCCCAAGTCGGCCTGGGCCAGTACACCGGCCTGGGCTTCCCGGGCGAGCGTGTCGGCAATCTGCCCAACCACCGCGAATGGCGCAAGGCCGAGACCGCTACCCTGTCCTACGGCTATGGCGTTTCGGTGACGGCCCTGCAGTTGGTGCATGCCTACGCGGCGATTGCCAACGACGGCAAGATGGTGCCGCTGTCGATTCTCAAGGTCGACAAAGCGCCGGAGGCCGTACAGGCGATTCCGGCCGACACCGCCGAAACCGTCCAGGCCATGTTGCAGCAGGTCATCGAAGCCCCGCGTGGGGTGTTCCGTGCCCAGGTGCCGTTCTATCACGTGGGTGGCAAGTCCGGTACCGCGCGTAAGGCCACTGTCGGCTCCAAGGGCTACACCGAAAACGCCTACCGTTCGCTGTTCGCAGGCTTCGGTCCGATGAGCGACCCGCGCTACGCCATCGTGGTGGTCATCGATGAGCCGAGCAAAGGTGGCTATTTCGGTGGCCTGGTCTCGGCGCCTGTATTCAGCAAGGTGATGTCGGGCACCCTGCGCCTGATGAACGTTCCGCCAGACAACCTGCCGCCACCCGCGACCCAGCAGGCCAGCGCAGTACCCGCCAATGGAGGGCGTGGTTGATGACAATGCCATTGAGCAAGCTTTTCGCCCATGCCAGCCGCGATCCACTGATCCGCGAGCTGACGCTCGACAGTCGCCAGGTGCGGCCGGGCGATCTGTTCCTGGCTGTTCCCGGGGCGAAGGTCGATGGCCGCGAGCACATCGCCGATGCCTTGGCCCGCGGCGCCGCCGCCGTGGCCTATGAAGAGCAGGGAGCGAGCGTTCTGCCGATCACCGAGGCGCCGCTGATTCCGGTGCGCGGCCTGATTGGCCAACTGTCGGAAATCGCCGGGCGGTTCTATGGCGAACCAAGCCGTCAGCTGGATCTGGTGGGTGTCACCGGCACCAACGGCAAGACCAGCGTTACCCAGCTGGTGGCCCAGGCCCTCGATGCCCTGGGGCAGCGCTGCGGGCTGATCGGCACGCTGGGCACTGGTTTCTATGGCGAGCTGCGCAGCGGCCGCCTGACCACACCTGACCCGATCGCCGTGCAGGCGACCCTGAACGACCTCAAGCATGGCGGCGCCAAGGCCGTGGCCATGGAAGTGTCGTCCCACGCCCTGGAGCAGGGCCGTGTCGCGGCACTGGCATTCGACATCGCGGTGATGACCAACCTGTCCCGTGATCACCTGGACTACCACGGCAGCATGGAGGCCTACGAGGCTGCCAAGGCCAAGCTGTTCGCCTGGCCGGACCTGCGTTGCCGCGTGGTCAACCTGGACGATGAGTTCGGTTGTCGCCTGGCCCAAAGCCACGGCGAGTCCCGTCTGATCAGCTACAGCCTGCTGGATCCGGCCGCCACGTTGTTCTGCAAACAAGCCCGCTTTGATGACGACGGTGTGCGTGCGGTGCTGGTGACCCCGCAGGGCGAGCATGCGCTGCGCAGTCGTCTGCTGGGCCGCTTCAACCTGAGCAACATGCTCGCTGCGGTGGCCACCCTGCTCGCGCTGGACTACCCGTTGGATGAAATCCTGAAGGTCACCCCGCAGCTGCAGGGCCCCATCGGGCGCATGCAGCGCCTGGGTGGTGGCGAGAAGCCGCTGGTGGTGGTCGATTACGCCCATACGCCCGATGCGCTGGAAAAGGTCCTCGAAGCCCTGCGCCCGCACGCCCATGGTCGCCTGCTATGCCTGTTTGGCTGCGGTGGCGATCGTGATCGCGGCAAGCGTCCGTTGATGGCGGAAGTGGCCGAGCGCCTGGCTGACCGCGTGCTGGTCACTGACGACAATCCGCGTACTGAAGACCCGCAGCGGATCTTCGATGATATTCGCCCTGGTTTCGCCAAGCCTGCCGACGTCGAATTCGTCGCCGGTCGAGGCGATGCCATCGCACATCTGATCGCCACCGCTGCCGCCGACGATGTCATCGTCCTCGCTGGCAAGGGGCATGAGGATTATCAGGAGATCAATGGCGAACGCCATGACTTCTCCGATCTGGTCGAGGCCGAGAAGGCACTTGCAGCCTGGGAGGCTCCACATGCTTAAGCCCATGACACTCAGCCAGCTGGTCGCGCCGCTCGCGGCACGCCATGTCGGTGCCGATGCGAGCTTCAGCGGCGTCAGCATCGACAGCCGCACCGTGGGGGCCGGACAGTTGTTCGTCGCTCTGGCCGGGCCGCGTTTCGATGGCCACGACTATTTGGCTGACGTCAAGGCCAAGGGCGCCGTGGCTGCGCTGGTGGAGCGCGAAGTGGAAGGTGTCGACTTGCCACAGCTGGTGGTTGCCGACAGCCGGCTCGCCCTGGGCCGGCTCGGCGCCCTGAACCGCGCTGCCTTCGACAAGCCGGTCGCGGCCATCACCGGTTCCAGCGGCAAGACCACGGTCAAGGAGCTGCTGGCCAGCATCCTGCGCACGCGTGGCTTGGTACTGGCCACGCGGGGCAACCTGAACAACGACCTCGGCGCACCGCTGACCTTGCTGGAAATATCCCCGGAGCACAGTGCTGCGGTGATCGAGCTGGGCGCCTCGCGCATCGGTGAGATCCGTTATACCGTCGGCCTGACTCAGCCTCAGGTGGTCATCATCAACAACGCCGGAACCGCCCACGTTGGCGAATTCGGCGGTCCCGAGAAGATCGTCGAGGCCAAGGGCGAGATCCTCGAGGGCCTGGGCGAGGGCGGCACGGCTGTCCTTAATCTGGCCGACAAAGCCTTCGAGGTCTGGCGCAAGCGCGCCGGCCAGCACCGCATCCTCAGCTTTGCACTGGACAATCCTCAGGCTGATTTCCACGCCAGCGACATCGGGCGCGACGCCCGTGGCTGCCCGTCCTTCACCTTGAACGGGCCGCAAGGCTCGGTGAAGGTGCAACTGAACCTGCTGGGCACCCACAATGTCAGCAACGCGCTGGCCGCCGCCGCCGCTGCCCATGCCTTGGGCGTGAGCCTGGAGGGCATTGCAGCCGGGTTGGAGGCAGTCCAGCCGGTCAAAGGCCGCACCGTTGCCCAGATCGCCGCCAACGGTGTGCGTGTGATCGACGACAGCTACAACGCAAATCCCACCTCGATGTGCGCTGCCATTGATATACTCGCCGGCTTTTCCGGACGCACCGTCCTGGTGCTCGGGGATATCGGTGAACTGGGGCAATGGGCAGAAGAAGGCCACCGTCAGGTGGGTGACTACGCCCGCGGCAAGGTCGACGCCCTGTACGCGGTGGGTACCAACATGGCCCACGCGGTCGCGGCGTACGGCGCCAATGGCCGCCATTTCACCACCCAGGCTGAGCTGATCGATGCCGTTCGCGCCGAGACTGCCAGTGACACCACTATCTTGATCAAGGGTTCGCGCAGCGCTGCGATGGAAAACGTCGTGGCGGCCTTGTGCGGTCCCAGCGGGGAGAAACATTAATGCTGCTGCTGTTGGCCGAGTATCTGCAACAGTTCTACAAGGGCTTCGCGGTCTTCCAGTACCTGTCCCTGCGCGGGATCCTGGGTGTGTTGACCGCGCTGTCCCTGGCGCTGTGGCTCGGGCCGTGGATGATCCGCACCCTGCAGATCCGCCAGATCGGTCAGGCTGTCCGTAACGACGGCCCGCAATCGCACCTGTCCAAATCCGGCACCCCTACCATGGGCGGTGCCCTGATCCTGTCTGCCATCGGCATCAGCACACTGCTGTGGGCCGACCTGACCAACCGCTACGTCTGGGTCGTACTGATCGTGACCATGCTGTTCGGCGCCATCGGTTGGGTCGACGACTATCGCAAGGTGATCGAGAAGAACTCCCGTGGCTTGCCGAGCCGCTGGAAGTACTTCTGGCAATCGGTGTTCGGTCTGGGCGCGGCAGTGTTCCTGTACACCACCGCACCGACCAGCGTCGAGACCACCCTGATCGTGCCGATGCTCAAGGACCTCACCATTCCCCTGGGCGCGTTCTTCATCGTGCTGACCTATTTCGTCATCGTCGGCTCGAGCAACGCGGTCAACCTGACCGACGGCCTCGATGGCCTGGCGATCATGCCAACCGTGATGGTCGGCGGCGCCCTGGGCATCTTCTGCTACTTGTCCGGCAACGTTAAGTTCGCTGAATACCTGCTGATTCCGTACGTACCGGGGGCAGGTGAGCTGATCGTGTTCTGCGGCGCGCTGATCGGTGCCGGCCTGGGCTTCCTGTGGTTCAACACCTACCCGGCCCAAGTCTTCATGGGTGACGTCGGCGCGCTGGCGCTGGGCGCTGCGCTGGGCACCATCGCCGTCATCGTTCGCCAGGAAATCGTCCTGTTCATCATGGGCGGCGTGTTCGTCATGGAGACCCTGTCGGTGGTGATCCAGGTGGCCTCCTTCAAGTTGACCGGCAAGCGGGTGTTCCGCATGGCGCCGATCCATCACCATTTTGAACTCAAGGGTTGGCCCGAGCCGCGGGTGATCGTCCGATTCTGGATCATCACCGTGATTCTGGTGCTGATCGGCCTTGCCACCCTGAAACTGAGGTAAGTGAGCGTGTCATTGATCGCTTCCGACCAATTCCGCATCGTTGTCGGCCTCGGCAAGAGCGGCATGTCCCTGGTTCGCTTCCTGGCGAGCCGGGGCATTGCCTTTGCGGTCGCCGATACCCGCGAGCAGCCGCCGGAACTGGAAACCCTGCGTCGTGAGTATCCGCAGGTGGAAGTGCGCTGTGGCGAGCTGGACGTGGACTTCCTGTGCCGCGCCAACGAACTCTATGTCAGCCCTGGTCTGGCCCTGGCCACCCCGGCGCTGCAGCAGGCTGCGGCCCGCGGCGTGACGCTGTCCGGCGACATCGAGTTGTTCGCGCGTCATGCTAAGGCGCCCATCGTGGCGATCAGCGGCTCCAATGCCAAAAGCACCGTGACCACCCTGGTCGGCGAAATGGCCGCCAAGGCGGGCAAGCGTGTGGCGGTGGGTGGCAACCTGGGTACACCGGCGCTGGATCTGCTGGATGACACGGTGGAACTGTATGTTCTGGAGCTTTCCAGCTTCCAGCTGGAGACCACCGACCAGCTCAACGCTGAAGTGGCCACTGTGCTGAACATCAGCGAAGACCACATGGACCGCTACAGCGGCCTGCCGGCCTATCACCTGGCCAAGCACCGGATCTTCCGTGGCGCTCGCCAGGTGGTGGTCAACCGCCAGGATGCCTTGAGCCGGCCGTTGCCGGTCGAGGGCCGCCCGTGCTGGACCTTTGGCTTGAACGTTCCAGACTTCAAGGCTTTCGGCCTGCGTGAAGTGGATGGCGAGAAGTACCTGGCCTTCGAATTCCAGACCCTCATGCCGGTGCGTGAACTGAAGATCCGCGGTGCCCACAATCAGAGCAACGCCCTGGCTGCCCTGGCCCTGGGTCATGCCGTGGGCCTGCCGTTCGCGCCGATGCTCGACGCGCTGCGTGAGTTCACCGGGCTCGCCCACCGTTGCCAATGGGTGCGTGAGCGCAACGGTGTCAACTGGTACGACGACTCCAAGGCCACCAACGTCGGTGCTGCCCTGGCGGCGATCGAAGGTCTGGGAGCGGATATCGACGGCAAACTGGTGCTCATCGCCGGAGGCGACGGCAAGGGAGCGGACTTCTCGGCATTGCGTGAGCCGGTGGCGCGTTTCTGCCGCGCCGTGGTCCTGCTGGGGCGTGATGCCGAGCGCTTGGCCCAGTCGCTGGGCGAGGGCGTGCACCAGGTTCGGGTCAAGACCCTGGATGAAGCCGTGCAGCAATGCGCCGAGCTGGCCGAGCCAGGCGATGCCGTGCTCTTGTCGCCGGCCTGCGCCAGCCTCGACATGTTCAAGAACTTCGAAGAACGCGGACGTCTGTTCGCCCGGGCAGCGGAGGGGCTGGCATGATCTTCGGCATCCTCAAGCCTTATCCATCGCCGCTGATCAGCGGCCGCGGCATCGACCTGGACTTCGCCTTCCTCGCCGGTTGTCTGGCGCTGCTGGGCCTGGGCCTGGTGATGATCACCTCGGCCTCCTCGGAAGTGGCCGCAGTGCAGTCGGGCAACCCGCTGTATCACATGTTCCGCCATCTGGTGTACGTGGCCCTGGGCCTGGTCGCCTGTGGCGCGACCATGATGGTGCCGATCGCCACCTGGCAGCGCATGGGCTTCATGATGCTGGTCGGTGCCTTCGGCCTGCTGTTTTTGGTGTTGGTGCCAGGCATTGGCCGGGAAGTGAACGGTTCCATGCGCTGGATCGGCTTCAGCTTCTTCAACGTCCAGCCCTCTGAGATTGCCAAGGTCTTCGTGGTCATCTACCTGGCCGGCTACCTGGTACGCCGCCAGCAGGAAGTCCGTGAGAGCTGGATGGGCTTCTTCAAACCCTTCATCGTCCTGTTGCCGATGGCCGGCCTGCTGCTGATGGAACCGGACTTCGGCGCCACCGTCGTGATGATGGGCGCAGCCGCAGCCATGTTGTTCCTCGGCGGGGTGGGGTTGTTCCGCTTCAGCTTGATGGTGGTGCTGGCGGTGGTGGCGGTGTTCATTCTGGTCCAGGCCCAGCCCTACCGGATGGCGCGTCTGATCACCTTCACCGACCCCTGGGCCGACCAGTTCGGCTCCGGCTACCAGCTGACCCAGGCACTGATTGCCTTCGGGCGTGGCGAATGGCTGGGCGTGGGCCTGGGCAACAGCGTGCAGAAGCAGTTCTACCTGCCTGAAGCGCACACCGACTTCGTGTTCTCGGTCCTGGCCGAGGAACTGGGCGTGGTCGGCTCGCTGTGCACCGTGGCGCTGTTCGTCTTCGTCACCGTGCGGGCCCTGTACATTGGCCTGTGGGCGGAAAAGGCCAAGCAGTTCTTTGCCGCCTACATGGCGTTTGGCCTGGCGTTCCTGTGGATCGGCCAGTTCCTGATCAACATCGGCGTGAACGTCGGCCTGCTACCGACCAAAGGCCTGACCCTGCCGTTCCTCAGCTACGGCGGCAGTTCGCTGGTGATCTGCTGTGCCTGCGTGGGATTGCTGCTGCGCATCGAGTGGGAAAGCCGCACGCATCTGGGCAGCGAGGAGCACGAATTCAAGGAAAGCGATTTTGCCGAGGAGACCTACCATGGCCGCTGACGGCAAAAACGTTCTGATCATGGCCGGTGGCACCGGGGGGCATGTCTTCCCGGCCCTGGCCTGCGCCCGTGAATTCCAGGCCCGTGGCTACAGCGTGCATTGGCTGGGTACCCCGCGCGGTATCGAGAACGAACTCGTGCCCCAGGCAGGTCTGCCCCTGCACCTGATCCAGGTCAGCGGCCTGCGCGGCAAAGGCAAGCTTTCGCTGCTCAAGGCGCCGTTCACGCTGGTCAAGGCAGTGCTCCAGGCGCGACGTATCATCCGTCAGCTCAAGCCGGTTTGCGTGCTGGGCTTTGGCGGCTACGTGACCGGCCCGGGCGGTGTCGCCGCGCGGCTGTGTGGCGTGCCGCTGGTCATCCATGAGCAGAATGCCCGCGCCGGTACCGCCAATCGGCTGCTGGTGCCGCTGTCGGCGCGAGTCTGCGAAGCTTTCCCGGACACCTTCCAGGCCAGCGGCAAGCGCCGCACCACCGGCAATCCGGTGCGCCCGGAGCTGTTCCTTGAGGCGCCACGCGCCCCGTTGGCCGAGCGCCGCGCACGCCTGTTGGTGCTCGGTGGCAGCCTGGGTGCGGAACCATTGAACAAATTGCTGCCTAAGGCCCTGTCGGAAGTGCCTGCGAGCCTGCGCCCCGAGGTGTTCCATCAGGCCGGCAAGCAACACGCGCCGATCACCGCCGAGCGTTATCGCGAGGCGGGGGTCGAGGCTCAGGTAGAGCCCTTCATCAAGGACATGGCCTATGCCTATGGCTGGGCTGACATGGTGGTATGCCGGGCGGGTGCCCTGACCGTCAGCGAACTGGCTGCGGCAGGCCTGCCCTCGGTGCTGGTGCCTTTGCCCCACGCCATCGACGACCACCAGACCCACAACGCCCAATACCTGGCTCGTGAAGGCGCTGCCTTCCTGATGCCACAAGCGACAACTGGCGCAGCGCAGCTCGCTGAACGCCTGAACGAGGTGCTGATGCAACCCGAGAAACTCAACACCATGGCCAGCACCGCACGGCGCCTGGCCAAACCTGCCGCAACCAGCACCGTGGTCGATATCTGCCTGGAGGTGGCCCATGGTTGAGAGCCAGAAAGCCATGCCCCAGCCGAAAATGGGCCGCATCCGTCGCATCCACTTCGTCGGTGTCGGCGGCGTGGGCATGTGCGGCATCGCCGAAGTGCTGCTGAACCTGGGCTACCAGGTGTCCGGTTCGGACCTCAAAGCGTCCCCGGTCACCGAGCGCCTGGAGTCGTTCGGCGCCGAGATTTTCGTCGGCCACCGTGCCGAGAACGCCGCCAACGCTGATGTACTGGTGGTGTCCAGCGCCATCAATCCGGCCAACCCGGAAGTCGCCACCGCCCTCGAGCGGCGCATTCCTGTGGTGCCGCGCGCCGAAATGCTCGCCGAGCTGATGCGCTACCGTCATGGCATCGCCGTGGCCGGTACCCATGGCAAGACCACCACCACCAGCCTGCTGGCATCGGTGTTCGCCGCCGGCGGCCTGGATCCGACCTTCGTCATCGGTGGGCGCCTGACCGCAGCCGGCACCAACGCCCAGCTCGGCACTAGCCGCTACCTGATCGCCGAGGCCGATGAGAGCGACGCCAGCTTCCTGCACCTGCAGCCGATGGTCGCGGTCGTCACCAACATCGATGCCGACCACATGGCCACCTACGAAGGCGACTTCAACAAACTGAAGAAAACCTTCGTCGAGTTCCTGCACAACCTGCCGTTCTACGGTCTGGCCGTGATGTGCCTGGACGATCCGGTAGTGCGCGAGATCCTGCCACAGGTCAAGCGTCCGACCGTCACCTACGGCTTCAGCGAAGAAGCTGACGTGCGCGCGATCAACGTTCGCCAGGAAGGCATGCAGACCCACTTCACCGTGTTGCGCCGCGACTGCGAGCCGTTGGAGGTTTCGGTCAACATGCCGGGCAACCACAACGTGCTCAATGCCCTGGCCACCATTGCCATCGCCACCGACGAAGGCATCAGCGACGACGCCATCGTCCAAGGCCTGTCCGGCTTCCAGGGCGTGGGCCGGCGTTTCCAAGTGTACGGCGAGCTGCCGGTCGAAGGCGGCAACGTGATGCTGGTCGACGACTACGGACACCACCCGACCGAAGTGGCCGCGGTAATCAAGGCCGTGCGTGGCGGTTGGCCGAGCCGGCGTCTGGTGATGGTCTATCAGCCGCACCGCTACAGCCGCACCCGCGACCTGTACGACGACTTTGTACAGGTACTGGCCGACGCCAACGTATTGCTGCTGATGGAGGTCTACCCGGCCGGCGAGGAGCCGATCCCGGGGGCCGACAGTCGCCAGCTGTGCCACAGCATCCGTCAGCGCGGCCAACTGGACCCGATCTACATCGAACGGGGTGTCGATCTTGCGCCGCTGGTCAAGCCATTGCTGCGCGCCGGCGACATCCTGCTGTGCCAAGGCGCCGGTGACATCGGCGGCCTGGCCCCGCAACTGATCAAGAGCCCGCTGTTCGCTGGCGCCGTCGCCAGCCAGGAGAAGTCGAAATGAGCAGCGCCTACGACAAATTGCACTCGACCCTGGACGTAAAAGCCTTCGGTCGCGTCGCTGTGCTGTACGGCGGCAAGAGCGCCGAGCGCGAGGTGTCGCTCAAGTCCGGCAAGGCGGTGCTCGAAGCGCTGACCAGCGCCGGTGTCGACGTGGTCGGCATCGATGTGGGCGATGACCTGCTGGCACGCCTGCAGAGCGAGAAGATCGACCGCGCCTTCATCATTCTCCATGGCCGTGGGGGAGAAGATGGCAGCATGCAGGGCCTGCTGGAGTGTCTGGACATTCCCTACACCGGCAGCGGCATCCTGGCGTCTGCGCTGGCGATGGACAAACTGCGCACCAAGCAGGTCTGGCAGAGCCTGGGCATTCCGACCCCGCGCCATGCCGTGCTGGGCAGCGAGCACGATTGTGTCGAGGCCGGTAAGGAACTGGGCTTCCCGTTGATCGTCAAACCGGCCCATGAAGGTTCCAGTATCGGCATGGCCAAGGTGAACAACGAGCAGGAGCTGGTCGCTGCCTGGCGCGATGCCGCCCGCTACGACTCCCAAGTGCTGGTCGAGCAGTGGATCCATGGTCCGGAGTTCACCGTTGCCGTGCTGCGCGGTCAGGTGCTGCCTCCGATTGCCTTGGGCACGCCGCACGTGTTCTACGACTACGACGCCAAGTACCTGGCCAACGATACCCAATACCGCATCCCGTGCGGGCTGGACAACGCCAAGGAACAGGAACTGATCGAACTGACCGCACGCGCCTGCGATGCCATTGGCATCGAAGGCTGGGGGCGTCTGGACGTGATGCAGGACGAGCAGGGCCGGTTCTGGCTGCTCGAAGTCAACACCGCACCCGGCATGACCGACCATAGCCTGGTGCCGATGGCGGCCCGCGCGGCTGGTCTGGACTTCCAGCAACTGGTGCTGGCGATCCTGGCCGAAAGCGTAGCGACGCGAGGTTAAGAGCCATGCACGGCGCGATGATACGTCAGCAGCAACCCGTTACCGGCCGTAGCAAGCCGGTGCCGCGTGGTGCCAGCCGACTGGTGGCCGACGAGCCCGTATCGGCGCGCCTGCCGCGGCCCAGCCTGGGCGGCCTCAAACGCTTGCTGTGGCCGGTGCTGCTGGTCGCTGCAGGCTTCGGCGCCTATGAAGGCGCCGTGCGCCTGATGCCGTATGCCGACCGGCCGATCACCAAGATCGCCGTGCAGGGCGACCTGAGCTACATCAGCCAGCAGGCAGTGCAGCAGCGGATCGCGCCGTACGTGGCCGCAAGCTTCTTCAGTGTCGACCTGACGGCGATGCGCCTGGAGCTCGAACAGATGCCATGGATCGCCCATGCCGAAGTCCGCCGGGTATGGCCGGACGAGGTGGTGATCCGCCTGGAAGAACAGTTGCCGGTGGCGCGCTGGGGCGACGAAGCCTTGCTCAACAACCAGGGCCAGGCCTTCACCCCGCGCGAACTGGCCAACTACGAGCACCTGCCGCAGCTGTTCGGGCCGCAGCGCGCTCAGCAACAAGTCATGCAGCAGTATCAGGTATTGAGCCAGATGCTGCGCCCCCTGGGCTTTTCCATCGCTCGCCTGGAGCTGCGCGAGCGAGGCAGTTGGTTCCTCACCACCGGCGCGGGTAGCGCCGGGCCTGGGATCGAGCTGCTGCTGGGGCGCGACCATCTGGTGGAGAAGATGCGCCGTTTCATTGCCATTTACGACAAGACACTCAAAGAGCAGATCACCAACATCGCCCGCGTTGATCTGCGGTACGCCAACGGGCTTGCCGTTGGCTGGCGGGAACCGATTGCACCGACGACGGCCCAACCCGCCGTTGCGAAGAATTAGAGAGAGGCAGGACCATGGCAAACGCGCATAGCGGCAAAATGATCGTCGGGCTGGACATCGGCACCTCCAAGGTGGTGGCGCTGGTGGGTGAGGTGGCCGCTGACGGCACACTGGAAATCGTGGGCATCGGTACCCATCCCTCCCGCGGCCTGAAGAAAGGCGTGGTGGTGAACATCGAGTCCACCGTGCAGTCGATCCAGCGCGCGGTGGAAGAGGCGCAGCTGATGGCCGGCTGCCGCATTCACTCGGCGTTCGTCGGCGTCGCCGGTAATCACATTCGCAGCCTCAACTCCCACGGCATCGTCGCGATTCGCGATCGCGAAGTCAGCACCGCTGACCTCGAGCGCGTACTGGACGCCGCCCAGGCCGTGGCCATCCCGGCAGACCAGCGGGTGCTGCACACCCTGCCGCAGGACTACGTGATCGACAACCAGGAAGGCGTGCGCGAGCCTCTGGGCATGTCCGGTGTGCGTCTGGAAGCCAAGGTCCACGTGGTCACCTGCGCAGTCAACGCCGCCCAGAACATCGAAAAGTGCGTGCGCCGCTGTGGTCTGGAAATCGACGACATCATCCTCGAACAACTGGCGTCGGCCTATTCGGTGCTGACCGATGACGAGAAGGAACTGGGCGTGTGCCTGGTGGACATCGGGGGTGGTACCACCGACATCGCCATCTTCACCGAGGGTGCCATCCGCCACACCGCGGTGATCCCGATCGCGGGCGACCAGGTGACCAACGATATCGCCATGGCCCTGCGCACCCCGACCCAGTACGCCGAGGAAATCAAGATCCGCTACGCCTGTGCCTTGGCCAAGCTGGCCGGCGCTGGCGAGACCATCAAGGTGCCGAGCGTGGGCGACCGCCCACCGCGCGAGCTGTCGCGCCAGGCCTTGGCCGAGGTGGTGGAGCCCCGTTACGACGAGCTCTTCACCTTGATCCAGGCCGAGCTGCGTCGCAGCGGCTACGAGGACCTGGTGCCGGCCGGCATCGTCCTGACCGGCGGCACCTCCAAGATGGAAGGCGCTGTGGAACTGGCCGAGGAAATCTTCCACATGCCGGTGCGCCTTGGCGTACCGCACAGCGTTCGGGGGCTCAGCGATGTCGTGCGCAACCCGATCTATTCCACCGGCGTGGGCTTGCTCACCTACGGCCTGCAAAAGCAGACCGAGGACCTGCCCCTGACCGGCAACAGCAGCAACAACAGCTATGGCGATGAACCGAAGGCTCCGGTGCTTGAACGATTCAAGCGTTGGGTCCAGGGCAACTTCTAAGTTTCAAAGCAGTAGTGGTAGGCGCAAAAACTAGAGAACAGTTAAGGAGAGGGAAAATGTTCGAGCTCGTAGACAACGTCCCGCAAAGTCCGGTCATCAAAGTGATCGGTGTCGGTGGTGGTGGTGGCAACGCCGTCAACCACATGGTCAAAAGCAACATCGAAGGCGTCGAGTTCATCTGCGCCAACACCGATGCCCAGGCGCTGAAGAACATCGGTGCGCGCACCATCCTGCAGCTGGGTACCGGTGTCACCAAGGGCCTGGGTGCTGGTGCCAATCCGGAAGTCGGCCGTCAGGCCGCGCTGGAAGACCGTGAGCGCATCGCTGAGGTGCTGCAGGGCACCAACATGGTCTTTATCACCACTGGCATGGGCGGCGGTACCGGTACCGGTGCTGCGCCGATCATCGCCGAAGTGGCCAAGGAAATGGGCATCCTCACCGTTGCGGTGGTGACCCGTCCGTTCCCGTTCGAAGGTCGCAAGCGCATGCAGATCGCCGACGAGGGCATCCGCATGCTGGCCGAAAGCGTCGACTCGTTGATCACCATCCCCAACGAGAAGCTGCTGACCATCCTGGGCAAGGATGCAAGCCTGCTGTCGGCCTTCGCCAAGGCCGATGACGTGCTGGCTGGCGCCGTGCGTGGTATCTCCGACATCATCAAGCGTCCGGGGATGATCAACGTCGACTTCGCCGACGTGCGCACCGTAATGGGTGAGATGGGCATGGCGATGATGGGTACCGGCTGCGCCAGCGGTCCGAACCGTGCCCGCGAAGCCACCGAGGCGGCGATCCGCAACCCGCTGCTCGAAGACGTCAACCTGCAGGGCGCCCGCGGCATCCTGGTGAACATCACCGCAGGTCCGGACCTGTCCCTGGGCGAGTACTCCGACGTCGGTAGCATCATCGAAGCCTTCGCCTCCGACCATGCCATGGTCAAGGTCGGCACCGTGATCGATCCGGATATGCGCGACGAGCTGCACGTGACCGTGGTTGCCACCGGTCTGGGCGCACGTATCGAGAAACCGGTCAAAGTCGTCGACAACACTCTGCAGAGCGCGGCCGCCGCCTATGAGGCGTCCAACCCTGCACCGGTGCGTCAGGAGCAGCCTGCCGTCAACTACCGCGACCTGGAGCGTCCGACCGTGATGCGCAACCAGGCCCACGGAGGTGCCGCAGCAGCGGCTAAACTCAACCCACAGGATGATCTGGACTACCTCGACATCCCGGCGTTCCTGCGTCGCCAGGCCGATTAATGGAATTTATCAGGGGTATAGGGGTGATTGGTGTTCAGCAAAGGCCGGGTCTGTTATCATCCCCAGCCTTTGTTGATACCTGTTCGCAATTTGCGCTGAAGCGGCCAAAGCCATGATTAGACAACGCACCCTGAAGAATACCATCCGTGCCACAGGTGTCGGCCTGCACTCCGGGGAGAAGGTCTACCTGACCCTCAAGCCAGCGCCTGTGGACACCGGCATCGTCTTCCGCCGTGCCGACCTCGACCCCGTCGTCGAGATCCCGGCCCGTGCGGCCAACGTCGGCGAGACAACCATGTCGACGACGCTGGTCAACGGTGACGTAAAGGTCGATACGGTCGAGCACCTGCTCTCCGCCATGGCGGGCCTGGGCATCGATAACGCCTACGTCGAGCTCTCCGCCTCGGAAGTACCGATCATGGATGGCAGCGCGGGCCCCTTCGTATTCCTGATTCAATCCGCCGGCCTGGAAGAACAGGACGCCGCCAAGAAGTTCATCCGCATCCTGCGCGAAGTGACGGTGGAGGAGGGCGACAAACGCGCCACCTTCCTGCCTTTCGACGGGTTCAAGGTGAGCTTTGAGATCGACTTCGATCATCCGGTACTGCGCAACCGGACCCAGAGCGCCAGTGTCGACTTCTCCAGCACGTCGTTCGTGAAGGAAGTCAGCCGCGCCCGCACCTTCGGTTTCATGCGTGACATCGAGTACCTGCGCAAGCACAACCTTGCGTTGGGCGGCAGTGTGGAAAACGCCATCGTGGTCGATGAGGACGGCGTGCTCAACGAAGACGGCCTTCGTTACGAAGACGAATTCGTCAAGCACAAGATCCTCGATGCCATCGGCGATCTCTACCTGCTGGGCAACAGCCTGATCGGCGAGTTCAAGGGCTACAAGTCCGGACACGCGCTGAACAACCAGTTGCTGCGCAAGCTCATCGCTGAGAAGGACGCCTGGGAAGTGGTCACTTTCGAAGATGCCAGCACGGCACCGATCTCCTACATGCGCCCTGTTGCGGCCGTGTAAGTTCGAACACTCTCTAGTTCATTGAGGCCACCTTCGGGTGGCCTTTTTTATGGGGCGTTTTCAGCCCTTTTCCTTGCCTTGGGCATGCGCTGCCAGCCGTTCCAGGGCTGCCCGCAGCTTGGGGTCGGCGATACCCTCGGCCGAATCGCGGATACTCTCGGCGGCCTTGCAGGACAGCTCCACACCTTGGCCATCCCGTTTGGCCGGCACCAGCGGGGGTTGCACCTTGAACAGGATGCGCTGCAAATTGCCGAATGCCTCCAGTGCCTGCAGCTGGCGTTGCAGGCGCTTTTGCTGATAGCGCAGACGCGTAGCCCAGTGACCGTCCGTCACCACCAGCAGCAAGGTGCCATCTCGCCAGGACGCCACATGGCAATGCTCGCGGGCGGCCGGTTGCAGCTGGCTTTCCAGCAGACGCTGCAAATGGGCCAAGCGCTCGGCCTGGTTGAGCAGCAGGCGCAGTGGCCTGGCCTGACGCAACAGCGCGGCCGGAGGCTGGGCGGGGGAGGGCTTGTAGGCCATGGGGGTACGCAGGTGGTTACAGATTGGTCATCTTAACAGAAGCCAGGGCGCTGGACTGACCGCAGGACGCTGTGGCGGTTTTATAGCTCAATTGAGAGGGCAGGCTGACCTGCAAGGGCGGCAACCCCATGATCTCTTTGGGAAATGTCCCTGAGACGTTTCATCTTCCAGCACCTTGAACTTGTTCGAAAAGGCCTTATGTTAGGAGGGCCCCCGCCAAAGCGCTGTGCCAGCATCGTGGAAAACCACCACTTTCCTCACCATCGTTTCCGGGTAGAATGCTCGTTCGCATGCGGCCTCAGGGCTGCACGGGCGACTCATGGGGCCGCCCTCCATCCCTACGTGTGGAAGATCCTGCCGATATGTTTGCGCCTTTGTTAAAAAAACTTTTTGGAAGCAAGAACGAGCGTGAAGTCAAACGCATGCTCAAGACGGTGAACATCGTCAATGCCTTCGAAGAGAAGATGGTGGCCCTCTCCGACGAGCAGCTGCGGAGCAAGACCGCAGAGTTCAAGGAGCGCCTGGCCAAAGGCGAGACCCTCGACCAACTGCTGCCGGAAGCCTTCGCCGTGGCCCGCGAGGCCGGCAAGCGTGTCATGGGCATGCGTCACTTCGACGTGCAGCTGATCGGCGGTATGACCCTGCACGAAGGCATGATCGCAGAAATGCGTACCGGTGAAGGCAAGACCTTGGTCGGTACCCTGGCGGTCTATCTCAACGCACTGTCCGGCAAAGGCGTGCACGTGGTGACCGTCAACGACTACCTCGCCCGCCGCGATGCCAACTGGATGCGCCCGCTGTACGAGTTCCTCGGTCTGTCCGTGGGCATCGTGTCGGCTTTCCAGCCGCCGGAAGAAAAGCGTGCTGCCTACGCCGCGGACATCACCTACGGCACCAACAACGAATTCGGTTTCGATTACCTGCGTGACAACATGGCGTTCAGCCTGGAAGAGAAGTTCCAGCGTGAGCTGAACTTCGCCGTGATCGACGAAGTCGACTCGATCCTCATCGACGAAGCCCGTACGCCGCTGATCATCTCCGGCCAGGCCGAGGACAGCTCCAAGCTGTACATCGAGATCAACCGCCTGATCCCGCGCCTGAAGCAGCACATCGAGGAAGTCGAAGGCCAGGTCACCCAGGAAGGCCACTTCACCATCGACGAAAAGAGCCGTCAGGTGGAGCTCAACGAAGCCGGTCACCAGTTCATCGAGGAGATGCTGACCCAGGCCGGCCTGCTGGCCGAGGGCGAGAGCCTCTACTCGGCGCACAACCTGGGCCTGCTGACCCACGTCTATGCCGGTCTGCGCGCCCACAAACTGTTCCACCGCAACGTCGAGTACATCGTCCAGGACGGCCAGGTCCTGCTGATCGACGAGCACACCGGTCGTACCATGCCGGGCCGCCGCCTCTCCGAAGGCCTGCACCAGGCCATCGAAGCGAAGGAAAACCTGAACATCCAGGCCGAGAGCCAGACCCTGGCTTCGACCACCTTCCAGAACTACTTCCGCCTCTACACCAAGCTGTCCGGCATGACCGGTACCGCTGACACCGAGGCCTTCGAGTTCGCCCAGATCTACAACCTCAACGTGATGGTCATTCCGCCGAACAAGCCGTTGGCGCGCAAGGACTTCAACGACCTGGTGTACCTGACTGCCGACGAGAAGTACGCCGCGATCATCGCCGACATCAAGGAAAGCATGAAACAGGGGCGTCCGGTGCTGGTCGGTACCGCCACCATCGAGACCTCCGAGCACATGTCCAACCTTCTGAAAAAAGAAGGTATCGACCACAAGGTGCTCAACGCCAAGTACCACGAAAAAGAAGCCGAGATCATCGCCCAGGCCGGTGCGCCAGGTGCGCTGACCATCGCCACCAACATGGCCGGCCGTGGTACCGACATCCTGTTGGGCGGCAACTGGGAGGCAGAAGTCGCCGCCCTTGAGAACCCGAGCGCCGAGCAGATCGCTCAGATCAAGGCCGACTGGCAGAAGCGTCATCAACAGGTGATCGAGGCCGGTGGCCTGCACGTGATCGCTTCCGAGCGGCACGAGTCCCGCCGTATCGACAACCAGCTGCGTGGTCGTGCCGGTCGTCAGGGCGATCCAGGCTCGAGCCGCTTCTACCTGTCTCTTGAAGACAGCCTGATGCGTATCTTTGCCTCCGACCGCGTGAAGAACTTCATGAAGGCGCTGGGCATGCAGTCCGGCGAGGCCATCGAACACCGCATGGTCACCAATGCCATCGAGAAGGCCCAGCGCAAGGTCGAGGGTCGCAACTTCGACATCCGTAAGCAGTTGCTCGAATACGACGATGTGGCCAACGAACAGCGCAAGGTGATCTACCACATGCGCAACAGCTTGCTGGCCGCCGAGAACATCGGTGACACCATCGCCGAGTTCCGCCAGGAAGTGCTCGATGCCACCATCAGCCAGCACATCCCGCCCCAATCGCTGCCTGAGCAGTGGGACGTGGCAGGCCTGGAGGCCGCGCTGGCCAGTGATTTCGCCATCAAGCTGCCGATCCAGCAGTGGCTCGACGAGGACGAGCGCCTCTACGAAGAGACCCTGCGCGAGAAGCTGCTCCACGAAATCACCACTGCCTATAACGAGAAGGAAGACCAGGCTGGCATCGATGCCCTGCGCACCTTCGAGAAGCAGATCCTGCTGCGCGTGCTGGACGACCTGTGGAAAGACCACCTGTCGACCATGGACCACCTGCGCCACGGTATCCACCTGCGTGGCTATGCGCAGAAGAACCCGAAGCAGGAGTACAAGCGCGAATCCTTCGCCTTGTTCCAGGAGCTGCTGGAGTCGATCAAGCGCGATACCATCCGCGTGCTCTCCCACGTTCAGGTTCGCCGCGAGGATCCGGCCGAAGAAGAAGCCCGTCTGCGCCGCGAAGCCGAGGAACTGGCTCAGCGCATGCAGTTCCAGCATGCTGCCGCTCCTGGCCTGGAAAGCGAGCAGCAGCTCGCCGAGGAAGGCGCCGAGGTGGCTGTGGCTGCCGCGCCGGTACGCAACGAGCAAAAGATGGGTCGCAACGAGCCGTGCTGGTGCGGTTCGGGCAAGAAGTTCAAGCACTGCCACGGTCAGATCGAGTGATCGAACAGCCCTGGCACTGACTGTTGATCAGGGCTGCTTTGCAGCCCACCGCGACACAAGGCCGCTACCACAGGTGCAGCGCTTGATTCCAAAGCGCCGCAACCTTGTGGTAGCGGCCTTGTGTCGCAAAAGGGCCGCATAGCGGTCCCGCTCTTCCATCACCGCGTTGGCCGCCATTAAGATCGTGCGGCATCGCCACATCCCCCTTTGGTTTCTCTAGGAGCGCTTACATGGCTGTTGGTCTTGGTCCTTTGCCCACCCTGCACCCGGTTCCCGGTTTCGAACTCGGCATCGCCTCGGCGGGTATCAAGCGCCCTGGGCGCAAGGACGTGGTGGTGATGCGTTGCGCCGAAGGCTCCAGCGTCGCCGGTGTGTTTACCCTCAACGCCTTCTGCGCAGCGCCTGTGATCCTGTCCAAGCAGCGCGTGCAGGGCACCGTGCGCTACCTGCTGACCAACACTGGCAACGCCAACGCAGGTACCGGCGCACCGGGCCTGGCCGCTGCCGAGCGCACCTGTGCCAAGCTGGCGGAACTGGCGGGCGTGGAGGCCAGCGCTGTGCTGCCGTTTTCCACTGGCGTGATCGGCGAGCCGCTGCCGGTCGAGAAGATCGAGGGCGCGCTGCAAGCTGCCCTGGATGACCTGTCGGAAAACAACTGGGCCGAGGCCGCCACCGGCATCATGACCACCGACACCCTGCCCAAGGGGGCCAGCCGCCAGTTCCAGCACGACGGCGTGACCGTCACCGTGACCGGCATCAGCAAGGGCGCCGGGATGATCCGTCCGAACATGGCCACCATGCTCGGCTACATCGCCACCGACGCCAAGGTGGCTCCTGCGGTGCTCAAGGACCTTCTGCTCGATGGCGCCAACAAGTCGTTCAACCGCATCACCATCGACGGCGATACCTCGACCAACGACTGCTGCATGTTGATCGCGACCGGCAAGGCCGATCTGCCGGAAGTCACCCAGGCCAGCGGTGCGCTGTTCGAGGCCCTGAAAAAGGCTGTCTTCGAGGTGTGTATGGAAGTTGCCCAGGCCATCGTTCGCGACGGTGAAGGCGCGACCAAGTTCGTTACCGTTCAGGTCAACGGTGGTGGCAATCACCAGGAGTGCCTGGACGTCGGCTACGCCGTGGCCCACTCGCCGCTGATCAAGACCGCGCTGTTCGCCTCCGACCCCAACTGGGGCCGCATCCTTGCCGCCGTCGGCCGTGCCGGCGTGCCGGCACTGGATGTCAGCCTGATCGACGTGTTCCTCGATGACGTGTGCATTGCCAGCAAGGGCGGCCGCAGCCCGAGCTACACCGAGGACCAGGGCGCCAAGGTGATGGCCCAGGAAGAAATCACCATTCGCATCGAGCTTGGTCGCGGCCAATGCAGCGAAACCATCTGGACCACCGACCTGTCCCACGAGTATGTGAAGATCAACGCCGAATACCGCACCTGATGGCCTCTTCGCGGGTAAATCCGCTCCCATGCAGCATATGCAAACGTTGTGGGAGCGGGTTCGCCCGCGAAGCGCTGCACAGCAGTCCCTAGTATTCCGATCCAATGGAGCCGAACCATGAGCTATCACCTGATCATCGGCGACAAGCTGTACTCATCCTGGTCGCTACGCGGTGCCCTGGCCCTTGAGCTGGCTGGCGTGCCGTATGAAGAGACGCTGATCACCCTGAACCAGCCCGATACCCGCAAACGTATCCTCGAATTCTCCGCTACCGGCAAGGTGCCGCTGCTCAAGACCGAGCACGGCGTCATCGCCGACTCCTTGGCCATTGCCGAATACCTTGCCGAACGTCATCCGGAGGCCCAACTGTGGCCGGCGGACATCGCTGCCCGTGCCCAGGCGCGTTCAGCGTGTGCGCAGATGCACAGTGGTTTCATGGCGCTGCGCAGCACGATGCCGTTCGATCTGTCTCGCGATGAAGCGCTGGAGAACATGCCGCTGGACGTGCAAGTCGATATCGACCGAATCGTTGCCCTGTGGTCTGAGTGCCGACTGGCGGCCAAGGAGCCTGGGCCGTTCCTGTTCGGCAAGCCGAGCCTGGCCGATGCGTTCTTCGCGCCGGTGGCGGTGCGTCTGCGCACCTACCGCGTCGAAGTTCCGGCCGAAGCGGCCGCTTACATTGAAACCATTTATCAATGGCCGGCCTTCCAGGCCTGGCAGAAGGCTGGCCTGGCGGAGCGAGAAGGGTGAAACGGATTCATGTTGTTGCGGCGGTCATTCGTGGCGCAGATGGGCGCATCCTGATTGCCCGACGCGCCGATACCCAGCACCAGGGCGGCCTGTGGGAGTTCCCTGGCGGCAAGGTGGAAGAGGGTGAGGCCATCGAGGTGGCGCTTGCGCGTGAGTTGCGCGAAGAGCTGGGTATCGAGGTGACGGGCTCGCGACCACTTATCAAGGTCAGCCACGACTACCCGGACAAACAGGTGCTGCTGGATGTCCGTGAGGTGGACGCCTTCACCGGCGAACCTCATGGCGCCGAGGGCCAGCCCCTGGCTTGGGTAGCGCCACGGGATTTGGGGCAATACGAGTTCCCTGAGGCCAACAAGCCGATCGTTGCTGCCGCGCGACTGCCGGACCAGTACCTGATCACCCCCGATGGCCTGGAGGCGCCCGAATTGCTGCGCGGCATCCAGAAGGCCATCGCAGGCGGCATCCGTCTGATCCAGCTGCGTGCGCCGGACATGTACGATCCCAAATACCGTGATGTGGCAGTGGATGCGGTCGGGCTGTGTGCCGGCAAGGCCCAGCTGATGCTTAAGGGACCGCTGGAATGGCTGGGCGACTTCCCGTCGGCGGGTTGGCACCTGACGTCCGCACAACTGCGCAAGTACGCCGCCAATGGGCGACCGTTCCCGAAGACGCGCTGGTTGGCGGCTTCGTGCCACAATGCTGAAGAGCTGGCCTTGGCCGAGCAGATGGGAGTGGATTTCGTCACCTTGTCGCCTGTGCAGGCGACCCAGACTCATCCAGAGGCTACCCCGTTGGGTTGGGAGGAGGCTGGGCGGTTGATCCAGGGGGTCAATCATCCGGTGTTCCTGCTGGGAGGGGTTGGCGCCGGGGAGCGTGAGCGTGCCTGGGAAGCTGGTGCCCAGGGCGTGGCAGGTATCCGGGCATTCTGGCCGCAGTCCTGATCTCGGTCATTCGCCGGTAAACCCGCTCGTACACGGTCAACACCTTTCCTGTATGAGCGGGTTTAGCTGCGACATCAGGCCTGCGGTTTGGCCGCAGCCTGCCACAGCACCTCTGCGACCCCTTGGCGACGCCCGATGATCCGCGCTGCGACGAACAACAGATCGGACAGCCGGTTGATGTATGCCAAGCCCACCCCATCCAGCGGCTCGATGGCATTCAACTGCTGGCACCGACGCTCTGCGCTGCGCGCTTGGCTTCGACACACGTGGGCCTGGGCCACCAGCGCCGAGCCACTGGGCAGGATGAAGTTCTTCAGGGGGCCGAGCTCCTCGTTCCAGCGATCGATGGCCGCTTCCAGCCGCTCTACTTCGACTTGGTCCAAGGCTTGATAGCTGGGCATCGCCAATTCGCCGCCCAGGTCGAACAGCCGGTGCTGACAAGGCGCCAGAATCTCGATCAACTCCTCCAGCCCTGCGCTCTGCAGCCCGGCGAGCAGCACGCCCAGTTGACTGTTGAGGCTGTCCACCTCGCCGATCGCCTCGATCCGCGGATGATCCTTGGGTACCCGGCGACCGTCGCCAAGGCCTGTTTCGCCCTTGTCGCCGGTGCGGGTGTAGATCTTCGACAGCCGATAGCCCATGTCATGCCTCCGAGTTGGCCGACGCCATCGGTGCCGGCTGACCAAGGGGCAGGCGCAGGGTGAAACAGGTGCCCTGGCCGGGTGCGGAGTGAACCTCCATCTGCCCCTTGTGGTTGTTGGTGATGATGAAGTACGAAACCGACAGGCCAAGCCCTGTGCCCTGGCCGATCTCCTTGGTGGTGAAGAATGGTTCGAAGGTGCGTTTGCGCACCGACTCCGGCATCCCGACGCCGTTGTCTTCGACCTGGATTTCCGCCCAGGGCGGGTTGAGCCGGGTACGCAGGACGATACGCCCAGGTTCGGCTGGTTGTGGCCGTTGATGGATGGCCTGGGCTGCATTCTTGAGCAGGTTCAGCAGCACTTGCTCCAGCTCGTTGGCGGTGCAGGGCACCGGCCCCAATGCGGGGTCGAACTGGCGCACGATGTTTTGCCCTTTGAAGTCGAAACCGACCGTCAGGTCGAAGTCGTTGCCCGCGATTTCCACCGCCTGGTCGATCAGGGCCGGCAAGTCGCAGGGCACCAGTTGTCGGTTGCTGCGGCGGCTGAAGCTGAGCATGTGGGTAACGATTTTCGCCGCCCGTGCACCGGCCTGCTGGATGCCGTCGAGCAACTGCGGTACGTCGCGGCTTTCGAGGTAGCGGTTGACGGTCGCCAGGTCGATGTCCAGCTCCGCGGCCTGCTCCTGGTTGCGTGGCAGTTCAGGCGATAGCCGTCGGCGAATGTTCTGTACGTTGTGCAGGATGGCCCCGAGCGGGTTGTTGATCTCATGGGCCATGCCGGCGGCCAGCCCCCCCACCGACAGCATTTTTTCCGATTGCACCATCATCTCTTCGAGCGACAGACGCTGGGTGATGTCGTCGATTCGAATCACCACCCCCCGGCCTCCGCCGCCGGTCAAGGGGTAGAAGGTCAGGGCATAGTGGCGCAGGTCCTCGCCCTTGGGCCAGGTGACCCGTTCGATTTTCGCCACCCGGTGTTTCTCGACGCTTTCCTTGAGCTGCGGGAGGAACGGCTTGAGCGGTTCGAATGCGATGAAGATCGGCTGGTTCAACGCCTCATCCAGGGGCGTGCCCGAGAGCACGGTCGCTTCGTGGTTCCATTGGGTCACGTAGAGCTGCTCGTCCAGGGCGATCAGGGCCGAGGGCATGGAGTCGATGATGCTGTTGAGGTAGTTCTGGAAGCCTGTGAGTTTTTTCTCGATCTTGCTGCGCACCTGGACTTCCAGCTCCAGCTTGCGGTTGGTATGGCGGGTTTCCTCGGCCAACCCCTGGGCCTGGTCATAGGCCATCTGGAACTCGTCGCGCGTGCGCTTGAGCTGCTGCTCGCGCGCCTCGATGCGCGAGAGCATGGTATTGAACGCCTCGGCCAGGCTGCCGATCTCGTCGTCGTTGCCACGCTGGGCGCGCAAGGCGTAGCTCTCCTCGCGGGTAACCTGACGGCTGAGCTCCTCCAGCTGGTTGATCGGTTGGGTGATGAGGCGCTTGATTTGCCGGGCAATGACCATCCACAGCAGGATGCTGAACACTAGGATCGCCAGGCTGGCGGTCAGAGTGCCGGTGTAGAAGGCCACGGGCAATTCGCTGCTGGCCACCAGCAGCAGGTGCGCTGGCGGGCCGCCGTCGCGAGGCAGGCGGATCAGCTGGGTGCTGCGAAACTCCATCAGGCGCCAGCCATCGATGTTGCGAAAGCGTTTGGGCAGCGCCAGCGGCTCGCCGTGTTGCAGTTGGGCCAGCATGCGTCCGTCGCTGCCGTACAAGGCCGCCGCACGCAACGGGGTGTAGCTGTCGAGCTCCTTGAGCAGTGCCGTGGCCGTTTGCGGTGAGTCGCCGGCGCGGGCCGACAGCTGCGGGTTGGACACCAGCCGACCGATGGTCTGCAGGGCCTGGGGCGCCATGCTTTCCTGGGTGATCCAGTAGGCGGCGCTGATGAACGTGAGGTTGGCCACCAGCAGGATGGTGACCAGCAATACCAGCAGGGCCGCCAGCAGCTTCTGCCCGACCGGGAGATTTTCCAGGCGTTGGCGCAAGGTCATGGGCGAGGGTGCGTCCTCTGTGCGGTTGAAGGGCCAGCGTCAGTCGCTGGGCAGGCCACGGGCCTTCAAGTTATCGACCAGGCGCTGGTGCAACTGTTCCAGATGCGGCAGCTTCAGGCCATGGCGGGCAGCGGCCCGGCAGGCGTGGCCAAGCAGGTAGTGCACTTCGGTGCGACGGCCATGGCGAACATCCTGGTACATGGAAGAGTAGTTGGCCGCGGTGGCCAGAATCACCCGTTGCACCTGTTCATCCAGGCCCTCGGCGGCTTCTGGCTGGCCGCAACGACGCAGCAGATCGGCCAGTTCTACGCACAGGGTGGAGACTTGCTCCAGGTGTGCCAGCAGACCACCGTTGTGGCAGTCGTGAAGTACGGTCAGCGGGTTGATTGCGCAATTGAGCGCCAGTTTGCGCCACAGGCGGGTGAGGATATCCACCGTCCATTCGGCGGGGATGGCGGCATCGTGCAGATCGTCGAACCATTGCGGCACAGACGGGTTCACAGGATCGCCCAGCCAGTTGAAGCCTTGCCCGGCAAAGCGTACGCGCCAGTCGTCCTCGCGAAAGGCACCTTCGGTGCTTGAGGCGAAGATGCACCGGGCGTGAGGCACCTGATCGGCCACTTCATCCTGGCTGCCCAGGCCGTTTTGCAGCAGCACCAATTCGGCGCCCGCGGCCAGGCGAGGCGCCAGACAGGCGATGGCAGGCGCGGCGTCATACGCCTTGCAGGCCACCAGTAGGCGGTGGATAGGCGCGTGGGCCTGGTCGGTTTCGGCGGGAATCGCGTAGTGGCTGGTCTGGTCCTGCTCCAGCAAGGTCAGGCCGCCGGCGGCCTGGTACGCGGCCAGGCGCTGCTCGTCACGCAGGATCAGGCGGACCGCCTTGCCGGCGCGGGCCAGGCGACAGGCCCAGAGGCTGCCGAGGCTACCGGCGCCGAGAATATGCCAGGTGCTGCTCATCTGCGTTTCGCAACCCGTTATAATGAGTCCGCATTTTAACCGTCAAACCTGGCGCGCTCCATCCGACCGAGCGCGCTTTTATTTTTGGAGAACAACCATGCCTTCGTTCGACGTGGTATCGGAACTGGACAAGCACGAAGTCACCAACGCCGTGGACAACGCGGTGAAGGAACTGGACCGTCGCTACGACCTCAAGGGCAAGGGCAGCTTCGAGTTCAAGGACAAGGAGCAGACCGTGCTTCTGACCGCCGAGGCGGAATTCCAGCTCGAGGCGATGATCGAGATCCTTCGCCTGGCACTGGTCAAGCGCAAGATCGACGTCAAGTGCCTGGAAGTCAAGGACGCTTACCCTTCGGGTAAGGAAATGAAGCAGGAAGCCAAGTTCCGCGAGGGCATCGACAAGGATCTGGCCAAGAAGATCGTTGCCACCATCAAGGACGGCAAGCTGAAGGTCCAGGCCGCCATCCAGGGCGAGCAAGTGCGCGTCACCGGGAAGAAGCGTGACGACCTGCAGGAAGCCATCGCCCTGCTGCGCACCAAGGAGTTCGACATGCCGCTGCAGTTCAACAACTTCCGCGACTGATCAGGTATCGCAGGAACCTTGATGGCGTATTGATGTCCATGGGGCCCTGAGGCCGCGGAATTTCCGCGGCCTGTTTTTTCGTGTATGTGTCATCCGGCATCAGGAGATGAATATGGATTTGAACGCTGAAGTCGATCAGCTGGTCCGCCAATCGCAGACCTGGATCCCTTTGATCATGGAATACGGCAGCCGTGTGGCGCTCGCGCTGGTGACCCTGGCCATCGGTTGGTGGGTCACCAACAAGCTTAGCGCTCGCTTGGGCAAGCTGGTTGGGATGCGCAACCCTGATCCGGCGCTGCAAAGCTTCATCAGTACCATCGCCAATATCGTGCTGAAGATTCTGCTGGCGATCAGTGTGGCTTCGATGATCGGCATCGAGACCACCTCGTTCGTGGCGGCCATCGGTGGTTCTGCCCTGGCCATCGGCCTGGCCCTGCAGGGTAGCCTGGCGAACTTCGCTGGTGGCGTGCTGATCTTGCTGTTCCGCCCGTTCCGTATCGGCGACTGGATCGAAGCCCAGGGCGTGAGCGGCACCGTCGACAGTATCCAGATCTTCCACACCGTGCTGCGCACCGGTGACAACAAGACCGTGATCATGCCCAACGGCAGCTTGTCCAACGGTATCGTCACCAACTTCAACCGCCAGCCCACCCGCAAGGTCGTGTTCGATGTGGGCGTCGATTATGACGCCGACCTGCAGAAAGCCCGCAATGTCTTGCTGGACCTGGCCAAGGATCCACGGGTCCTGCAGGATCCCGCCCCGCAGGCGGTGATCTCCACCTTGGGCGACAGTGCGATCACCGTGTCCCTGCGTGTGTGGGTCAAGACCGCCGATTATTGGGACGTGATGTTCATGCTCAACGAGCATGCTCGCGATCGCCTCAAGGCTGAAGGCATCGACATTCCCTTCCCGCAGCGGGTTATCCGCGTAGTGCAGGAGCCGGCTGTGCAGTAAGCTGCACCGCACGACGTAGTGTCGCGGGGCAAGCCCACTCCTACCGATGCAGCGCAAGTGTGCAACGCGCATACGATCGGTGGAGTGGGGCTTGCCCCGCGATGCGTTTTCTCTCCATTACACTTGTTCACAGCCTGATCCTGTCATTTCTGGCATATAGGCTGATCCCTCCTGTTTCCAGCTGTTTTTCATCATGAAGCCATTGCTGCATATCACGCCCCTGCGAGCCTTGCTGTTCGCACTGACCCTGGCCCTGTTCGAATTGCTGACGTATCTCGCCAGCGATGCGGTCATGCCCGCCATGCCCGTGGTGGTCGACGACCTCAAGGCCAGCCCCGAGTACATTCCCCACGCCCTGAACCTGTACCTGCTCGGCGGTGTACTGTTGCAATGGCTGATCGGTCCGCTGGCCGATCGCTACGGTCGTCGCCCGCTGTTGCTGGCTGGTTGCGCGTTCTTTGGCGTGGCTTGCCTGGCCACGTACTGGGTACACGACATTGGCCTGTTCAATCTGCTGCGCTTGTTGCAGGGCGTAGGTCTGGGCTTCGTCGTCACGGTCAGCTACCCGGCGCTGAACGAGGCCTTCAGCGAAGCCGATGCGGTACGCATGATGGCCTTGTTGGCCAACATCGCCCTGCTATCGCCGCTATTGGGCCCATTGGTGGGCACCTTGCTGTTGCAATGGCTGGACTGGCGCTGGTTGTTCCTGGCGTTCGCCGCTGGCGCGGTGCTGACCTGGCTGCTGCTGTACCGGTTGATGCCGGAAACTCTGGGCGTAGAGCGGCGCGATGGCTCGCGGTTGCCCTTCACGCCGATTCACCTGTTGCCGCTGCTGGCGGGTTATGGCCAGTTGCTGGCCAACCGCCGCTTCGTCGCGGGCAGCGCGGCGCTGGGTTTGGTGGGCTTGCCACTGATCGGTTGGATCGGCCTGTCGCCTGTGCTGTTGATCAGCGACGAGGGCCTGAGCACGATGGAGTATGCGCTGTGGCAATTGCCAGTGTTTGGTGGGCTGATTCTGGGCAACTTGATCATCAACCGCATCGCCGACCGCTATCCGTTGCCTAGCCTGGTACGCGGCGCGCTGTGGCCCTACCTAGCGGGGCTGTGCCTGATGGTCGTGGCCACCTGGACCTGGCCGACGGTGACCAGCCTGGTCGCGGGGATGTCCCTGTATGCCTTGGGCCTGGGGGTGGCCAATGCGGTCCTGTACCGCATGACCCTATTCTCCAGCGAGCAGAGCAAGGGGCTGGTATCGGCCATGCTGGGCATGATCACCATTGCCCTGTTGGGGCTCGGTGGCGCGTTGCTGGCGATGTTGGGGGCGGGGGCGAGCCTGCTGCACTTCGCGTTGGCGGCAGGTATTGCCGGGGCGCTGGCGCTGTGGCCGTTGTGGTACGTGGTGGGTGGGCGCCGGGACGAAGGAGCCGTGGCCTAGGCGCTGTACGAAATATTTCCGTACTCACTCACTGGAAAGCAAACCCTGGGTTTGGGGGGCCGCAAGGCGGCCCCTGTTCCTCAAGGGCGCTCGGCCGCGGAGTCTTCCACCGGCGCCTGTTTGCCTCGGCCGGCTTCCTGATGCCAGTGCAAGGCGATCAGGATCAGGGTCGGCACGCCGAGCAGGGCGGTGATCAGGAAGAAGTCATGGTAGCCGAACTTCTCTACCAGCACGCCCGAATAGCCACCGATCAAACGTGGCAGCAAGAGCATGATCGAGCTCAGCAGGGCGTACTGGGTCGCCGAGAACTTCAGGTTGGTCAGGCTCGACAGATAGGCGACGAAGGCCGAGGTGGCAAGGCCCGAGCTGAAGTTGTCCAGCGAGATGGTGACCACCAGCATCTCCAGGTTCGGACCCATATCGGCCAGCATCAGGAACAGGATGTTGGTCGCCGCCGACGCCGCACCGCCGATGAACAGGATCGGCAGGATGCCGAAGCGTACGATCAACAGGCCACCGATACCCGCGCCGACCAGGGTCATGATCAAGCCGAAGATCTTGCTGACGCTGGCGATCTGGTCCTTGGTAAAGCCTTGGTCGATGTAGAACACGTTGGCCATCACACCCATCACGGTATCCGACATGCGATAGGTGGCGATCAGGCCCAGCAGCAGCAGCGCCTGCCAGCGATAGCGCAGGATGAAGTCGTTGACCGGTGTCAGCACAGGCGCCAGGCCCCGCCGGCCCAGGGACGACAGGCAGGCCCAGGTCAGTAGCACATAGAGAATCAGGCGCAGGAAGGCACGGTCCTCGATCAGCAGGTCCAGAACCGTCGCGTCGCCGGAAATCACGCTCGACCATCCGGTATTGAACATCTGGGTGAAACTCGCCGGTACCGACACCAGCAGGATGATCAGCACGAACACCGACGCCAGCTGGTGTACCAGACCATAGCGCGCCGCCGACAGCTGGGTGCGCATGGGCACCGGCGGTTCGCGCATCACCAGCGTGGTGAACACAGCTGGCAGCATCAGCACGCCGAACAGTACGTAAGTGCCGGTCCAGGCCTGATGCAGGTAGCTAAAGCCGGTGGAACCGAACCATTCGGCGAAGAACAGGGCGCCGGCGGTGGCGAGCAGGGCGGCGACCCGGTAACCGGCCATGTAACTGGCGGCGAGGGCGGCCTGGCGCTGGTCATCGGCGATTTCCAGGCGGTAGGCGTCGACGGCGATGTCTTGGGTGGCCGAGGCAAACGCCACCAGCACGGCCAGGGCAATCAGCCAGGAAAGGTGCTTTTGCGGGTCGCACAGCCCCATGCCGACCAGGCCGATCATCACCAGCATCTGTGAAAACAGCAGCCAAGAGCGGCGACGGCCCAGAGCGCCGAGCACTGGCAGGCGCCATTGGTCGAGCAACGGTGACCAGACCCACTTGAAGGCGTAGGCCAGGCCAATCAGGCTGGCATAGCCGATGGTTTCGCGGGCAACGCCGGCTTCCCGGAGCCAGACCGACAATGTCGAAAACACCAGCATGTAGGGCAGGCCGGCGGCGAAGCCGAGCAACAAAAGCACCAAGGTCGACGGGCTGGCATAGGCAGCGAGCGCAGCGCGCCAGGTTTTACGGGGCATGGGCCAACATCTGCCTCAAGTTTGCGAAAACAAAACGCGCACTCTAACCGCTGTGCTCCATTGGACGCCAGCCGTGACGCGACATATCCACGCGATTGTTCCTGACTGTCACGCCTTCTGCACGCAATCGTGCGCGCTGTTCGTCTCCTGACGGGGTGCCCAACGCCAGGCTCAGGCGACCGCCGGCTCCGAGCACCCGATGCCAGGGCAAGCGGGTGTCCGCAGGCAGTTGTCCGAGAGTGCGACCCACCCAACGCGCCGCGCGGCCCAGCCCTGCGAGCTCGGCCAGCTCACCGTAGCTGACCACCTTGCCGGGTGGAATCTCGCCGAGCACCGAGTACAGCGCCATTCGTCGGGCCTGGGCCTCGTCGGTGGAGGCGTGTGAGGAACCGGACATCAAAGGCCCCCTGGCCTGCAGATGAAAGCGGACCAACGGTCGGGATAAATGAGAGTGGAACTCAACGGCATGGTCTGGGTCTGTCCTTGCTCTGGTCGTGGCGATCTGGATAATGCCCGGCTTTTTTCGTCAAATCGAACCTGTAGTCAGCTTATGTATTCTAGAACCCTGCTTTTCATTCTCGCTGTCTTGTCCTGCGTGCCGGCGTTTGCCGACACGGTATGGATGAAAAACGGCGACAGGCTCAGTGGCACGATCAAGGTCTTCGATGGTGGCAAGCTGTTGTTGCAAACCACTTACGGCGGTGCCATCGCCTTGGACTGGAAGCAAGTGCAGACCCTGGAAAGCGATCAGGAACTGCTGGTCAAGCAGGACGCCTATAGCGGTGAAAAGGCCAAGTCGCTCAAGGCCGCCGAGCCCGGCAAAGTCACCCTGGCCAATGGCGATGTCCCCAAGACCGTGGACCTTGCCAGCATCGAGCAGATCATGAAGCCTCAGCCGCTGGTCGAAGACTTCCTGTGGAAAGGCAATGTGGACCTGGCCATGGACTACAAGCGCGCCGAAAACGATACCGACGACTACGACATCAGCTTCAAGACCACCGCCCGCCATGGCCGCTGGCGGCACAACGCCGAAGGCGAGTACAACCGCGAGACCAAGGACGACGTCACCACCACCAACAACTGGAGCGCCGAATACGCACTGGACCGCTTCATCACCGACAAGTGGTTCTGGCAGGGGCGTATGGAATACAAGCGTGACCATGTCGAGGACCTGGCTCGCCAGCGCACCGTGGGTACTGGCCCGGGCTACCAGTTCTGGGACGACGAGTTGGGGGCTTTCTCCCTTGGCTCGTTGATCAACCGCACGGATTTCGAATACCGCGATGGCGGCAAGGACAATTTCTATTCCGCTGCCGTGAAGTGGGACTACAACCGCTATCTGATCGGCAAGAGTGTCGAGCTGTTCACCCGCGGCGAGGTGGGTAAACCGCTGGGCGGTGTGGCGAACTATGCGCTGGATGCCGAGGCAGGCCTGCGCTACAAAGTCACCGAATGGGCCTCGCTCAACCTCAAAGCAGAGAAAGACATCATCAGCGGTACGCGTGACAGCGACCTGGATAAAACCCGCTACACCGCAGGCTTTGGCGTGACCTGGTGAGCGCCTGGGCTGCCACGCAGCCCTTCGCGAACAGGGCGCCAGGGAGCAAGGCAGTGCTCCCTGGCGCGTGGGGAATCTTGGCACCCGACAGGGATAATGCTTATCTTGTCAGCCAACCAGTCCGCCACCAGGAGCGCCTTTCGTGAGTGACAACGCCCTGCGCCCCGCCCGAGAACTCCTGCTCAAGGAATACCGCGGCGTGCTTTCGACCCATTCCAAATCCATGCCCGGCTATCCGTTCGGCTCCGTGGTGCCGTACTGTCTTGACGCCGAAGGGCGCCCGCTGATCCTCATCAGCCGCATCGCCCAGCACACGCATAACCTGCAGAAAGATGCCAAGTGCTCACTGCTGGTGGGCGAGCGCGATGCCGAGGATGTCCAGGCGGTAGGGCGCCTGACGGTGATGGCCGAGGCGCACAAGCTCACCGACGAGGCGGCCATCGAAGCGGCGGCCGAGCGTTATTACCGTTACTTTCCCGAAGCGGCCAACTATCACAAGGCCCATGATTTCGATTTCTGGGTCCTGCAGCCAGTGCGCCACCGCTATATCGGTGGTTTCGGCGCAATCCATTGGCTCGACCAGGTCACCTTGGCCAACCCCTTCGCCGGCAAGGTCGAGGCGAGCATGATCGAGCACATGAACAGTGATCACGCCAATGCCATTGCGCATTACGTAGCGCTGACCGACCTGCCGCGCACCGCACCTGCCGAGCTGGTCGGCATCGACAGCGAGGGCATGCACCTTCGCATCGGCCAGGGTATCCACTGGTTGGCTTTCCCCCAGGTTTGCAATACGCCGATACAGGTTCGCGAAGCCTTGGTCTTGCTGGCCCGCGCCGACCAATGGCCGGTTACGGCGAAAGTCGAGGGTTGAAATGCCGAGTCCACGCATCCATCTGGTGGTCGTAATGGAAGGTTTTCTTCCGCCGAGGATCCTTTGATGCGTGCTTTTCTATTGCTGTTTCTGATTTTTCCGGTGCTGGAGCTGTTCGTCTTCGTCAAGGTCAGTGCCGCCATCGGTTTCTTCCCGGCGCTGCTGCTGATCATCGCCGGTTCCGCTTTGGGTGTGCTGGTCATGCGGGTGGCCGGGCTGGCCACCGCCCTGCGCGCCCGTGAGAGTCTGCAGCGCGGCGAACTGCCCGCCGAGGACATGTTCCAAGGCATGATGCTGGCGCTGGGCGGTGGCCTGCTGTTGCTGCCGGGCTTCATCAGCGACGTGTTGGGCCTGCTGTGCCTGTTGCCTTTCACCCGTCATCTCGCCGCACGCAAGATGCGTCAGCGCGCCGAAGCCCAGGCCATGCGCCAGCGGGCCTTTCAGGATGACCCGTTCCAGTCTCGTCCCAACGATGCCGGCCATCGCCCCAATGTGATCGAGGGTGAGTACGAGCGGCACGACAAGTAACGTTCCAGGGGCCGCATCGCCTTCCATCGCCGGTAAAGCTGCGATGGAAGGCGATGCGGCCCTCGCTTTTTTCAAGTCGATGAAAAATTTTCCGAGCCAAGCCTTGTAATTGATTTTGCCGACCACATGTATGGGTCACCGCAAGGTTTCTGGTGGCGACACCAGACATATATACGGGGCTCGTCCCGTGCGAGCCCTGACCGGCAACGCCGGACCGTATCAACCCGCCGGTATCGACACCGGCCGATGAAAACCACAATTTGGGAGAGATCGACAATGAAGCTTCGTCCTCTGCATGACCGCGTCGTCATCCGTCGCAGCGAAGAAGAATCGAAAACCGCTGGCGGTATCGTCCTGCCGGGTTCGGCCGCTGAAAAACCAAACCGCGGCGAAGTCGTCGCCGTCGGCACCGGTCGCATCCTGGACAACGGCGAAGTTCGTGCCCTGGCCGTCAAAGTGGGCGACAAAGTGGTCTTCGGCCCTTACTCGGGCAGCAACACCGTCAAAGTCGACGGCGAAGACCTGCTGGTGATGAGCGAGAACGAAATCCTCGCTGTCGTCGAAGGCTGATTCCCCCTCCCGGTTTCCAGAAGCATTCTAGAATTCAAGGATTAAACGATCATGGCTGCTAAAGACGTAAAATTCGGCGATTCCGCCCGTAAAAAAATGCTGGTTGGCGTTAACGTTCTGGCTGACGCAGTAAAAGCGACCTTGGGCCCGAAAGGCCGTAACGTTGTCCTGGCCAAGAGCTTCGGCGCTCCGACCATCACCAAGGACGGCGTTTCCGTTGCCAAGGAAATCGAGCTGAAAGACGCCTTCGAGAACATGGGCGCCCAGCTGGTCAAGGAAGTCGCTTCCAAGGCCAACGACGCTGCCGGTGACGGCACCACCACCGCTACCGTTCTGGCTCAGGCCATCGTCAACGAAGGCCTCAAGGCCGTTGCCGCCGGCATGAACCCGATGGACCTCAAGCGCGGCATCGACAAGGCCACTGCTGCCATCGTCGCCGAGCTGAAGAACCTGTCCAAGCCTTGCGCCGACTCCAAGGCCATCGCCCAGGTAGGTACCATCTCCGCCAACTCCGACAGCTCCATCGGTGAAATCATCGCCGAAGCCATGGAAAAAGTCGGTAAAGAAGGCGTCATCACCGTCGAAGAAGGCTCGGGCCTGGAAAACGAACTGTCCGTCGTAGAAGGCATGCAGTTCGACCGCGGCTACCTGTCGCCTTACTTCGTCAACAAGCCGGACACCATGGTTGCCGAGCTGGAAGGCCCGCTGCTGCTGCTGGTCGACAAGAAGATCTCCAACATCCGCGAACTGCTGCCAGTGCTGGAAGCCGTTGCCAAGGCCGGCCGTCCGCTGCTGATCGTTGCTGAAGACGTCGAAGGCGAAGCCCTGGCTACCCTGGTCGTCAACAACATGCGCGGCATCGTCAAGGTCGCGGCTGTCAAGGCACCTGGCTTCGGCGACCGTCGCAAGGCCATGCTGCAGGACATCGCCACCCTGACTGGCGGCCAGGTCATCTCCGAAGAAATCGGCCTGACCCTGGAAACCACCACCCTGGAGCACCTGGGTAACGCCAAGCGCGTCATCCTGTCCAAGGAAAACACCACCATCATCGACGGCGCAGGTTCCGACGCTGACATCGAAGCACGCGTCAAGCAGATCCGTGCCCAGATCGAAGAAACCTCTTCGGACTACGACCGTGAGAAGCTGCAAGAGCGTCTGGCCAAGCTGGCTGGCGGTGTTGCCGTGATCAAGGTCGGTGCTGGCACCGAAGTCGAGATGAAAGAGAAGAAAGCCCGCGTTGAAGACGCCCTGCACGCTACCCGCGCAGCCGTCGAAGAAGGCGTGGTGCCTGGCGGTGGTGTTGCCCTGGTTCGCGCTCTGCAGGCCGTTGCCGAACTCAAAGGCGACAACGAAGACCAGAACGTCGGTATCGCCCTGCTGCGTCGCTCGGTCGAAGCACCGCTGCGCCAGATCACTGCCAACGCCGGCGACGAGCCAAGCGTTGTCGCTGACAAGGTCAAGCAAGGTTCGGGCAACTACGGCTACAACGCCGCTACCGGCGAATACGGCGACATGATCGAGATGGGTATCCTGGACCCAGCCAAGGTCACCCGTTCGGCTCTGCAAGCCGCAGCTTCGATCGGTGGTCTGATGATCACCACCGAAGCCATGGTTGCCGACCTGCCGGAAGACAAGCCAGCTGCAGGCGGCATGCCTGACATGGGCGGCATGGGTGGCATGGGCGGCATGATGTAAGCCAGCCTCACCCGCTGCATGAAAAAGCCCCGCCTAGTGCGGGGCTTTTTCTTGGGCGTGTGTTTTGCTCCGATGGCGCAGCTTCTCGCGGGTAAACCCGCTCCCACAGATCGATGTGGCAGCTGGCGACAGCTTGCGATGGGGCGCACCGTGCCCCTTCAGGCCACGCTGCGTTGAGGCACTGCCTCCAGCGCAATGCCTCGGCGATACAAGACCAGGTAATAGCAGCCCAGCCCGATCAACCAGCAGAAAACCGCCGTCCACACGTTGTGCGACAGGAAGTGTGCCCCTTGCAGCATACGGCCGATGGACAGCACGGTACCGGTCACGAACGCTACGGTGAAGGCTGCACGGGCCAGGCGTGGTCTGCGATCGCGCAGCATGAAGAACAGCGCAAACAGGCTGAAACCCGTTGCCGCGTGGCCGCCTGGCCAGCAGCGGCCAGGCTTGTCGGTTTGCGGACGATGCTCCATCAATTTGCTATAGGTTTCCTTGCCGCCGAACTGGCTCAGGCTCCAGGGGCACTGGACTTCGGTCACCGCCTTGAGTGGGGTGACGAAGGAGGTGGAGAGCGCAAGCGCCAGCACCAGGCAACCCAGTTCGCGACGCCAGCCGAACAGGCGCGACCAGAAGAAGCTGGCGATGAAGGCGACAATGGACAGCAAACCCATGATGATCACGATCTGCTTGACCCGGTCATGCAGGATGTTTTCCAGAAAGTAGCTATGACGGCCGATGAATGCCCCAGCCACTGGGTCGAAGGCCAGATTGGCCACGTCCATGTCCAAAGAGGTCCATTCACTCAGGAGCAGGGCCACCACGGTGGCCAGCGGAATACCCAGGTACAACCAGAGGTTGATCGGGCGGGGGCGGGTGGTTTCTTGCATGACGACTCCAGGGACGATAAATGCCGGGCATTGTCGGCCTGCCGCTATCCTGGGTTCGTGAAGGATCAGTGAAAAATACGTCAGCAACGGCCAAATGCCCTAAGGCTGGCGCGGCGCGGGCGATGGCCTTAAGCTGCGCCTGCCGCGCAGAGCGAAAGCGTCGTACAGGAGAAACCGATGCGCATTCTACTGGTTGAAGACAACCGCGATATCCTCGCCAACCTGGCCGACTACCTGGGGATGAAAGGCTATACCGTCGACTGCGCCCAGGATGGCCTGTCCGGGCTGCATCTGGCCGCGACCGAACACTACGACCTGATCGTGCTCGATATCATGCTGCCTGGGATCGACGGTTACACCCTGTGCAAACGCCTACGCGAAGACGCCCGCCGTGATACCCCGGTGATCATGCTCACCGCCCGCGATCAGCTCGATGATCGCCTGCAGGGCTTCCGTTCCGGTGCCGACGATTATCTGCTCAAGCCTTTTGCCCTGTCGGAGCTGGCAGCGCGTATCGAGGCAGTGCTGCGACGCTCCCAGGGGGGTGGCCGACGCACGTTGCAGGTTGCTGATCTGAGCTACGACCTCGACACCCTGGAGGTCACTCGCCAGGGCCGCCTGCTCAAGCTCAACCCGGTCGGCCTCAAGTTGCTGGCCGTGCTGATGCAGAAGAGTCCGCACGTGCTGCGCCGCGAGGTGCTGGAAGAAGCCCTCTGGGGGGACGACTGCCCCGACAGCGACAGCTTGCGCAGCCATGTACACCAGTTGCGTCAGGTCATCGACAAACCCTTCGAGAAACCGTTGCTGCATACCGTCCATGGCGTCGGCTATCGCCTCGCCGAGGGCCGTGATGGAGTTTAAGCAAAGTCTTGCCCAGCGCATCATCATCGCCTTTGCGTTGATGAGCGCCCTGGTGGCCGGGGCCTTCGCTTTCGGCATCGTTGCCACGGTCCACCTGGTCGAGGAGCGTTTGATCTCCGCCGTGCTCGGTGGCGATTTGCAGCGCTTGTTGCGCATGGACAGCATCAGCGACTGGAGCCATCGGCCCCGTCCTGACCAGCTGTTCTACTTCAGTGGCGGGCGTGACGATTTCGAACTGCCCAAGGACTTGCGGCACCTGACGCCGGGCTTCCACGAGGTGTTCCGCGACCAGCTTTCCTATCACGCGATGGTCGAGATCGTCGATGGCCGGCGCTACGTGCTGCTGCAGGACCAGAGCGATTTCGAAGAGCGCGAGCGGGTGCTGTTCGCGGTCGTGGTGGTGGGCTTCGTGCTCAGTCTGGTGTTGGCGGTGACTCTGGGCTGGCTGTTGGCCAGGCGAGTGATGGCACCGGTGATCCGACTGGCCCGGCAGGTCCGCCACCGTGACCAGTTGCTGGGCCTTGCGCCCCCTCTGGCGCCGGACTATGCCGCGGACGAGGTCGGGCAGTTGGCCGTGGCCTTCGACGATACGCTCGGTCGCTTGCGTGATGCCCTGACCCGCGAGCGGTTGTTCACCAGCGATGTCAGCCATGAACTGCGCACGCCACTGATGGTGCTCGCCACCTCCTGCGAACTGCTGATGGAGAATCCCAACTTGGATAGCCGTTCACGCAGCCAGGTGGAGCGCATCGCGCGGGCGACCGAGGAGATGCGTGAGCTGGTCAAGACCTTCCTGATGCTGGCCCGTGCCCAGCGCGATGAAGGCGCCGTCGCTTCGCAGGCGACCTTGAGCGAAGTGGCCGACGACCTGGTAGGGGTTTGGCGCGATACCATCGAACAGAAGGGCCTGACCCTTTATTACGACGGCCGGGTCAGTGCGAGCCCGGTGTTGTACAACGCGACGTTCCTGCAATCGGTGATGGGCAATCTCCTGCGCAATGCCGCCCACTACACCGACAGTGGCTACATTCGTCTTAGCCTGGAACCGAACGGTTTCAGCGTCGAGGACAGCGGTGTGGGCATCCCTGAGGAGCAGCGCGAAGCGATGTTCCGCCCCTTCGTGCGCGGTGACGAACGCCGTGGCGAGGGCCTGGGTCTGGGCTTGTCGCTGGTGCAGCGGATCTGCGACGACCAGGGCTGGCGCGTCACCCTGACGGCGACGTTGCCTCATGGCTGTCGCTTCCAGGTGGACCTGAGCAGGGGCAAGGCGATTACAGCGGACAGCGAGGCCGGCGACCAAGCCCCACTGTTGGGGTGATACCTGAAATATGCTGTTGCACGCATGACGGATTTTTCACATGGGCATGACCTGATTCCAACGCTTCGCTCCGTAGAGTGGCTGGAATTGAATCAGGAGATGCCCAATGCGGAGCCCGATCAAACTCCCATTTTCCGAGAAGTATGACCGTCAGCATGCCCAGGAGTACTTCCTCAAGCATCAAGATGGTCTGGCACGCCGCCTTTCCCATTACCGTGACGAACAACTGGCCCGCCGCGCCCTGGCGCTTGCAGGGGAGCCTGGCCTGGTACTCGACCTGCCGTGTGGTGCAGGGCGTTTCTGGCCGCTATTGGCGGAAAAGCCCAATCGGGTGATCATCGGCGCCGACAATTCCGCCGACATGATCGAGACCGCCTGTACTTCCCAGCCGCCAGAGGTGGTTGCCCGGGTGCGCCCCTTGCAGACTTCCGCATTCGCTATCGATTTGCCGGACAACGCGGTGGACAGCATTTTCTGCATGCGCCTGTTCCACCACATCGGCGATGCCGCCCACCGCAAGACGATCCTCTCGGAGTTTCATCGGGTCAGCCGCGACAGCGTGATCCTGTCGCTGTGGGTCGATGGCAACTTCAAGGCCTGGCGACGCAAAAAGCTCGAGCATCGGCGCAGTGCGAAGGCCGCGCAGAGCAGTTATCAAAATCGCTTTGTGTTGCCGGTCGATACCATCGAAAATGAGTTTGTTACAGCCGGTTTCAGAATTCAGGACCGTCTGGATTTCCTGCCGTTGTATGCGATGTGGCGGGTATACGTATTACGCAAGGGGTAGGTGTTCATGGCAGTGGCCGGCAATGCGATGTCCGATTTCGAGTACTACTGGCAGCAACAGGGTGAATGGGTGGAGGAGCCCAACCAGCGGCGCGGTGGGGAAAGTGGTGTGCAGCGTTTGAGCGACGCGAAGGGCAAGGTCCTGTATGCCAAGCGTCAGGTCGGTCACATCTATCGCAGCCTGCGCCATCCGTTCGGCCGCCCGACGGTACTGCGTGAGCTGGATGCCCTGAACAGTTTCGAGCAGCTTGGCGTGCGTGTGCCGCGGTTGGTGTTCGCTGGCGCCGAGCGTGGCGCCGATCACCAATGGCGAGCCCTGCTGGTGAGCGAGGCGCTCGACGGGTTCGTCGACCTGGACACCTGGCATGCCGAAGGCGCCCGCGAGCGTTACCCGCAAGTGCTGCACGAACGCATGCTCAAGGAGCTGGCCGACAATCTGGCGCGCATGCACTTGGGCCATTGGCAGCACGGCTGCCTGTATGGCAAGCATGTGTTCGTCAAGGTCATCGGCGAGGGCGAGAAGGCCCGGGTCGAAGTCGCGCTGCTGGACCTGGAAAAGTGCCGCCGGCGCATCAGTTGCCAGCGCGCAGCCGCTAAGGACCTGCGCCAATTGCGGCGCCATTCGTCACTCAACGATGCACAGTGGCAGAGCCTGCTCTATTTTTACCAGATGGCGTTTGGCAGCGCTGTCAAAGGGTTAGAGCAATGAAACTAGAAATCGCTCGAGCTTTGTTCCTGGTCGCGGCACTGGCAGTGACCACCGCTGCTGTGGCGGCGTGGGAAGAGCCTAGACCGGCGGTGTTCAGCAAGGCCGAAATCGGTGGCCTGTGCGCGGTGCCCCGCGAAGTGAAGCAGCAGAATACGGCCCAGCCGGATCATGACCTGTTGCTGTTCCTGTTCGGTATGCGCCAAGGGCTGCGACCGTTCGGTTGATCGAGCGCATGATGGTGAAGCGCCAGGGGCCCAATGAAGGGTCCCTGGCGTTTTTTATTGCCCGCCAATTTTGTTTGTGTCGACCGCATCGCGGGTAAAACCCGTTCCCACAGGGATCAGGGCGGACCTGGTGGGACCGGGGTTACCCGTGAAGACGTCGCCACGGTCCGGTGCGCCAAGAGCGTGTAGATGCTGGGCAACACGAACAGGGTGAACAGTGTGCCGATCGACATGCCGGTGGCGATGACGATACCGATGTCGAAGCGGCTGACCGCACCGGCCCCGGTCGCCAGGATCAACGGCACCATGCCGAATACCATGGCTGCAGTGGTCATCAGCACCGGCCGCAGGCGTATGGCTGCGGCGACTTCTATGGCCTCGCGGGCATCCACACCCATTCGCTCGCGCAACTGGTTGGCGAACTCGACGATCAGAATGCCGTGCTTGCTGATCAGGCCGATCAGCGTCACCAGCCCCACCTGGGTGTAGATGTTCATGCTCGAAACGCCGAGGAACAGCGGCAACAGGGCGCCGCAGATGGAGAGCGGCACCGTGACCAGAATCACCAGCGGATCCCTGAAACTTTCGAACTGCGCCGCCAGCACCAGGAAGATGATCGCCAGCGCCAGACCAAAGGTGACCCACAGGGCGCTGCCTTCCTGGACGAACTGCCGTGCGGTGCCAGCGTAATCGAACGAGAACCCTTCCGGTGCCTCCTCTTGGGCGATCGCCTGCACGGTCTGCAGCGCCTCGCCGACACTGACCAGTGGAAAGCCCTGGATGATCGCCGAGTTCAGTTGCTGGAACTGGTTGAGCTGGCGGGGTCTTGCGCGGTCGCTGACGGTGATCAGGGTCGACAAGGGCAGTAACTGGTCCTGATCGTTCTTCACGTAGTAGTTGTTCAGCCAGCCGGCGTTGTCCCGGTAGGGCCGTTCGACCTGGGCGATGACTTTGTAGCTACGCCCCTCAAGGGTGAAACGGTTGATTTCGCCCTCGCCCAGCAACGTTGCCAGGGTGCCGCCCAGATCATCCATGGACACGCCCATCTGCGCTGCCTTGTCCCGGTCGATGTCCACCACCACCTCGGGCTTGTCGAAGGCCAGGTCGATGTCGAGGAAGGCGAACTTGCCTGATGCCTGGGCGCGGGCCTTGATCCGTTCGGCCACCTCCAGCAGGGCAGGGTAGTCGCCTGCGGTATTGATCACGAACTGGAACGGCAGGCCTTCGCCTGTGCCCGGGAGCGACGGCAGGTTGAAGCCGAAGATCTGCAGTCCGCCGATTTCTTCCAGTTTGGCTTGCACCAGCGGCAACAACTCCATCTGGGTGCGCTCGCGTTCGTTCCAAGGCTTGAGCAGAAAGCCCCCGATACCGCTCTGCACCCCATTGAAGCCGTTGATCTGGAACGATGAGTAGTACTCGGGGAAGGTCTTGAACACCGGTGTGAACTGATCGGTGTAGGCGTTGAGGTAGTCCAGGTTGGCCGTTTGCGGGGCATTGCTCATCATGAAGATCACCCCCTGGTCCTCGTCCGGCGCCAGTTCGTTATGGGTGAACATCAAGAGCACCGGGATCAGGCACAACACGATCACGGCGAACACCAGCACCACCGGCCGGCTGTTCAGGGTGCCGTGCAGCAGGCGTTGGTAGCGGACCTTGAGGCCGTCGAACAGCACGTCCAGGCGGTGGGCAAGACCGCTGGGGTTCTGTTCTTGGCGCAGCAGCAGGGCGCACATCATCGGCGACAGGGTCAGGGCGACGATGCCGGAGATGACCACCGCCCCGGCCAACGTCAGGGCGAACTCCTTGAACAGCGCGCCGGTCAGGCCTGTGAGAAAGCCGATGGGGGCATAGACCGCCGCCAGGGTGATGGTCATCGACACCACCGGCATGGCGATCTCCCGAGCGCCTTCCAAGGCGGCCTCGAAGGGCGTCTTGCCTTCTTCCATGTGCCGGTGGATGTTCTCCACCACGACAATGGCGTCATCCACCACCAGGCCGATGGCCAGCACCATGGCCAGCAAGGTCAAAAGGTTCAGCGAGTAACCCATCATCTGCATGAAGAACAATACGCCGATCATCGACAGCGGAATGGTCACCACCGGGATGAGCACCGAGCGCAGGGCACCCAGGAACAGGAACACCACGACAATGACGATCAGCACGGCCTCGCCGAGGGTCTTGATCACCTCATCGATGGAAGCCTGGATGAACAAGGTGGCGTCGTAGGCGATGGAGACCTTGAGATTCGACGGCAACTGCGCTTCCAGCGTCGGCATGATCCGCCGGACTTCCTTGATCACCTCCAGCGGGTTGGCGGCGGGGGTGGCCTTGATGCCGATGTACACCGAGGGCGGGCCGTCGAAGGAGCTGACCGTGTCGTAGTTCTCCGCGCCCATTTCCACCCGCGCCACATCGCCCAACAGCACGCGCCTGTCGCCGACGGTCTTGACCGGCAGCTTGGCAAAGGCCTCGGCGGATTTGAGCTCGGTGGTGGCATTGATGCTGGTGACCACATACTCGCCTTTGACTTCGCCGGCAGCGGAGAGAAAGTTGTAGCGGCGGACCGCGTTGGTCACGTCGGTGGCCGCCAGGCCAAAGCCTGCCAACTTCACAGGGTCCAGCCAGATGCGCATGGCGAACACCTGGTTGCCGAGGATTTCCGCCTCGGCCATGCCAGGCAGGGTGGCCAGCTTGGGCTGGATCACACGCGAAAGGTAATCGGTGATCTGTGGGTTGCTCATCTGCTGGCTGTAGAAGCTGATGTACATCAGGGCCGAGGCGTCGGCGGCCTCTTTGCTCAGCACCGGGTCTTCGGAGTCCTGGGGCAGCTTGTTACGTACCTCGTTGGCCTTGGCCAGCAGTTGCGTGAACAGGCGGTCAGTGTCAGCGCCGATGCGTGCATAGACCGAGATCACCGAGAAGTTCTGGCGGCTCACCGAGGTCATGTAGTCGATGCCGTCGGCGCTGGCCAGGCTCTGTTGCAAAGGTTGGGTGATATAGCCCTGAATGGTCTCGGCATTGGCCCCGGGATAGGCGGTGGTCACCGTGATCAGGGCGTTTTCCATCTGCGGGTACTGGCGGATCTGCAGCTTGCTCCAGGCCTGGAAGCCCAGCAGCAGGATCAACAGGCTGACCACGCTGGCCAGGACCGGGCGGCGGATGAATGGGTCGGTGAACGCCATGCCAGCCTCCTGATCAGTTGGCGCCGGAGGCGCGCTGGCCGTCCAGCTGGAGGGCTTTGTCGTGGCTGATGCGGATGGCCGTGCCAGGCGTCAGCTTCAGCTGGCCGGCGGTCACCACCTGTTCACCCGCCTTGAGGCCTTCGCCCACCACCACTAGACCATCACGACGTTCTCCGGTCTTGACCGTGCGCTGTTCGGCGACCAGTTGCGGCTGGCCGTCGGCGGCCTTTTCCACCTGGCCGTTCTTGTCTTTCTTCTGGGCGACCACGTACAACGAGTTGCCATAGAGCGTGTAGGTAATGGCGCTTTCCGGTACCACGACTTGAGGTCGCGGGTCGGGCAACAGCACCAGCAAACTGGCGAACATGCCAGGCAGCAGCTTGCCGTCGGGGTTGGCCAGGGTGGCGCGCAGCAACAGGTTGCGGGTGCTTTCCTCGACCTTGGGGTTGATGGCGCTCAGGCTGGCAGGGAAGGTCTGGCCCGGGTAGGCCGCCACCTGCACCAGCACCTGCTGGCCGAGGCTCAGTTGGGGCAGGTTTTGCTCGGGCACGTTGAAGTCGACATACAGGCTGGAGAGATCCTGCAGGGTGGCGATCACTGTGCCGCTGGCGAGGTAATCGCCCACGTCCACCTGGCGAATACCTATGGTGCCGCTGAAGGGCGCGCTGATGCTTTTCTTGGCCAGGGAGGCCTTGAGCTGGTCGACGACGGCCTGGTTGCGTCGGTACTGGGCGGTGAGGCGGTCGAACTCGCCGCGGGAAATCGCCGAATCGCCAACCAACTGGCTGCCCCGGCCGAAATCCACCTTGGCCAGGCCCAGGTCTGCCTGGGCTGTGCCGAGCAGTGCGGTCTCTTGGTCGTGGTCCAGTTGCAACAGAAGCTGGCCGGCCTTGACCTTCTGGCCCGACTCGAAATGCAGCGATTTGACTGTGCCGGCCACTTCCAGGCTCAGCTCGACGCCCTGGAACGCCTTGAGACTGCCGATCGCAGGCAGACGCTCCTGCCACTGGCGCTCTTCGGCCATTGCCGCAGCGACGCTGACCGGCGGTTTCGGTGCGGAGAACATCTGGATCTGCTTGTAGATCGAGAACGCCTTGATGCCACCTAAGGTCAATACGATCAGCAGGACCACGGCCAACATGATCAGCATGCGGCGGCGCAGCATAGTCCGGTTCCTTGGATAGTTGTTGTTCGTCTGGCACGACAACGGGCGATCCTGCCCACGTGCGGATGTGAGAAGTATTGCCTGTTTTTCAGGGATGGGGGAAGGCGGGGATGGACAGGTGGTCGCCTATGGGCGAACACGCAGGTTTGCAGCCCTTTCGCGGGGTGGCCGCGAAAGGGCCGTGCGGTCCCCTAGGCCAGGTGCAGGTGGTTGTCCCAGAACCCGGACGGCAGGTTCAGCGGCTGGGCGACCAGCTCGGCTTTGCGGCAGTCATAGAACCGGCAGCGCCCTTGGCCGGAGGTAACCACGAAACCGTCCTTCACCGCGCCCACGCCCGCACAGTCGGGCATCGGCGCGTCGAGCTTGACCGCACCGCTGTCCAGGTCCCAGATGAACAAGCGGTTGGCCCGCGGTGCGGTCAACGCCACCAGGCGCAGGTCGCTGTGGATGGCGACGCTGGCGGTGTACTGGGCCATCGACTGCAACTGTCGCTCGGGCACCGGGAAGGCCTTGAACGGCTCGCCGGGGCGCTTGATCGCGAGCAGTTCGGCGGTCTCGTGGGCATCGCCCATGAACTGCTGGCAGGCGGCGATGGTGCCGTCGCTGCCGATGGCCAGGTGGCGCACGCTGTTCATCTGCTGGGCCAGGGTTTCCTTGCTCAGCAGGGTGCCGTCGCGGCGCATCAGCACCAGGCTGGGCTCCATGGCGTCGAGGTTCATTTCCACGCGGCTTTCGGCCTCGGTGCGGATACCGCCGTTGGCCACCACCAGGGTTTCGCCGTCCGGCAGCCAGGATACCTGGTGCGGGCCGATGCCGTGGGTAGGGATCTCACCGCTGTGGACCAGGCGATCACCTTCGAAGCGGTAGATGCCCAGCACGCCACGCCCCGGATCGGTGGTGTCGTTCTCGGTGGCGTACAGCCACTCACCGCTTTTATGAATCACCGCGTGGCCGTAGAAGTGCCGGTCCGGTTGCGAGGTGACGGTCTGCAGCAGGCGCCCTTCGCGCAGGTCGATCAGGTAGCTTTCGGTACCTGGTCGACGCGCCACGAACAGGGCGATCGGCCGCTCGGGGTGGTTGATGATGTCATGGCAACGCTGGGCCACCTGGGTGGCGAACACCTGGGTGCCGTCCAGACGGTAACCGACGGCATAGTGCCTGCCGTCGCCATCGTCGCGCGCCGAGAGCAGCAGGGGTTCGCTGGCGCTGTTGCGAAACAGGCTCCAACCGCCCAGGGTGAGGGCGCTGAGCACGACGCTACCGAGTTTGAGGGCCTGGCGTCGCAGCATGATCAGTCACCGTCGTTGGCATTGAAGCCCAGCTGGATGTTGAGTGCCTTGGCCAGGTCGCCTTCGTGCAGGCGGTGGACGGCGTTGAGGCTGTCGTAGATCTGATCGAGGGTCTGTTTGCCAGCGTCGTCGGCCAACAGTTCGCCCAACGGCTTGTCGTTGGCCTCCAGCAGCTTGAGCGAGGCGGCGTAGGCGTCGTCGATCTTCTGCGCCAGGGCGGCCTGGTCCTTGCCCAGCAAGGCGCGCAGGCCCTGGTTGTCGACGCCGACCCAAACCGCCTGGGCGGCCTTGAGGCTGGCTTCCAGGCTCTTGAGCGAGGACTGGCTGCGCCAGGCTTCGGCCTGCAGCGGCTGGGCGATGCCCTTGCTCTGGCGGCCCATCGGAGCGCCGAGCTTCTTCTTCAGGGTGTCCAGGGCGGTGACCTGGGCACGCAGCAGGTCGGCGATCGCCTCGTGGGAATCGGCGTAGCGCTGGTTGGGGAACTTGGTCATCTGCGAGAGCATGCCATCGGTGCTGTTCCAGCCTTTGAGGATCTCCTCGGCCAGGGCCTTCTGGTGCTCGCCGATGGCCACCAGCAATGGGCAATAGCGGGCCTTCTGCTCAGGCGTGGCGACGTCCGGCTTGCTGTCGAACAGGATGTATTCGTAGGCGGACAGGCCGCGCACCACGACGCTGGACTTGCCCAGTGTCTCGGCGTCGATCGGCTTGTCGCCGGCGACCAGTTGCTCGACCTGACGGCCGACCAGGTTTTTCTTGTCGGGCCAGAATTGCACTTGCCAGGCGCGGTTACCTTCGGCCAGCGGGCCGACCAGCAGCGGTTGCAGCTCGGCCCAGGCCTTTTGGGCGTTGAGGAAATCGGCGCGTGCTGTCTCAAGGGACTCCTTGCCTTCGCAATAAGCCAGGGCGCTGGCGGCCAGCTGGCGGTCGGCTTCGACCCAACGGCTGTAGGTCGGCAGGATCACCTGCTTGGCGATGGCGGCGGAGGTCACAGCCTGCGGATCCTGGGGCGAGCAGGCACCGAGGGCGAGTGCGGCGAGGCTGGTGAACAACAGTTTGGGTCGGAACATTGCCCGGCTCCTTGCGCGTTAAAGTGAGTTCAAAAAGGCCAGCAGCGCAGCGCGTTGCTCGGCATTGAAGGTCAGTACATGCTTGCGCGCCGCTTCGGCTTCGCCGCCGTGCCAGAGCACGGCCTCCAGCAGATTGCGGGCGCGGCCGTCATGCAGGAACTGGGTGTGGCCGCTGACCGTTTCGGTCAGGCCGATACCCCACAATGGAGGGGTACGCCAATCCTGCCCGGAGGCTTTGAATTCGCTGCGATTGTCGGCCAGGCCTGGGCCCATGTCGTGCAGCAGCAGGTCGCTGTACGGCCGGATCACCTGGTTGGCCAGTTCGGGTTCGTGGGTGTCGGGGCCGGTGGTGAACTGCGGGGTATGACAGCCTTGGCAGCCGGCCTGGAAGAACAGGTTCTTGCCGGCCAATACCTGGGGCGCGCCGACGTCGCGGCGCGCCGGTACGCCCAGGTTACGGGTGTAGAAGGTGACCAGGCGCAGGATATTGTCGCTGACTTCTTTCTCGCCGCCTGTGCCGTCGCCGTTGGGGGCGGCCAGGCAATCGACCTGGGTGGGCGTGCAGTCATCGACCGGCTGCAAGGTGCTGGTCAGGCCCATGTCGCCGGCAAAGGCATGGACGTTCTGCTGGTTCACGTTGGGCTGCCCGGCTTTCCAGCCGAAGCGGCCGAGCGCGGTCTTATTCGTCGTCTGGTCCCAGACCTGGTTGGGGCGTCCACGGATGCCATCGCCGTTGCGATCGTCCGGATCGGCATTGGCAAGGATTGCGGCCTCCGGGATCGCCTCCAACAGGCCCAGGCCGATCATCGGCGGGGCCACCCGGGCGGAGAAACGGGTATCGGGGTGCATCGGCCCGTAGCCGAGCTGGGTGATCTGCAGCGCCGGACGACGCAGCTCCACCACATGGCCGTCCTCGAAGGTGACGGTCTCGCTGGTGTAATCCACCCGTACCTTGCCCTCCGGTGCCACGCCGGGGACGGCCATGTCTTGCAGTTGCGTGCCATACACCGGCTCCGGCACCACGCCCAGGCGTTCGATTTCCTTGGCGTATTGCGCCTGATCGGGAATCGACAGGCGCACCAGCATCGAGACCGCGTTGCTGGCATCGGGCTCCGGTGGATGGCCACGCCCATCGCGCACATGGCAGTTCTGACAGGCGTTGGTATTGAACAGCGGGCCTAAGCCATCACGAGCGGTGGTGGTGGAGGGGGCGATCACCCAAGGGTTGCGGAAGAAACTGTTGCCGACACTGAAGTCCAGGCGCCGCTCTGGCGAGAGATTGGCCGAGGGCAGGGAAAAGGCGTTGCGGTCGCTGCGCTGCACGGTGGCCTTGCCGGCGGAAAGGGCTTCGCCGGGCTCGGCCTGGGTGAAACGCGGGGCGTCATCACAGGCGGCCAGGGCGGCGACCAGCAGCAAGGGAGAGAGTCGGAGCAGCGACGCGGGCATCGAGGATCCTGGGTGAGTGCTAAAAAACCGGCGTGCAAGCTTAGCAGGGTGATGGAGTTTGAATAAGAGCAATTTGCAATTGCCTTGATGAAATCGGTGTCAGGTTGTCGTTGGCCCGCGTCTGCGGCAGTAGATTTTCCGGCCATGAAAAAGGCGGCCCGAAGGCCGCCTCTGTCGAACCACTGGATCCGGATCAGAATTCGTGATCGGCGGTGTCCGGGTTCAGGTTGGCGATGCCCAGCTTGCCGGCGGCTTGCTCGATCGAGCCGGTCTGCTTGACCAGGGATGCGATGGCGTCACGCACGATCTGGTTGCCAGCCGCGTTGTCGGCCGCGATCAGTTGGTCGTAGTGCTCACCTTTGAGGGCGTGGTCGACCATGACCTGGATCTTCGCCTCGGTGGCTTCCAGGTCCGCCTTGAGGGTGGCGTCGGTGGCCGGATCGACCTTGGCGACCAACTCCGACAGGCTCGGACCGGTCAGCTTGGAGCCGTCGGCGCGGGTGTACTCGCCCAGGTAGACGTTGCGGATGCCCTTGGCGTCGTAGAAGTGCGAGTAGTGGGTGTTGTCGCTGAAGCAGTCCTGTTCGTCTTCTGGCGAGTTGGCCTCCAGGGAGACCTTCATGCGCTCACCGGCCAGTTCGCCCAGCGACAGGCTGCCCATGCCGAACAGCATCTTGCGCAGGCCATCGGCCACAGGCTCGGCCTCCAGCTTGGCGCGGTAATTGTCGCTGACGTTCGGCGCCCAGTTGGCGACCATTTCTTCCAGGTCCTGGACCAGCAGTTGGGTCACTGCCTTCAGGTAGGCGCGACGGCGCTCGTTGTGACCGCCAGTGGCGCCTTGGCCTTCCAGGTAGTCCGAAGCCGGGCGGTTGCCGGCGCCTGGGCCGGTGCCGTTGAGGTCCTGGCCCCACAGCAGGAATTCGATGGCGTGATAGCCGGTGGCGACGTTGGCCTCGGAACCGCCCAGCTCGTTCAGGCTGGCCAGTTTCTCAGGGGTGATGTCCTTGACGTCGACCTTTTCTTCGCCGACCTGGACTTCGGTGTTGGCAATGATGTTGGCGCTGGCCGCCGGGTTGCCCAGGGCGTGCTCGTAGCTCTTGTCGACGTAGTCGATCAGGCCTTCGTCCAGGGGCCATGCGTTCACCTGGCCTTCCCAGTCGTCGATGATGGTGTTGCCGAAGCGGAACACTTCGCTCTGCAGGTATGGCACACGAGCCGCTGCCCAGGCTTGCTTGGCAGCCTCCAGGGTCTGGTCGTTGGGCTTGGCCAGGAAGGCGTCGATGGCGGTCTGCAGGGTCTTGGCGGTGCTCAGCGAGTCGCTGTAGACGGCGTGGACCATCTCGGCATAGTGCTTGACCACGGCCTTGCCGGCCGCTTCGTCGACAGCCCCGGGCGCTGCGGTGGCGCTTGCGGCAGCCGGTGCCTGGGCTTGCGGCGCGGCAGCCTTGTCATCCTTGCTCTCACCGCAACCGGCGAGGGCGATGGCGATGGCCAGCAGACTGGCGGAGGCCAGAGGCATTCGAATCATTGTAGGTATCCTGCGTCGTGAGGTTGGACAGTGTGGCCTGCGAAACCGCAACATAATGCGAAAGATTTGCATTTTGTGTAAAGGGGCAGGTGCGCAATTCATGCGCAAGGATCGCTTTCGCGATCAAGCGGTCGTTGGGGTCAGAACGCGGTGACCTGGTTGCGCTGCGCGTGTTTGAGGAAGGCTGTCAGTTCGCGAGCCGACAGCGGCTTGCTGTAGTGATAGCCCTGACCCTCATGGCAACCCTGGGCGATGATGTAGGCTTCCTGCTCGGCGGTTTCCACGCCTTCGGCGATCACCTGCATGCCCAGGCTCTTGCCCAGCTGGATGACAGCCCGGACGATGGTGGCGTCGTCATCGTCGTCCAGCAGGTCCTGGACAAAGCTCTTGTCGATCTTGATCTTGTCCAGTGGCAACGACTTCAGGTAGCTGAGCGAGGAGTAACCAGTCCCGAAGTCATCGATGGCGATCAGCGCCCCGGAGCGGCGCAGGCTCAGCAAGTGCTGGGCGGCGGTGCTGATGTCTTCCATCAGGCCGGTTTCGGTCACCTCCAGCTCCAGACTGCGCGGGGGCAGGCGGTAGATCTGCAACAGGTTGTTCACCACCCGTGGCAGCTCGCTGTGGTGCAGCTGCACGGTTGACAGGTTGACGGCCATGCGCAGGTCGCTGAAGCCCAGATCGTGCCATTCGCGCAACTGTCGGCAGGCCTGGTCAAGCACCCATTCTCCGATGCCGATGATACTGCCGTTCTGTTCGGCCAGAGGGATGAACTGGTCGGGCGGAACCATGCCAAGCTCCGGGTGCTGCCAGCGCAGCAGGGCTTCGACGCCGACCACGCGGTGATCGCGGTAGCTGATCTGGGGTTGGTACACCAGGTACAACTGGTTGCGCGGCAGGGCTTCGCGCAGGTCTTTTTCCAATTCGCGGCGCCGACGCATCTCGCTGTCGACGCTGGCGATATAGAACTGGTAGCGATTACGGGAGCGGGCCTTGGCCAAGGTCATGGTCTGCTCGGCTTTTTGCAGCAGTTTCTCGGTGCTGTCGCCATCTTCGGGGAACAAGGTGATGCCGATGGTAGCGCGCAGCCGGATGTTCTGGTGATCCAGGGGGAAGGGCATTTCCAGGTCGTCGAGGATGCTCTGGGCGAGCTCGGCGGCCTCGTAGGGTTGTTCGATGTCGGCCTGGACCAGGGCGAACTGGTCCCCACCGAGCCGCGCCAGGGCGCCGAGGCGGCCGCTGTGGGCACGCAGGCGGTCGGCCAAGGCCAGCAACAATTGATCGCCGACTTGATAGCTGAATTGCTCGTTGATGCCCTTGAAATCGTCCAGCCCCACGCACAGCACCGCGACCCGGCGCTGCAGGCGGCCACCATCGACGAGGATCTTGTCCAACTGCTGCTGGAACTGCTGGCGGTTGGGCAGACCGGTGAGGAAGTCGTACTGGGCCATGCGTTGCAGGCTGTTCTCGGCTTCGTGGCGCAGGTGGGTGTTGCGTTCGATGGAGGCCAGCAACTGGTTGGCGGTGTTGACCCACAGCCCCAGCTCGTTCTTCTCGTGACCCTTGAGCAGTGGGATCTCATGCTGGCTGGGGCGGTCGGGATTGATCTGGGTGAGGTGCTCGATGAGCTTGGACAACGGCTTGGTCAGCAGCCAGTGATAGACCAGGTACAGCACCAGGCCCATGGCCAGCGCGCGCAGCACGCCGGAGATGAAGATGATCACCGCATTGATCAGAAAGCCTTCGCCATAGGTGGCGGTGTCCAGGGTGATGCTCAGGTCGCCGTAATACTCGCTGTACGGCCCACGGCCGACCAGTTGGGTGGTGAAAGTGCTTTGCTGGCCGAGGATCAGGTCGGTCAGCCAGCGCGCGGGCGTGTCCTGAAGCGGACGGGATTTTTCCGCGAGCATGGTTTCGTTGGGGTGGCCGATGGAGGCCGCGCGCACTGAAGCGTCCTGGAACAGGCCTTCCATGACCTGCATGCCCATCTCCCGGTCAAGGCTGTAGACCGCCTGGGTAGACGGGTCGCGGAACATGTCGAGGATACGTTGGGCATCGTTGTTGACGGCCTGGCGGGTCTTGTAGGCGTCATAGACGATCTGCGCGCAGCTGAGGACAACGCCGACAGCCAGCGCCGAGAGCAGCACGACCCTGAGCAACTTGACCGACAAGCTGTCCCGAAATTCCAGCTTCAATGGGGTTTCCTTAATCCATGCGCGTGCCATTATTTTGCCATTACCCTTGGCAATACACTATCGACCGATTGTCGCGACAGGTGACGGCCGTCGTTCATCCTGCCATTGGCAATATATCGGTTGTGGGGACTGGCGACTTGAGTGCGCGGTATCAACTTTCCAGAAGATTCATGTTAGCGCGCTATCGGGTGTGGGCAAGCGCCGGCGAGGCGTGTGTGTGTGCGAGGGCCTCATTGGCGAAACCTGCACAAAAAAAATCCGACGCATGAGCGTCGGATTTCTTGGATCGAAGGTTACCCCAGGCATCAGGCCTTGAAGGTTTTGCCTTCGAACTGCTCGGCCACGAAGGCCCAGTTGACCAGGTTCCAGAACGCCTCGACGTACTTAGGACGCAGGTTGCGGTAGTCGATGTAGTAGGCGTGTTCCCAGACGTCGCAGGTCAGCAGCGGGGTGTCGCCGCTGGTCAGCGGGTTGCCGGCGCCGATGGTGCTGGCCAGGGCCAGGGAACCGTCGGCCTTCTTCACCAGCCAGCCCCAGCCGGAACCGAAGGTGCCGACGGAAGTCTTGGTGAACTCTTCCTTGAACTTGTCGAAGGAGCCGAAAGCCTTGGTGATGGCATCGGCCAGGGCGCCGGTTGGCTGGCCGCCGCCGTTTGGCGACAGGCAGTTCCAGTAGAAGGTGTGGTTCCAGACTTGAGCGGCGTTGTTGAAGATGCCACCCGAGGAGGTCTTGACGATGTCTTCCAGGGACTTGCCCTCGAATTCGGTGCCTGGGACCAGGTTGTTCAGGTTCACGACATAGGTGTTGTGGTGCTTGTCGTGGTGATACTCCAGGGTTTCCTTGGAGATGTGCGGCTGCAGGGCATCGTGGGCGTACGGCAGCGGCGGCAATTCAAAAGCCATGGTGGATCTCCTGATTCAGGTCTGTTCGCGGTTTGCGCAAGGCCGATCACGGGCGGCCCGAGGTGCGTCAGCGCGTTTGACACGCTTTGCGACGCAAGGGCTGGATCATAGCACCGGCCCTTGCGCATAACCACGCAACAAACATAGGGAATAGTGGGCGCTGCGAGCTTCACGCAAGCGTCAAGCTTCAAGCTTCAAGCTGGAAGAGGGCGCCGTGTCTGCCTTTGGCTTGCAGCTTGCAGCTTAGAACTCACCCCTCAAGAAAAGATCAACTGCGCGGCGACGGCGAACATCATCACGGCCACCATCAGGTCCAGCAGGCGCCAGGTGGCTGGACGGGCGAGCCATGGCGCAAGCCAGGCCGCGCCCAGCGCAAGGGTCGAGAACCACACCAGCGAGGCACTGGCGGCGCCGGCCACATAGGCCCCAGGTACGGTCTGTTGGGCGCCCAGCGAGCCGATCAGCAGCACGGTGTCGAGGTAGACATGAGGGTTGAGCAGGGTCACTGCCAGGGCGCTGAGCAACACCGCGCGACGCGAGCGCATGCCTTGGCCTTGCTGGTGTTGCAGGCTCTGTTTGGAGCACGCGCTACGCAGTGCCTTGGCCCCGTACCAAATGAGGAACACCGCACCGCCCCAGCGTGCGACCGCCAGCAAGGTCGGGTTGTGAGCCAGGACCGTGGCCAGGCCGAACACCCCGGCGGCCACCAGGATGGCATCGCAGATGATGCACAGCGCGGCCACCGGCAGGTGATGCTCGCGGCGCAGGCTCTGGGCCAGGACGAAGGCGTTCTGTGCGCCGATGGCCATGATCAGGCCGAATGCCACCAGCATGCCGTTCAGATAGCTTTGCCACATAACAGGAACACTCCACTGACGCCGAACAAGCGCCGGCGTTGATTACCCAAGAAGATGCTGGCCATTGTGAGGAAATGCCCTGTATAAGAAAAACAAATAAAGCTGATCTGGCATTAGAGAAATCGATGTTCGACTACAAGCTGCTCGCCGCCCTCGCTGCCGTCATCGAACAAGGCGGTTTCGAACGTGCTGCTCAAGTTCTGGGCCTGTCGCAATCGGCCATTTCCCAGCGCATCAAGCTGCTCGAGGCGCGGGTCGGCCAGCCGGTGCTGGTGCGGGCTACGCCACCGAGCCCCACCGAGGTGGGGCGACAGTTGCTCAACCATGTGCAGCAGGTGCGTCTGCTTGAGCGTGACCTGCAGCGCCAGGTCCCGGCGCTGGACGAGGAAGGCCTGCCCGAGCGCCTGCGTATCGCCCTCAACGCCGACAGCCTGGCGACCTGGTGGGCGGGTGCGGTGGGGGATTTCTGCGCGGGGCAGCAGGTGTTGCTCGATCTGGTGGTCGAAGACCAGGAGGTCGGCCTCAAGCGCATGCGTGCCGGCGAAGTGGCGGCGTGCCTGTGTGGCAGCGAGCGGCCGGTGGCCGGCGCGCGCAGCGTGTTGCTGGGGGCCATGCGTTACCGGGCATTGGCCAGCCCCGCGTTCATGGCCAGGCACTTTGCCCAGGGGTTCGAGGCCCGGCGCCTGGCGCGGATCCCGGCAGTGGTGTACGGCCCGGATGATTTCCTGCAACACCGCTACCTGGCTTCGTTGGGCATCGAGGGCAGTTTCCTGTATCACCTGTGCCCTTCGTCCGAAGGGTTTCTGCGTATGACCGAGGCCGGTGTGGGGTGGGGATTGGTGCCGGAATTGCAGGCCCGCGAACAACTGGCCAGCGGCCAATTAGTGGAAATCTGCACCGATACCCCCATCGACGTGCCGTTGTACTGGCATCATTGGCGCAATGGCGGGCAGTTGCTCGCTCAGCTGACCGAGCACCTGCGCCATACGGCGTCGAGCTGGCTGGTGCCCTTGTAGGCGCGGACGGCGTCAGCTGCATCTGTAATTTGGCAAGGCGGAGTGTTACATGCGAATTCTGGTCACCGGTGCGAGCGGCTTCATCGGCGGGCGCTTTGCGCGCTTTGCCTTGGAGCAGGGCCTGGAGGTGCGGGTCAATGGCCGGCGCGCCGAGGGCGTGGAGCATCTGGTCAAGCGCGGCGCCCAGTTCATTTCTGGCGACCTAGGCGATGCCGAGCTGGCCCGGCGGCTCTGTCAGGGTGTCGACGCGGTGGTCCATTGCGCTGGCGCCACCGGCCACTGGGGTCGCTATCAGGATTTTCACCAGGGCAACGTGGTGGTCACCGAGAACGTGGTGGAAGGCTGCTTGAAGGAGCATGTGCGGCGCCTGGTGTACCTGTCGTCGCCGTCGCTGTACTTCAATGGCTGCTCGCGTCTTGATATCCGCGAGGAGCCATTACCTCGGCGATTTCATGACCCTCATGCGGCCACCAAGCGCCTGGCCGAACAGAAGGTCTTCGGCGCCCAGGAGTTCGGCCTGGAAGTGCTGGCCCTGCGACCGCAGCGGGTCACCGGTGCGGGCGATGCCGGTTTCTTCCCAAGGCTCATGCAGCTGCAGCGCAAGCGCCGCCTGGCCATCATCGGCAATGGCCTGAACAAGGTCGATTTCACCAGTGTGCACAACCTTAACGAAGCCCTGCTCAGCGCTCTGTTCGCCGATGAGCAGGCGCTTGGCCAGGCCTACAACATCAGCAACGGCCAACCGTTGCCGCTGTGGGATGTGATCAATTACGTGATGCGCCAGATGCAGCTGCCCCAGGTTACCCGCTACCGTGGCTACGGCCTGGCCTACAGCCTGGGCGCGTTGAACGAGGCCGCCTGCCTGCTGTGGCCAGGCCGTCCGCAACCGACCCTGTCGCGCCTCGGGGCGCAGATGATGAGCAGGGATTTCACTTTGGATATCAGCCGCGCGCGGCAACATCTGGACTACCGGCCCAAGGTCAGCCTGTGGACCGCGCTGGATGAATTCTGCGCCTGGTGGAAGAACGTGCCCGGCCAACAATGAACCCCGGCAGAGGATAATGGTCATCAGTGCGCCGCTCTGGCGGTTTATACTCATGCCTCTTTGCTATTACTGTGGTTGAAAGCCTCCATGCGTAACGACCCTCTCGACGATTTCGACGATGTGCCGACCCTGCGTGCCGGTACTCCGGATGATGATGAACTGCTCCCGGCGCACGTGGCACGGAGCCGGCGCAAGGCCGCGCGTCCGGCCAGCACGGGCCCGCTGTGGGCGCTGCTGGGGGCCTCGGTCATCGCCCTGGCGGGCCTGGGATGGTGGAGCTTCCAACAAATCTCGCTGATGGAGCAGCAGTTGGTAGCGACCCAGGAGAGCTTCGCCCGGATCAGCGAAGAAGCCGCGGGGCGACTTCAGGCGATCAGCGGCAAAGTCGAGGCCAGCGAGTCCAGTGTCAACACCGGTAGCGAGGCCTTGAAGCTGCAGATCCGCCAGCTGAAGGCCAGCCTGGCCGAGCAGAGCAAGCAGCAGCAGGGTGTGGCGGGCCAGGCGGGGGATCTGGGCAAGCGTCTGGAGCAGGTCCTGGCCGATACTCGTGCACAGCAAAAAGCGGTGACAGAATTGCAGAGCCAGTTGCAGGCGCAGCTCAAGGCGGTCAATGGCGAGTTGGCTGCGCTCAAGTCCGGCCAGCTCGATGGCGGCAAACTCGAAGGCCAGATCAAGAGCCTGAGCAGCGAAGTGGCGAGCCTGAAGAAGCAGGGTAACCCCAGTGCGGCGATCGAGAGCCTGGAGCAGGATGTGCTGGTGCTCAAGAGTCAGATCGACAACCGCCCGGCGCCCAGCGCCGGTGGGGCTTCGGTGCAGGAGTTCGATGCCTTCCGCAGCCAGGTGACCCGCAACCTCAATACCTTGCAGAGCCAGATCCAGAACCTGCAACAGCAGATCAACGCCCGGCCCTGAATCTACTGAGCTGTCTTCGCGGGTGAACCCGCTCCCACAAGGCTTGTAGGAGCGGATTTTCGATCACATCCGCGGATAGTCGATGTAGCCCACCGGCCCTTTGGCGTAGAAGGTCTCCGGGCGCGGCTCGTTCAGCGGCGCATCGGCGGCCAGACGGGCGGGCAGGTCGGGGTTGGCGATGAATGGGATGCCAAAGGCCACCGCGTCGGCTTTGCCGCTGGCCAGCGCCGCGTTGGCGCTGGCTTTGTCGAAGCGCTCGTTGACGATGTACGGGCCACCGAACGCTTCCTTGATCAGCGGGCCGATGCTGTCGTCGGCTTCCTTCTCCCGCGAGCAGATGAATGCGATGCCGCGCTTGCCCAATTCCCGAGCGACATAGCTGAAGGTCTCGGCACGGTCGGCATCGCCCATGTCATGGGCGTCGGCCCGTGGTGCCAAGTGCACGCCTACACGATTGGCGCCCCACACCTCGATCGCCGCGTCGGTCACCTCCAGCAGCAGACGAGCACGGTTTTCCAGGGAGCCGCCGTAACGGTCGGTGCGCTGGTTGGTGCTGCTCTGCAGGAACTGGTCGAGCAGGTAGCCGTTGGCTCCGTGGATCTCCACGCCATCGAAGCCGGCCGCCTTGGCATTTTCGGCACCGGTGCGGTAGGCCTCGACGATGTCGGCGATTTCTTCGGTCTCAAGGGCTCGCGGCGTCGGGTACTCGGTGATCGGGCGGATCAGGCTGACGTGGCCCTTGGGCTGGATCGCGCTCGGGGCCACCGGCAGCTCGCCGTTGAGGTAGTGGGTGTGGGAGATGCGCCCGACGTGCCACAGCTGCAGGAAGATGCGTCCGCCAGCCCCGTGCACGGCTTTGGTGACGTTGGTCCAGCCGCGCACCTGTTCGTCCGACCAGATACCGGGAGTGTCGGGGTAGCCGACGCCCATGGGGGTCACCGAGGTGGCCTCGCTGAGGATCAGCCCGGCGCTGGCGCGCTGCACGTAGTATTCGGCCATCAGCGCGTTGGGCACCCGGCCTTCGTCGGCGCGGCAACGGGTCAGCGGGGCCATGATGATGCGGTTGGGCAGTTGCAGGTCGCCCAGTGTGATCGGATCGAAGAGCGTGGTCATTGGCGTAGCCTCGCGAGGGTCAGTTGGAAGCGGTGGCCAGTTCGGCGTTGCCGCCGCGCTGGTGGAAGGTAATCAAGGTGACGATCAGCGCCAGGACCGCCAGGGCCGCCGCGGCCAGTGGCACGCGGGTCAGGCCGAAGCCGTGGGCGATGACGCTGCCGCCGACCCAGGCACCCAGGGCATTGCCCAGGTTGAAGGCGCCGATGTTCAGGGTCGAAACCAAGTTGGGTGCGGCCTGGCCGTAGGTCACCACGTTGACCTGCAGGGCAGGCACGGCGGCAAAGGCAGCGGTGGCCCAGAGGAACAGGGTGATCTCGGCAGGTACCAGGGCCGTGCTGGTCCAGCTCAAAGCCGTGGACACCACTGCCATGGCGGCGAACACGCCCACCAGGGTCGCCCCCAGGCGGCGGTCGGCGAGCTTGCCGCCAAGGATGTTGCCCACGGTCAGGCCCAGGCCGATCAACAGCAGGGTCCAGGTGACGCCACGGGGCGATACGCCGGTGACGTCGCCGAGCAGGGGCGCGACGTAGGTGAACAGGGCGAACATCGAGGCTGAGAACAGCACGGTCATGCTCAGCGACAGCCAGATGCCAGCCCCCTTGAGGGCGCCCAGCTCGGCGCGCATGTCGACGTTCTCTTCCTGGCGTTGCAGCGGCAGGTAGCGCACCAGGCCGATCAGGGCGATCACGCCGATGGCGGTCACCGCCCAGAAGGTCGAGCGCCAGCCAGCGGCCTGGCCCAGCGCAGTACCTAGGGGCACGCCCAGCACGTTGGCCAGGGTCAGACCGGTGAACATCAGGGCCACGGCCGAGGCGCGGCGGTTGGCCGGTACCAGGCTTGCCGCCACCACCGAGCCGATGCCGAAGAAGGCGCCATGGCACAGGGCGGTCACCACGCGGGCGAACATCAACAAGTCATAGTCCGCGGCGACCGCACACAGCAGGTTGCCGACGATGAACACGCCCATCAGCGTCACCAGCGCGGCCTTGCGTGGCAGACGCGCGGTGGCCAATGCCATGAACGGTGCGCCGATGGCCACGCCCAGGGCGTAGCCGGTCACCAGCCAGCCGGCACCGGGGATGGTCACGCCCAGGTCCTGCGCCACATCGGGCAGCAGGCCCATGATGACGAACTCGGTGGTGCCGATGGCGAAGGCGCTGAGCGCCAGGATCATCAGGGAAAGAGGCATTGCAAGGTCCTTGTCAGAGCTCTTGGCTCATCTGCTGGAGGAACGCCTGGATGGTGTCCTCGTTGCGTTTGAAGAAGTGCCACTGGCCGATCTTCTGGCTGCTGATGAGGCCCGCGCGCTGCAAGGTGGCCAGGTGGGCGGAGACGGTCGACTGCGACAGGCCGCAGCGTTGGTCGATTTGCCCCGCACAGACGCCGTATTCGGTGCTGTGCTGCTGGTCGGGGAACTGCGCAGCCGGGTCCTTGAGCCAGGTGAGGATTTCTCGCCGTACCGGGTGGGAGAGGGCTTTTATTATTTCGTCGAGATCAAGAGGCATGGTGGGACTCGTGGTGTGTAGCGTTATATCGCGATGAGGCGAAATATAAATCGGTATTTCGCGATATACAAATATGAAGAGGTTCTGAGCTGAGCGCGAATCGCTATATCGCGTTATAACGATATGGGGCGCGTGAGTGCTAGACTGGGCGCCATGAACTACCTCGCACACCTGCACCTAGGCGGTCGTGAGCCGCAACAACTGCTCGGCAGCCTGTATGGCGATTTCGTCAAAGGCTCGCTGCAAGGGCGCTTCCCCCCGGCCCTCGAAGCGTCGATTCGCCTGCACCGTCACATCGACAGCTACACCGACAGCCACCCGCTGGTACTGGCGGCGCTGGCGCGCTTCCCCCGTGAGCGGCGGCGATTTGCCGGGATCGTCCTGGATGTGTTCTTCGACCACTGCCTGGCGCGGCACTGGGACGATTACGCCGAACAGCCGCTGAGCGCCTTTACCGGAGACTTCTACCGCGTACTGCTCGCCGAGCCGGCACTGCCTGGGCGGCTGGCACATATCGCCCCGTTCATGGCCGCGGACGACTGGCTGGGCGCCTATGGCGATTTCGACACGCTGGAGCAGGTGTTTCGCGGTATCGCCCGGCGATTGTCACGGCCGGAAGGTATGGACGGGGTGATGGGGGAGTTGGAGGTGTTGTACGAGCCGTTGTTGGCGGATTTTCGCGAGTTCTATCCGCAGTTGCAGGCTTTTGCGCTGGCGAGTCGGTGAACCTTCATACGACCGTACGGGCCTTTTCGCGGGTAAATCCTCAAGGATCACCGCCACCCCTATCGGAGCGGGTTTACCCGCGAAAGGGCCGATTGGACCGCCACACGACTCAGGCCGCCTTCGCTTGGCGTCGCGGCACCGCTTCCCACTCGTCGGCGCCATACAAGGCCAGCTGAACCGCCTGCTGCGCCTGGAACGCCAGCACCGCCCGCTCCTTGCCTAGGCTGGGGATCGGCTCCAGCAGCTGGATGATCACTTCTGCGCGCGGCTGGCGGAACAAACGCATCAGGTGAGACACCAGGTCGTCATTGCCAATGAACGGTGCGATCGGGTCCGCTTGACCGTTGCGCAGGTACTGGATCGCCACCGGCTGCACCGGTGTGCCTTGGTCGATGGCGCCGGCCAGCAGTCGGCCATGGAAGGTGCGCAGGACGCGGCCGTCGGTGGTGGTGCCTTCCGGAAAGATCAGCAGCGGCCGTTGCTGGCCCAACTGCTCACCGATCTGCTGAGACAGACGCTGGCCGTCACCACCGCCACGGCGGATGAACAGGGTGCCGGCTTTTTCCGCCAGCCAACCGGCCAGCGGCCAGTGGCGCACTTCGGCCTTGGACAGGAACGACAGCGGCGTCAGCATGCCAAGCAGGGGGATGTCGGTCCAGGACACATGGTTGCTGACCCACAGCATCGGCTGTAACGGTAAAGGGCCAATCACTCGGACCTCGAAGGGCAGGACGGCGACCAGATACCGCATGAACAGGCATGTCCAGCGCTGGCGCCGTGCGCAGGAGGGCTTCAAGCCCAGGCGTTCTCCCAGGGTGATCGCGCTGGCCATGACGATGCCCAGTGCCAGCACCAGCAGCAGACGCGACAGGCGGGCGATTGCCCGCAATCCAGGCATCAGACCGCCGCCTTGAAGTGGCGGGCGTAGCGCGGGCAGAGGTCGTCGCGCTTGAGCAGGATGAACACATCGGCGACTTGGAAATCCTCGTCCCAGCACGGCTCCCCGCAGATCTTCGCGCCCAGGCGCATGTAAGCCTTGAGCAAGGGCGGCATCTCGGCGATGACGTTGTTCGGCAGGGCCAGGGTCGGCAAGGGTTTCTTCGGCTCGGCCCGCAGGTGCTCGGTGCACAGGTAGCGCTCGCGCAGGCGCTGCATGATGGCGTGGGCCTGCACGCCGCCGTCCTGCATGGGAATGCTGGCGCACCCCATCAAGTAGTTGTAGCGGCCTTCGTTGAGCACTTCTGCGAGCTCGCCCCAGAGCACGGCGATGGTGCCGCCATTGCGATAGGCCGGGTCGACGCAGGTACGGCCCAGCTCCAGGATCGGCCCCTGCAGTTGCAGCAGGCCGTGCAGGCTGAACTCTTCTTCGCTGTAGAAGCGTCCCAGGCTGCTGGCGGCCTGGTGGTCGAGCAGACGGGTAGTGGCGACCAGTTGGCCGGTGGCCAGGTCACGCACGCCGATGTGGCGACAATGGATGTCGTAGTCGTCCATGTCCAAGCCCAGTTCCGCGCCCTTGAGCTTGGCCTGGAATTCGGCGCTGAACACTTTGAAGCGCAGGGCCTGTGCTTCCTGAAGCGCCGTGGCGCCGACCAGGCGTTCGGCTTGCAGACGGCGTTCAGTGCTGGTGTCGCCAGAGCGTGCGGTCCGAGTCATTGCGAGTCTCCATGAGCCAGCCAAGGGTTGCGGCCGGTCGACTTTGTTGTGCAAAGTCAGCCTAGGTACGCGCGGTGTCACCCCCGTGAAGCTTTGGTGATGCTTGCGTGACAACCCCTGACGAGGAGCCTGCGATGCCCTGGTTGCAACGAGTCAACGACCCCTACCGCCAGCCCGAAGCCCAAAGCCTGGGTGAAGGCTACGCCGCCCTGCTCGAGCGTCTCGGGCAAGTCTCGCCCTTCGAGCTGGCGGTGCTCGGTGGACGGGCGATGGCGACGCCGGGGCTGGCTTTTCTAGTCGGCTACCAAGCGGCCCTGCGTGTGCTCTGGCCCAGTGCCCCAGCCAGCCTGGGTGCCTTGTGCGCCACTGAGCGGCGCAGCGTGCGCCCGGCGGACATGCAGACCCGCCTGGAGAACCTGCGCCTGACCGGCAGCAAGGATTTCGTCACCGCCGGGCTGGACGCCGAATGGCTGCTGGTGGCAGCGCGTAGCGAGGCCGATGGAGAGAAGCCCCGGCTGCAACTGGCGGTGGTCTATCCGGGTGAGGCAGGGGTGACGCTGGAGGCCTTGCCCACCTTGCCGTTGATGCCCGAAGTCGGCCATGCGCGTCTGCAGTTGCACCAGGCCGCCTGCGAACGGCTTGCCGGTGATGGCTGGGATGCCTACGTCAAACCCTTCCGCTCGTTGGAAGACCTCTACGTGCTCGCCGCACTGGTGGCCTGGCTGTATGGCGTCGGTCAGGAAAGCACCTGGCCCCAGGACCTGCGGCTGCGTTTACTGGGCCTACTGGGTGGGTGCGCCGAGGGCAGCCGACAGTGCGCCGACAGCGCCGCCTGCCACTTGCTGCTGGGCGGTCTGTTCGCCCAGTTTCATGCGCTGCGCGAGGCGATCGACAAAGCCCTGGCGGGCGGGCCGCCTCACTGGATGCAGTTGTGGCAGCGCGACCAGGGCGTGCTGGCGCTGGCCACGGCGGCGCGGGAGAAACGCCTGCACAAGGCCTGGGTCGCTGTCGGATTGTCATGAAACCCTGGCAGGCTCGCCCGTTCAGCCAGGTGAGGGGCGGCCATGGGCAGGTTGGGGAAATTGCTGGGCATTCTGGCAGGGGTGAGCGTTTCGGCGTGGGCCGAGTCGTGGCCGGATCCGCAGTGGCAGCGCGAACCTGCGGCCATCGACTGGCAGGCGGTCGAGGCCTATGCCTTTCCCGACCGCGACGAGACCGGGCGCACGGGTGTGCGCAGCGATGCGCTGCTGGTCATCCGTGACGGGCGTATCCTGTATGAGCGCTACGTCGCGCCCACCCGTGCCGACACGACGCACCTGACCTGGTCGATCAGCAAGAGTGTGCTGGCCACCGTGCTGGGGGTGGCTTACGGCGAAGGGCGCTTTACCCTCGATGCGCCGGCATGGCACTACTATCCGCCGCTCAAGGTGCATCCCGAACTGCGCATCGTCGACCTGCTGCATTGGGCCAGCGGCCTGGCCTGGCAGGAGGACTACGAATACGCACCGCTCAAGTCCTCGGTCGTGGCCATGCTGTATACCCGTGGCCGTAAAGACATGGCTGCCTTCACCGCAGCGCAGCCGGCCGAGGTGGCACCGGGCGAGCGCTTTCGCTACTCCAGTGGCGACAGCAACCTGCTGGCGGCGGCCTTGCGTGGCATGCTGCCCCCCGACAGCCGTGATGACTACCCATGGCAGGCGCTGTTCGAGCCCTTGGGCATTCGCCACGCGGTCTGGGAGCGCGATGGCGCCGACACCTACGTGGGCTCGTCCTACCTTTACCTGAGTGCGCGAGACCTGGCCCGCATCGGCCTGTTGATGCTGCGTGATGGGCGCTGGCAAGGGCGGCAACTGTTGCCCAGGGACTGGGTGGCGTTCAATCGGCAGCTGTTCGAGCGGGCCGAGGCGATCCCGGACGAGGCCAATCCTGGCGGGCACTGGTGGCTCAACCAGCCGTTGCCGGGCCAGCCGGCGCCATGGCCGGACGCTGCCCAAGACGTCTATGCCGCACTGGGTCATTGGGGCCAGGCACTTTATGTGGTGCCTTCGCAGAAATTGGTGATCGTGCGTTACGCCGATGACCGCGATGGCACCTACCAGCACAACGAACTGCTCAAGCGGGTGTTGGCGGCCGTTGCGGGGGAGGGCCGATGAAGCGCGTCCTGCTGTTGTTGATGGTGGCGTTGCTGGTGTGGGCGTGGCACGAGCGTCAGGCGTTGGCGGATTTTCCAAGCATCCTGTCGGCCTACTCGGCCAAGGAGTACTGCTCGTGCCGCTTCGTCATGGGCTTCGATGAGGTCTACTGCCGGGGTTATGTAAAGCAGTACCTGCCCTTGGGCAGGTTGGAAGAGGACCACGCGCGACGTCGGGTGCTCGCAGAAGGCTTGGGACGGCGCAATCAGGCAGCCTGGTTGGGCGCGCGGGAGGGCTGCCGCTTGCTGCCGTGAAGGCGGGCGGGTAAGGTTGACGGCCTTGTTACACGAGATTTCAAATGTTCAAACTGCCCCGTCTACTGCCTGCTCTGCTCATGGCCTTGTGCCTGCCCGCCCATGCCAGCTGGCACCTGGATGGCGAGTCCTCACGTTTGTCTTTTGTCACCAGCAAGAATGGTGACACCTCCGAGGTGCATCGCTTCCTGGTGTTCCATGGCAAGGTCGACGGCAAAGGCAATGCCCAGGTCAGCATCGAAATGGATTCGGTCAGCGGTGGCATACCGCTACGTGACGAGCGCATGCGCAACGAGCTGTTCCAGGTCGCCAAGTTTCCAGAGGCCCTCGTGCAGACGAAGATCGACCTGCGCCCCATCAACGACCTGGCCAATGGCGCCCAGGTCGAACTGCGTCTACCGGTGACTGTGACCCTGCATGGGCAATCGCACCGCTACGACACCTTGCTGCTGGCCACCCGTCTGGATGAACGTCGTTTCCAGGTGGTAACCCTGGAGCCGTTGATCCTGCGTGCCGAGGAGTTCGATCTGTTGCCGGGGCTGGCGACCCTGCGCAAGCTTTCCGGTGTTGCGTCCATCAGCCCATCGGTGCCGGTGAGTGCGGTGCTGATCTTCTCCGCCCGCTGACATGCCGGGGCCGGTCTTCCCCTGGCGGGATGGCAACGAGTTCGAACTGCTGATCGACGGCCCCGAATTCTTTCCGCGCATGCTCTTGGCGATCGTGCGCGCCGAATTCCAGGTCGATCTGGAGCTCTATCTGGTCGAAGCCGGTCGCTGTGCAGATGCGGTGGTCGAGGCCTTGGAACAGGCCGCCAGCCGTGGCGTGCGGGTTCGCTGCTTGTTCGACGACTATGGCTCGCTGGCCTTCCCCTCAGCGTTGCGCCAACGCCTGGAGGCGGCGGGCGTACAGGTGCGCTACTACAACCGCCTGCGTTGGCGACGTGGGGTTCGCAACCTGTACCGGGACCACCGCAAGCTGTTGCTGGTCGATGAATGCTGGGCAGTGGTGGGCGGGACGGGCGTTACCGATGAATTCTGGACCCCAGGCGTCGACACCAGCGAATGGCATGAAGTGATGGTGCGAATGGAAGGCCCCATCGTCACCGACTGGCAACTGTTGTTCGATCGCCAGTGGCACGCCAACAATCGGCGCACCGCCTGGCGGCCAGCCGAGGGCTTTGGCCTGCCCCGCCTGCCGCGGGTGCCCGCCCAAGGCCAGGGCATGGGCCGGGTGGCCTACGCCGACGCCCGTCAGCATCAGGACATCTTGCACTCGCTGGTGCGTGCCCTCAACAGCGGCCAACGGCGCATCTGGCTGGCCACACCGTACTTCCTCCCGACCTTCAGTGTGCGTCGCTCCCTGCGACGAGCGGCGCAGAAGGGCATCGACGTGCGCCTACTGCTCACCGGTCCGCGCACCGACCACCCGGCGGTCCGTTACGCCGGGCACCGCTATTACCCCCGTCTACTGCGCGCCGGCGTTCGGATCTTCGAGTATCAACCGTGCTTCCTGCACCTGAAGATGGTGCTGGTGGACGAGTGGGTCAGTGTGGGGTCATGCAACTTCGATCATTGGAACCTGCACTTCAACCTCGAGGCCAATGTAGAAGCCCTCGACCCGCCCCTGACGGCGGCGGTGGCCGCCAGCTTCGAGCGAGACTTCGCCCTCAGCCAGGAAGTCGACCTGGCACGCTGGCATGCCCGGCCCTTCTGGCGTCGGCTGCAGCAGCGGCTGTGGGGGTGGCTCGACCGGCTGGTGGTCAATCTGCTCAATCGTCGCGACTAGACCTGTGGTGAGTACCCGTACACGCTGAAGCGGACTATCGTGCAGGGATTGTTCCCATGCAACGGAAGGGGTGGATGCGATGACGGCCAAGAAAATTCTCATGCTGGTGGGTGACTTCGTCGAGGACTACGAAGTGATGGTGCCGTTCCAGGCACTGAAGATGGTCGGGCATACGGTGCATGCGGTGTGTCCGGAGAAGCTGGCCGGGCAGACGGTGCGCACGGCGATCCATGACTTCGAGGGCGACCAGACCTACAGCGAGAAGCCTGGGCACAACTTTGCCTTGAACTTCGATTTCGTGCAGGTTCGGGCCGAGGGGTACGACGCGTTGGTGATCCCCGGTGGCCGGGCGCCTGAGTACCTGCGCCTGGATGAGCGGGTGCTGGCGCTGGTCAAGGCCTTCGACCAGGCGGGTAAGCCGATCGCGGCGGTATGTCACGGGGCGCAGTTGCTGGCGGCGGCAGGTGTGCTGGAGGGGCGTGAGTGCAGTGCGTATCCGGCGTGTGCACCTGAGGTACGGTTGGCGGGGGGGCGGTTTGTGGATATCGCTCTGGACCAGGCGCATGTGGATGGGAATCTGGTGACGGCGCCTGCCTGGCCGGCGCATCCTGCCTGGTTGGCGGCGTTTCTGCGGGTGCTTGGGTAGTTTTTTTGGGCTAGGTCAGTGTTGGTGGGTTCATTCATTTGAGTTGTTGACGCTGACTCACCGTTGCGCCCGTACGGCGGGTCACTTTTGCCCAAGAGCAAAAGTAGATCGCCGTAAGGGCGAGAAGCGCCATCAGCGCCCCCCACCAACATTGGATATTCACACGCTCCTCAAAAAACTCAACCTACCTGCTCAACCCAATCATTCAAGTTGTAGTAATTGGTCACCCGAGCAATCTTCCCACAATGGATATAGAAGAACGCCCCCGCCGGCAGCACATACGTCTGCCCGTTGGCCGGCGGCAGCCCTTCGTCGTCGGCCAGGTATTCCCCATGGACGGTGAACTCCGCCGCCGCACGGCTCCCATCGGCATTCTGCATGACCACGATGTCCACCAGACGCTCCCGGTAGCAGCGGTTCATCTTGTCCATGAACGCCGCGAACGCCGCTTTGCCCATCTGCCGCTCACCCTGGTTGACGTCATGAATCACATCTTCGCTGAGCAGTCCGAGGAAGGTGGGCATGTCGCCTGCGTTGAAGGCGGCGTAGTAAGCGTTCACAAGTTCGGTAGCGGTCATGGCAATGTTCCTGTCGTGTACGGGAAAGGGGATGGCTTGGGCCGGATGATAGGGTTTCCCCTCAAGCCCGGCTTAGCCGAGCGCGTCATCCACATCGACAAAACGACCGCTAAGCATGGAAATCCGCCTGTTGCACGGCGCCGCGATTGCGCCTTACATCGATGACCTCGCTCGCCTGCGCCTTTCGGTGTTTCGCGAGTTTCCCTACCTTTACGATGGTACGCCGCAGTACGAGGCCGACTACTTGTCCACCTACGCCCGCTCCGGGCGCAGCCTGGCGGTGCTGGCCATCGACCAAGGGCAGGTGGTGGGGGCCTCCACGGGCCTGCCTCTGGTCGACGAGACGCCTGAGTTCCAGCAGCCGTTCCTGGCCCAGGGGCGCGACCCCGCGAGCGTCTACTACTTCGGCGAGTCGGTGCTATTGCCGGCCTACCGGGGCCAGGGCCTGGGCGTGCGCTTTTTCATCGAGCGCGAGTCATATGCTCACAAGCTCGCCGAGTTCGACTACTGCGCGTTCTGCTCGGTCGAGCGGCCGGCTGGGCATCCTCGGCGTCCTGCTGACTACAAGCCCTTGCACGGTTTCTGGCGCAATCGTGGCTTCCTGCATGAGCCGTCGCTGCGCACCACCTATGCCTGGCGCGACCTCGACGAGGAGCAGGCATCGGCGAAGATCATGTCCTTCTGGCTCAAGGAACTGCCCTTGTGATCCGTCTGGCCGCTTGCCAGTACGCCATTGAGCTGCACGAGACCTGGGCGGCCTATGCCGAGCACCTCCAGGGCTTGTGCGCCGAGGCTGTCGAGGGCGGCGCGCAGTTGTTGCTGTTGCCTGAGTATGCGGGGTTGGTCCTCAGCGGGCAGTTGCCCCCTGAGCAACGGAGCGACCTGAAGGGGTCGATCGTTGGGATCCAGCCGCTGATCGAGCCCTGGCTTGCCTTGTGCGAGGGAATCGCCCGGCGCTGGGGGATCTATCTGCAGCCGGGCAGCCTGCCGGTGCTCGACACGGACGGGCGCTACCGCAACCGCGCCTGGCTGTTCGGACCGGACGGTGTGCTGGGTTATCAGGACAAACTGATCATGACCCGCTTCGAGCGGGAGCAATGGGACATCGCTGCCGGGGAAGGGCTCAACGTGTTCGACACGGCGCTGGGGCAATTGGGCATCCTGATCTGTTACGACAACGAGTTTCCCCTGCTTGCCCGGCACTTGGCCGAACGGGGCGCCGACTTGATCCTGGCCCCGAGCTGCACCGACACCGAGGCTGGTTATCACCGGGTGCGCATCGGAGCCCAGGCCCGAGCACTGGAGAACCAGATCGCGGTGCTGCAAAGCCCGACGGTGGGCATGGCACCCTGGTCGCCGGCACTTGACGAGAATATCGGACGGGCAGGGCTGTTCGTGCCGCCGGATTACGGCATGCCGAGTAATGGGGTGATTGCCGAGAGCACTGAGCTTTGCCCTAAGGGCAGCCGCTGGCTGCTGGGAGAAGTCGATCTGGAGGGGGTACGCCGGGTTCGACGCGAAGGACAGGTGTTCATCCGGCGGGACTGGCCGGAGCAGTTCGACAGAATCGGATAAAACAGTTGCGGCCCCTTCGCGGTGAACCGGCTCCTACCAGCGCTCCACTGTTGTTGGATTCAGTGGATGCCCTGTGGAGTGGGTTCAGCCGCGAAGAAGGCGCCGCTGCTACATCAGGCTTACTTCACTTCAACCGCAAGGCTCTGCGCGATCTTGCTCTGCCACAGGGCGGGACCGGTGATGTGCACCGACTCACCGTTGCTGTCCACCGCGACGGTGACCGGCATGTCCTTGACCTCGAACTCGTAGATCGCTTCCATGCCCAGCTCGGCGAAGGCCAGGACCTGGGACTTGCGGATCGCCTGGGCCACCAGGTAGGCGGCGCCGCCAACGGCCATCAGGTACACCGCTTTGTTGTCCTTGATCGCCTCGATGGCGGTCGGGCCACGCTCGGACTTGCCGATCATGCCCAGCAGGCCGGTCTGCTCGAGGATCTGGCGGGTGAACTTGTCCATGCGGGTGGCGGTGGTCGGGCCGGCAGGGCCTACCACTTCGTCACCGACCGGATCGACCGGGCCGACGTAATAGATGAAGCGGCCTTTGAGGTCGACCGGCAGCTCTTCGCCGCGGTTGAGCATCTCGACCATGCGCTTGTGCGCGGCGTCACGACCGGTGAGCATCTTGCCGTTGAGCAGCAGGGTCTCGCCCGGCTTCCAGCTGGCGACTTCTTCCGGGGTGATCGCGTCGAGGTTGACGCGGCGGGCGCTCGGGCCGGCTTCCCAGACGATTTCCGGGTAGGCGTCCAGCGACGGCGCTTCCAGCTCGGCCGGGCCGGAGCCGTCCAGCACAAAATGGGCGTGGCGGGTGGCGGCGCAGTTCGGGATCATGCAGACCGGCAGCGAGGCGGCGTGGGTCGGGTAGTCCATGATCTTGACGTCGAGCACGGTGGTCAGACCGCCCAGGCCCTGGGCACCGATACCCAGCTGGTTGACCTTCTCGAACAGCTCCAGGCGCAGTTCTTCGATGCGGTTCTGCGGGCCACGGGCCTTGAGCTCATGGATGTCGATGGACTCCATCAACACTTCCTTGGCCATGACCGCAGCTTTCTCTGCAGTGCCGCCGATGCCGATACCCAGCATGCCAGGCGGGCACCAGCCGGCGCCCATGGTCGGGACAGTCTTCAGGACCCAGTCGACGATCGAGTCGGATGGGTTGAGCATGGCCATCTTCGACTTGTTCTCCGAGCCACCGCCCTTGGCTGCGACGTCGACCTCGACCTTGTCGCCGGGCACGATGGAGTAGTGGATGACGGCCGGGGTGTTGTCCTTGGTGTTCTTGCGGGCACCGGCGGGGTCAGCCAGGATCGAGGCGCGCAGGACGTTTTCAGGCAGGTTGTAGGCGCGACGCACACCCTCGTTGATCATGTCGTCGACGCTCATGGTGGCGCCATCCCAGCGCACGTCCATGCCCACGCGCACGAACACGGTGACGATACCGGTGTCCTGGCAAATCGGGCGGTGGCCGGTGGCGCACATGCGCGAGTTGATCAGGATCTGGGCGATGGAGTCGCGCGCAGCGGGCGACTCTTCACGCAGATAAGCCTCGTGCATCGCCTGGATGAAATCGACGGGGTGGTAGTACGAGATGAATTGCAGGGCGTCGGCAACGCTCTGAATCAGGTCGTCTTGCTTGATCACGGTCATGCAGCGCGCTCCTCTTAAAGACGGGAACATTCAAAAAGGCTCTTCCGACACAGCCGACCAGCGCGTCGAAACACCTTGCAAGGCGCGCCGGCAGGCAGTGGCCGACGCAAAAGGGCGCGGCAGTATAGCGCGCATCGATGCCCGGCACACCTGCGCGTGGTCTGGACCAAGGTCGGCATGCTGTGGGCATCCTTTTTGCTCAATTGCCGGGCAAGCCCTAGAGTGGGCGCAGTGATGTGTGGAGATGTTTCGATCATGCCCGAACTTCGCGTCGGCGAGCACCGCTGGAGCGTGCCGGCCGCCAGCAACCTGCTCGACGCCCTCAACGAGGCCGGCTATGCCGTGCCCTACAGCTGCCGCGCCGGCAATTGCCACGCCTGCCTGGTGCATTGCCTGGAAGGCCAGCCCGAGGATGCCATGCCCGAGGCCTTGAGCAGTGAGCAGCGCGAGCAGGGCTGGCGCCTGGCCTGCCAGTGCCGGGTGAACGGCGATCTGCAGGTCGCCGTCTTCGACCCGCTGACCGACGGCTTGCCTGCGCGGGTCTGCGAGCTGGACTGGTTCGGTGACGTATTGCGTTTGCGTCTGCAACCCGAGCGGCCTCTGCGCTATCAGGCAGGCCAACATCTGGTGCTGTGGCAGCAGGGCGTTGCACGGCCTTATTCGCTGGCCAGCCTGCCAGGCGAGGACAGGTTTCTGGAGTTTCATCTGGACTGCCGCCTGCCGGGTGCCTTTTGCGATAAAGCCAGGCATTTGGTCGTCGGCGACGGACTGCGCCTGGGTGAGCTCAGGGGCGGTGCCCTGCACTACGATGCCGGGTGGCAGGATCGGCCGCTATGGCTGCTGGCGGCAGGGACAGGGCTTGGGCCGTTGTGGGGGATTTTGCGCGAGGCGCTACGACAGGGGCATCAGGGGGAGATCAAGGTGATGCACGTGGCGCGGGATCGCCAAGGACATTATCTGGCTGGCCCCTTGAATGAGCTGGCGAGCCGTTATCCACAGGTGAGTGTGTGCTGCGTGACCGCAGAGGCGTTGGAGGAAGCGTTGGCGGGGCTGTGCCCTTCGTCGCGACAGACGGTGGCGCTTACGTGCGGAGCGCCGGGCAGTGTGGAGCAGTTCGCGCGGCGGCTGTTCATTGCCGGTGTGCCGAGGAACCAGGTGTTTGCCGATGTGTTCACCGAACATGCCTGAGTGAACAGAGGAGGGCGTTGCCCTCCTTTCGCGATGCAAGGCCGCCCCCACAGGTAAAGCGGTGGGCGCTGGTTAAGCCTGCGATGAGCCGCGAAGCGGCCCCAGGGTCCGACAACATCAGACCAGCGGATCACCCACGTGCAGGATCTTCATGCCGTTGGTGCCACCGATGGTGTGGTAGCTGTCGCCCTTGGTCAGGATCACCCAGTCACCCTGTTGCACCAAGCCGCGCTTGAGCAGTTCGTCGACGGCCGCCTGGCTGACCTTTTCGGCTGGCAGCGAGGCTGGGTCGAAGGCGATCGGGTAGACGCCGCGGAACAGCGATGCACGCGCCTGGGTGGCACGGTGCGGCGACATGGCGTAGATCGGCACGTGCGAACGCAGGCGCGACATGATCAGCGGGGTATAGCCGCTCTCGGTGAGGGCGATGATCGCCTTGACGCCCGGGAAGTGGTTGGCGGTGTACATCGCGGCCAGGGCGATGCTCTCGTCGCAACGTTCGAACGTTGTGTGCAGGCGGTGGCTGGATTTCTGGCTGGTCGGGTGCTTCTCGGCACCTTGGCAGACGCGGGCCATGGCCTTGACCGCTTCGATCGGGTAGGCACCGGCGGCGCTTTCGGCGGAGAGCATGACCGCGTCGGTGTTATCCAGCACGGCGTTGGCCACGTCGGACACTTCGGCGCGGGTCGGCATCGGGTTCTGGATCATCGACTCCATCATCTGGGTCGCGACGATCACCGCTTTGTTGTTGCGGCGGGCATGCTGGATGATCTTCTTCTGGATGGCGATCAGCTCGGCGTCGCCGATTTCCACGCCCAGGTCACCACGGGCGACCATTACCGCGTCGGAGGCTGCGATCAGGTTGTCCAGGGTCTCGTCGTCGGCGACGGCCTCGGCGCGTTCGATCTTGGCCACCAGCCAGGCGGTGCCACCGGCTTCGTCGCGCAGCTTGCGGGCATATTCCATGTCGCTGGCATCACGCGGGAAGGAAACGGCCAGGTAGTCCAGGTCCATCTCTGCAGCCAGCTTGATGTCGGCCTTGTCCTTTTCGGTCAAGGCCGGCGCGGTCAGGCCGCCACCTTTGCGGTTGATGCCTTTATGGTCGGACAGCGGACCGCCGATGATCACCACGCAGTGCAGGGCGTCGGCGGTCGCGGTTTCGACCCGCATGACCACGCGGCCGTCGTCGAGCAGCAGCTCGTCGCCGACACCGCAGTCCTTGACCAGGTCGGGGTAGTCGATACCGACGATTTCCTGGTTGCCTTCGGTCAGCGGATGGGCGGTGGAGAAGGTGAATTTGTCACCGATCTTCAATTCGATGCGCTTGTTGCTGAATTTGGCGATGCGGATCTTCGGACCCTGCAGATCGCCCAGCAGCGCGACGTGGCGGCCATTCTTGGCGGCGATGTCGCGGATCAGGCGGGCGCGGGCCTTGTGCTCGTCTGGAGTGCCGTGGGAGAAGTTCAGGCGCGCCACGTCCAGGCCGGCGAGGATCAGTTGTTCGATCACTTCCGGTGAATTGCTGGCGGGGCCCAGGGTGGCGACGATTTTGGTACGGCGGATGGTCATGCACAGACTCCTATAGTGAAGCGCAGCGAAAGGCTACTCCTGAATATCGCTGTAGTCATTGTTCCGTTGCACTACCTCACCAGTTGGCAGGGTGGCGTTTGAACGGTCGGGGTATGCTTGCAGATGCATGTGAAGATTTGCCGCGCCAGGCCGATACACTGTCCATCAAAGGAGATCCCCCATGCGAGCCCTGATCGTTTTAGCCGTCGCGGCCAGTGTCGTCGGCTGCACCCGCTGGTCGATGGACCATCACCTTAACAATGCCTACCGAGCCTATGACCGGGGCGACTGCCAGCGTGTGATGCTGGAGCTCTCGGAGGTGGACCGCACCAGCCGGGCACGGCCGTTCATCCATCCGGAAGTTTCGATGCTGCGTGGCCAGTGCCTTGAGCGTCAGAAGCTCTACATGGACGCGGCCCAGACCTATCAGTACCTGATGCAGCGTTATCCACAGAACGAGTATGCCTACCGCGCCAAGGCGCGCCTGCAGACCCTCGAACAGCTTGGGCACCTGCGTGGCGAGTCGGCGGTGGCGACGCCTGCGACCGGTACACCTTGGCGTTAACACCAAGGTGTTCTTGATTTCATGGAAATGCCGAGTCGCGCTGAGCTAATCTGTTAACCAGATGTAACGCTCACCGCCAGTACCTTGTCTTCCTGGCATCAGGTACGGATCGCGCCACGCCATGTTTATTCAACGCCATATAGAACGCCACCAGTTGCCTTGTGTCCTCAAGGTCTACAACCGGTTCACCGACCAGCAGATCGGCTACTTGGGCAATGCTTCGGAAGACGGCCTGATGTTGATCAGCCATCTGCCGGTACTGGTGGGGCCGGATTTCGAGTTGCAACTGCGCCTGCCGGTGGTTGGTGGCGGGGTGCAATGCATCAATCTTACCGCCAGTTGCCTGTGGTGCCGTGAGGATCAGACCCCCGGCCACTACGACGCCGGTTTCATGCTGTTGCAGCCCCCGCGCGAGTACGATGACTTCGTCCGGGCTCTGCGCAACTACTTCAGCTTCCGCCCCATCAACGCCTCCGCCTGAGTCTTCGGCAACGCGCTGCAGCGAATTCGTGGGTGCGGACCGGCCTGTCAGGTCGCTAGACTCTGGTCGACCTTGTTACAGGAAGACCCCGTGAGCTCCAGCATCTTCTGGCACGACTACGAAACCACCGGCATCAATCCACGCTGCGACCGCCCGCTGCAGGTCGCAGGCGTGCGAACGGACTTTGAACTCAACGAGATCGAAGCGCCCATCAGCCTCTATTGTCGTCCCAGCGACGATATCCTGCCGCACCCGGCCGCCTGCCTGGTCACCGGCATCACGCCCGCGCAACTGGCCCGTGAGGGTCTATGCGAAGCCGAATTCATGACCCAGGTCCATGCGCAACTGGCCCGTCCTGGCACTTGTGGCGCGGGCTACAACACCCTGCGCTTCGATGACGAGGTCACCCGCTACAGCCTCTACCGAAACTTCTTCGACCCCTACGCCCGAGAATGGCAGGGCGGCAACAGCCGCTGGGACCTGATCGACGTGGTGCGCACCGCCTATGCCTTGCGCCCGGAAGGCATCGTTTGGCCGCAGCAGGACGGTCGCACCAGTCTGCGCCTTGAACTGCTGAGCAAGGCCAACGGCATCGACCATGGCCACGCCCACGAAGCGCTTTCCGACGTACGGGCAACAATCGCCTTGGCTCGCCTGATTCGCCAGAAGCAACCCAAGTTATATGACTGGTTGTTCCAATTGCGCAGCAAGCACAAGGTGATGGAGCAGATCCGTCTTTTGCAGCCGCTGGTACATGTATCTGGCCGCTTCTCTGCAGAGCGTAATTATCTGGGGGTGGTATTGCCATTGGCCTGGCATCCACGTAATCGGAATGCACTGATTGTGTGCGACCTGCACTTGGATACCTTGCCGTTATTGCAAGAGACCACAGAAACATTACGACAATGTTTGTATACCCGGCGTGACGAATTGCCTGATGGACAATTACCCGTTCCGCTGAAGTTGGTGCACATCAATCGTTGCCCGGTCGTGGCCCCGTTGGCGGTATTGCGCCCTGTCGATCAGCAGCGGCTGGGTCTGGATATGTCGCAGTTGCAACGCCGTGGGGAACAATTGGCCGAGCAACAGCATATTTGGCAGGACAAGCTCGAAGGCATTTACAGCGGCGATGAGTTCGCGCCTAGCGAGGACCCTGAGCAACAGTTGTATGATGGTTTTCTGGGAGACCGAGATCGTCGCCTCTGTGATCAAGTGCGCGCCCTTGACCCTGTGCAATTGGGACAGGGGCACTGGATGTTCGATGACTCGAGGATGTCAGAGCTGTTATTCCGTTATCGGGCAAGAAACTTCCCCGATACCTTGAGTGCCGAGGAGCGGCAGCGTTGGTTCTCGTTCTGTCAGCAGCGCTTGAGCGACCCGCGACTGGGAGCGCCGAACACGCTGGGTGACTTCGAGCAGGCTTGCCAGAGCGCCCTGGCAACGGCAGATGCTGCCGGAAGGGGAGTATTGGAGGCGTGGCAGGCACATGTTCAGCAGTTGAAGGCGCAATATCAACGCTAAGGTGCACGCCCAATAAAAACGCCGGCAATGTGCCGGCGTTTTTATTGGGCGTGTGAGAGGCAGCCAGCTGTCAGTCCAGCAGTGTTGCCCAGCCTTCAACCACATCGCCACCCCATTTGGCTTTCCATTCTTTCAGGGTCTTGTGGTTGCCGCCTTTGGTTTCGATCACTTCGCCATTGTGCGGGTTTTTGTACTGCTTGACCTTGCGAGCACGCTTGGTGCCAGTGGTCTTGACCGCACCGCGCGGAGCTTTGCTCAGTTTGGATTCTGGATCCAGCAGGGCAATCACGTCACGCAGGGACTTGGAATATTCGCCCATCAGTGCGCGCAGTTTGCCTTCGAACTCGAGTTCTTTCTTCAGTTTGTCATCTTGCGACAGGTTGGCCAGACGGGCCTGAAGTTCCTTGATGGCTTCTTCGGTAGCGCGGTATTCGTTGATCAGGGACATGGAGTGGTCCTTAGTGCAATGTTCAAAGAGAAACAGTTCGGGCCAATAATAGACAGGCGATACTCTCAAGTAAACAATTAAAAAGGCAATAAACTGTTAATTGTCGTGGGGTAATGCAGGCATTTGGTTAAGAAAATTTTACATATCGCCCGACAAATTCATCATTTCCTACGTGGTCGGCTCAATTGGCAGCTTTGCCCCGCGCTGGCCGAGCGTGTGTGCTGTAGCGGGCAATCATTACTGCGTTTTTCCTGGCGGGCCGCTAGAATGTGCGCCTTTGCGAAGTTTCCGGAGTCTCCTTCATGCGCACCTATCGACTGGTGATTGCCTGCCCCGACCGTGTCGGCATCGTGGCAAAAGTCAGTAATTTCCTGGCCCTGTACAACGGCTGGATCAACGAAGCCAGCCACCACTCCGATGAGCAGAGCGGTTGGTTCTTCATGCGCCATGAGATCCGCGCCGAATCCCTGCCATTTGGCATCGAAGCGTTTCGCGAGGCGTTCGCGCCGATCGCCGAAGAGTTCTCCATGACCTGGCGGATCACCGACTCGGCCCAGAAGAAACGCGTGGTGCTGATGGCCAGCCGCGAATCCCACTGCCTGGCCGATCTGCTGCATCGCTGGCACACCGACGAGCTCGATTGCGAAATTCCCTGCGTGATCTCCAACCACAACGACCTGCGCAGCATGGTCGAGTGGCACGGTATCCCGTTCTTCCATGTCCCGGTCGATCCCAAGGACAAGCAACCGGCGTTTGCCGAGGTCTCGCGGCTGGTCCAGGAGCATGGGGCCGATGTCGTGGTGCTGGCGCGCTACATGCAGATCCTGCCGCCGCAGCTGTGCCAGGAATACGCCGAAAAAGTCATCAACATCCACCACAGCTTCCTGCCATCGTTCGTCGGCGCCAAGCCGTACCACCAGGCGGCTCTGCGTGGCGTGAAACTGATCGGTGCGACCTGCCACTACGTCACCGAAGAGCTGGACGCCGGTCCGATCATCGAGCAGGACGTGGTGCGTGTCACCCACGCCGACAGCATCGAAGACATGGTGCGTTTCGGTCGTGACGTGGAGAAGATGGTGCTGGCCCGCGGCCTGCGCTACCACCTGGAAGACCGTGTCCTAGTGCATGGCAACAAAACCGTGGTGTTCGACTAAGCGCCGATGGCCGATCCCCGCGACAAGGCTGCGGCACCGCCGCCGCCCACTCTGGGCGAGGGGTGCCTCGCTCGCTTCGATCTCGAGCGCTTGAGCGAAGAGGCTGGCACCCACTTCCCGGGTGCCGCCGCGCTCTGGCGCCAGCTCAACTCGCCTGACGACGCCAGCGCTCCAGCAACGGACGCGCCAACAGGCAAACGAATACCGGGCCCCCGGCGATCAGGTAGAAGTAGTAGGTGACCGCGCGCCAGATCAGGATCGCCGCCGCCGCCGTAGAGCTGCCCACCAGGGGCGTCAGCAGGCTCGCCGAGGTCAATTCGGCGGCCCCGGCGCCGCCTGGCAGCAGGCTGAACTGCCCGGCGCTGAGCGACAGGATCTGTACCAGAAAGCTTGGAATCCATGAAAGCTCCACGCCCAGCCCTCGCAGAACCAGGTACAGCACGCTGTAGCGCAGGCTCCAGTGCACACAGGTCAAACTGAAAACCAGAATCAGGATCCGCTTGGGCAGGCGCCAGGTGTCCGTCAGTGCATGGACGAAACGCAACAGTTTGCGCGCCCATCGCCGTCTGCGCCGCGCCGACATGCCCAAGCGACGTAGCAACCGGCCGTTCAGGCGCATCACCGTACGCCGGTAGCGCAGCAACGCGAGAATCCCCAGCAGCGCCGAACACAGCAACAGGGCACTGCCCAACAGCATGCTCTGCTGGGTATGTCCCAGGCTGTGGAACAGGGCATAGCCTGCAATCGCCAGCATCGCGCAGAAGAAGAACACCAGATCGTTCAACTGATCCATGGCGAACACCGCGCCGCTGCGCGCCGGGCCGATACGCTCGCGCGCCAGCAGGGCCATGAGGGTCAATGGTCCGCCGCTGCCGCCAGGGGTGGTACAGATGGCGAATTCGGTGGCCATGACCACACCCAGGCTGCGTACCCGGCCGAGGCGTGCCCCTTGCTGGCCGAGCAGCAGCCGCAGGCGCACGGCATTGATCACCCAGCACAGCAGGATCATGCCCAGCAGCACAGCCATCAGGCTCGGGGCGAAGGCGCGTAGGCGCGCCAGCAAATCGCTGCCACCGAGCAAGGTGGGTACCAGCAACGCCAGCAGCAGTGCCATGCCCAGCCAGCCCAGGCGGTTCATGCCTGGACCTGACGCGCCAGCCAGGCGGATTTGGTCAGGGGTTGACGTCCCTGCGCTAGCAACGTTTGCAATGTCTGCAACCAGTAGTCGCGAGAGGCCGGATGACGCATATCCACGGGATGCAGGCCAAGGCGCAGCGTGGCTGCATTGCGCCAGCGTCGCCCTTGCCAGTCGCAGATCATCCGCGAAAGCCCCCGTCGCCAAGCACTCCGGGCGCTCCACACTAGGCCAGGGGCCTGGATGGCGGTGAACTCCGGGAGGCGATAGAGGTGCTGGGGCGTGCTGGTGTAGCGCAGCGGCAACCGACGCAGGGCCTGGCGTGTGCCTTCGCTCATCAACCAGGCCGGGGCGACGAAACCGGCCACCGGCCAGCCGTGGCGGTCGAACACTTCCAAGCCGGCTTCCAGGCGCAGCAGGGCCTCGGCCTCATCTAGCCCATAGAATTCGCCTTCATGGGTGTAGATTCGACGCATGAAGAACTCGCGGGCGCTGCGCGGCGGGGGCCCATCGTCAGCATGGAAATAGCCGTGCAGGGCCAGCTCGTCGCCCTGCGCCAAGCGTCGCTCGAGCAACCGGCAGAAGGTCGGCGAGCGGGACAGGGGATTGCGATGATGGAAGTCCGGCACCACCAGCCAAGTCATGGGCACGTTGCCCAAGCGTTCCACGGCCTGGACGAACGGCTGGTAGTCCGGCCAGGTTTCGGGCGCGACATCGTGCAGCACCAGCATCAGGCTACGCGTTGCGGCGTCTGTCTCAACCATGGGCGCGTACCTGCGGCTGGTGACCGAGCACGGCCTGGTAGTGCTCCAGCAGGCCATCGACCACATGGTCCCAGGCGTAGTGCAGTTCGACATGACGACGGGCCTGGGCTCCCAGCCGACGGACACCGGCCTCGAAGGTCTCGCGCACAGCGTTAGCCATGGCCTGGGCGTCGTTGGGTGTGCACAGGCGTCCGCAGCGTTCATCGACGATTTCACTGAAGGCGCCGGCACGTACCGCGACCACGGGCAGGGCACTGGCCATGGCCTCGAGGATAACCAGGCCGAAGGTTTCCTGATCGCCTGCATGTACCAGCAGGTCCGCACTGGCGAACAGCCGGGCGACCTCTTGAGGTGGGCAGAAATGGTCGATGACACTGACATTGTCCGGCACATTGGCGGGCATGTTCGAGCCGACCAACAATAAATGATAGTGGCGGCCCAATCGCCTCATGCAGTCGAGCAGCACTGGCAGGTTTTTCTCCCGCGAGCCGCGCCCGGCGAACACCAGCAGGCGTGTGGTGTCGGGGATCCCCAGTTCGGCCCGAAGGCCCGGATCGCGGTGTTCGGGGTTGAAGGTGCACAGGTCGACGCCCAGGTGTTGCACATGCACATCCTTGACGCCTAGCCGACACAGCTTGTCAGCCATCACCTGGCTGGGCGCCAGCACGCGGTCGAAGTTGCCGTACAGTTTGCTGACATAGGCCTCGACGTTGGGGGTGAACCAGTTGCCCATGCGGTTGCTCACCAGCAGCGGCAAGTCGGAGTGGTAGAAGCCGATTACCGGTACGTCGAGCTTGCGCCGCGCTTCCAGGGCGGCCCAGGCCGTGAGGTAGGGGTCGCCGACTTCGATCAGGTCAGGCTGCAGGCGCCGCAACACGTTGCACCAAGGGGCCAGGCGAACGGGAAAGCGGTAGCCGTTGCCAAAGGGTAGGGGCGGCGCCGGCACTTGGTAGATGCCATCGGCATCGGTGGCGCTGGCGCCGGGAATCAAAAGGCTGTGACGCACGCCGGGCCTGGCGTCGAGTCGGCGATGTTTGGCATCAAGATAGGTACGTACGCCGCCACTGGCCGGGGCGTAGAACATGGTGATGTCAGCGATGTGCACGATCAGCATCCCTCCGGGATCGTCTTCGGGTCTGTCATCGGGCTGCGATGAGCAGGCGATGACGCGCCTAAAGGTTGACCTTACTGAAGGATAGTTTGTTCGATCGGAGGGAGGCAGCGGTAAGCGTCAAGCTGCAGGTTGCGAGCTGCAAGCTTCAAGCTGCAAGAGTCAGCGGCGCCCCGCCTGCTGTTCTTGCGGCTTGAAGCTCGAAGCTTGCGGCTTGAAGCTCTAGATCCGGAAACTGCCGACCAGATGCTTGAGGCGGGTGGCTTGCTGTTCCAGGTCCGTGCAGGCGCGCAGGGTAGCCTGCAGGTTCTCGACGCCTTCCTGGTTGAGCATGTTGATTTCGTTAATGTCCATGTTGATCGAGTCGACCACGGCGGTTTGCTCCTCGGTGGCTGTAGCCACCGACTGGTTCATGCCGTCGATTTCGCCGATACGCACGGTCACGCTGTCCAGGCGCTCGCCGGCCTGGTTGGCGATCTCCACGCTGTCCTGGCTGTGGCGCTGGCTCTGCCCCATGGTTTCGACCGACTCACGGGCACCGACCTGCAGCTCCTCGATCATGTTCTGCACTTGCTGTGCCGATTCCTGGGTGCGGTGGGCGAGGTTGCGTACTTCGTCGGCGACCACGGCGAAACCGCGGCCAGCCTCGCCTGCACGGGCGGCCTCGATCGCCGCGTTGAGCGCCAGCAGGTTGGTCTGTTGGGAAATGCTGGTGATCACCTCGAGAATCTGGCCGATGTTGACGGTCTTGTTGTTGAGCGTCTCGATGTGGGCGCTGGAGGTGACGATCAGGTCGGACAGGCGATTCATCGCCTCGATGTTGCGCTCCACCACCTGCTGGCCTTCTTCGGCCAGCAGGCGCGCCGAGGTAGCGTGCTGGGAGGCCTGGGCCGCGTTGCCGGCGATTTCCTGGGCCGCGGCGCCGAGCTCGTTGATGGCGGCGGCGACGCTGTTGGTGCGGTTGGCCTGCTCGTCGGAGTTTGCCATCGACGAGTTGGAGGCACTGATCACCCGCAAGGCCACTTCGTTGACTTGTTCGGTGGCCGAGGATACTTCGCGGATCGAGGCGTGGATACGCTCGACGAAGCGGTTGAACGCCGTGCCGAGGATGCCGAACTCATCGTGTTGATGGATCTGCAGGCGCTTGGTCAGGTCGCCTTCACCCTCGGCGATGTCTTCCATGGCACGGGTCATGGTGTGCAAGGGCTGCATCAGCACGCGGATCAGCAAACCCAGCAGGGCAATGATGATGACCACCGCCACGATCGTCGCGATCACCGCCGAGGTACGGAAGGTGCTGAGCATGGAGAAGGCTTTGTCTTTATCTACCGACAGGCCGATGTACCAGTTGGCCGAAGGCAGCCCCTTGATCGGGGTGAAGGTCAGCAAGCGAGCCTGGCCGTCGGACTCGACTTCGGTCAGCTCGCCGGACAGCTTGAGTGTTTGCTGTGGGAACAGGTCCGACAGCGACTTCATCACCAAGTCTTTGTTCGGGTGTACCAGGATCTTGCCTTGGTCGTTGACCAGGAAGGCGTAGCCCATGCCGCCGAAGTCCAGCGAATTGATGATGTCCACAAGGCCGTCGAGGGCCAGGTCACCACCGACCACACCGACAGTGCTCGAGACCTTGCTGAGGATACCGATGACCATCTTGTTGGTGGTCAAGTCGATGTAGGGTTCGGTCAGCATGGCGCCACTGGCGTTCATGCCGTCCTTGTACCAGGGACGCACGCGAGGGTCGTAGCCGTCGGGCATCTTGGAATCGGGACGCACGCTGAAGCCGCCGTCCACCTTGCCCAGGTAGACGGTGAGGAAACTCGACAGTAGCGCTTGCTGACTCATGAAGGTTTCGGCATTGGCCGGATTCTGTGCGATGTTCTGCGATAGGTTTTCCACTAACTTGATTCGGCCATCGAACAGGTTGCGAATGTTGGTCGAGGTGGATTCGCCCATTTCAGCCAGATAACTCTCCAGATCGGCGCGAATGGCATTACGCTGGAGATAATCGTTGTAGAGGGTGAACAGGCTGAAGGCGAGTATCACGATCAAAGACGCCGCCAAGAGAATCTTGTGGCTGAAACGTAGGCTTTTGTTCATGGCGTGGTCCGCTAAGGTTTTTATCGGGTCGTTCGCACGAAGGCAGCTTGAAAACAGTGCAACAATCACCGGAGGTCCTTTTCGGGATGTTCCTGTCTTTCAGAATGAGTAGCACCACGGGGTATCGGCCGTTATGCGGCAAAGCTTGAATAGAGGATGAAAGAAGATGTCGGATACTTCGCAAATAGTTGTGGGGGCGGGGCCTGACGGCCAGCCAGTGAGCCAAGCCATGCGCCTGGCCAACCGTCATGGGCTGGTTGCCGGTGCCACAGGGACGGGCAAGACCGTGACCCTGCAACGCCTGGCCGAGGTCTTCAGCGATGCGGGAGTTGCGGTGTTCGCCGCCGATGTGAAGGGCGACCTGTGCGGCCTGGGGGCAGCCGGAGCCCCCCAGGGCAAAGTGGCCGAGCGTATCGCCGCAATGCCGTGGTTGGGCCACCGCCCTCAGGCCTATCCCGTGACCTTGTGGGATATTGCAGGGGAGTCGGGTCATCCCTTGCGAACGACACTCAGTGAAATGGGGCCTCTGTTGTTGGGCAACTTGCTGGAACTGACCGACAGCCAGCAGGCAGCACTATACGCAGCCTTCAAGGTGGCCGACCGCGAAGGGCTATTGCTCCTGGACCTCAAGGACCTCAAGGCGCTGCTCGGGCACCTGAAGGACAACCCGCAATTGCTGGGTGAGGACAGCGCATTGATGACCACGGGCTCCACCCAGGCCCTGCTACGTCGCCTGGCGACTCTGGAGCAACAGGGGGCCGAGGCCCTGTTCGGAGAGCCGGCCCTGCAACTGGAGGATCTGCTGCGCCCGGACCGCGATGGGCGAGGGCCTATCCACTTGCTCGATGCCAGCCGGTTGGTGCATGAGGCGCCGAAGGTCTACGCCACCTTCCTTTTATGGTTGTTGGCCGAGCTGTTCGAACAGTTGCCCGAGCGCGGTGATGCCGACAAACCGGTGTTGGCGTTGTTCTTCGACGAGGCGCATCTGCTGTTCAACGGCACCCCCAAGGCCCTGCAGGATCGCCTCGAGCAAGTGGTTCGACTGATCCGCTCCAAAGGCGTAGGGGTTTATTTCGTGACCCAGTCGCCAGGGGACTTGCCCGATGCGGTGCTGGCGCAGTTGGGGCTGCGTATCCAGCATGGGCTGCGTGCGTTCACCGCCAAGGAGCAGAAGTCGCTCAGGGCCGTGGCCGACGGATTCCGTCCTAACCCGGCATTCGATGCACTCGCCGTGTTGACCGAACTGGGTATCGGTGAGGCATTGGTAGGGACCCTGCAGGAAAAAGGCACGCCGGAAATGGTCCAGCGGGTACTGGTAGCGCCACCGCAGTCGCGTATCGGGCCGTTGACCGAGACCGAGCGCAAAGCGCTGGTTGCAGCCTCGCCACTGGCGGGACGTTATGACAAACCAGTTGACCGTGAATCGGCTTATGAGATGTTGACCGCTCGCAAGGGCGAGCCGGTGGAGCCCGTGCCGCAGCCCAAGGCCGATGAGGAGAGCTTCGCCGACAAGGCTGGAGAGTTTTTGCAGAGTGCTGCAGGGCAGGCGATCAAGTCGGCAGTGCGCCAGGCGGCCAATCAGTTGGGGCGCCAATTGGTGCGTGGCCTGATGGGCTCGCTGCTGGGCGGCAAACGGCGGTAGTGGCCAGTGGCGCCAGCACTCACAGGTGCCAGGCATCGTGAACCCATGAAAAAGGCGCCCGAAGGCGCCTTTTTCATGACAGCGGTATCGATCAGCCGATCGCCTTGGAGGCCAGCCAGAACAGGCCGGCGGCCAGGCCCATCGAAGCCGGCAGGGTCAGGACCCAGGCCAGCAGGATGGTCTTCACGGTGCCGCCTTGCAGGCCGCTCTTGTTGGCGACCATGGTGCCGGCGACACCCGACGACAACACGTGGGTGGTCGAGACCGGCAGGCTGAAAACGTTGGCCAAGCCGATGGCGCAGGCCGCGGTGATCTGCGCAGACATGCCCTGGGCGTAGGTCATGCCTTGCTTGCCGATCTTCTCGCCGACGGTCAGCACCACGCGCTTCCAGCCGACCATGGTGCCCAGGCCCAGGGCCAGGGCGACAGCTACGATCACCCAGAACGGTGCGTATTCGGTGGTGGCGGTCAGGTCTTTGCGCAGCTTCTCGAGGTCGGCTTTTTCACGGCTTTCCAGTCCTGGGAGCTTGCCGACCTTCTTGGCGGTGTCATCCAGGCAGAGCAGGTAGCGACGGACTTCGACGCGCTTCTCCGCGCTCAGGTCGCGGTAGTCGGTGACACCGTGCAGCGACGATTGCAGGGCGGCGATGGTCGGTTCGGTCTGCTGCGGATTGCAGCTGAACTGCTCCGGCAGGTCGGTCGACTTGGCCTTCCCCAGTGCCAGGAACTCGCCCAGGGTGGCGGCGTTGCGCTGGTAGAACTGGCTCATGTGCAGGGTGGCGTCGCGGGTACGCTCGATCTGGTAGGTGGTGCTGTTCAGGTCGAGGACGAACTTGGCAGGAACGATACCGATCAGGACCAGCATGATCAGGCCGATGCCTTTCTGGCCGTCGTTGGAGCCGTGCACGAAGCTGACGCCCATCGCGGAAATCACCAGCACCAAGCGATTCCAGAATGGTGGATGCTTCTTGTCGTCCAGCTTGCGGCGTTGTTCCGGTGTCTTGTGCATCTTCGACAGCGGGCGCCACCATTTGAGGCCGATCAATACCAGGGCCGCGACGGCGAAGCCGGCCATGGGCGAGATCACCAGCGACATGGCGATGTCGATCGCTTTCTGCCAGTTGACGCCATCGCCGAGGGGGATGTCGTTGAGCAGGGCATTGGCCAGGCCCACGCCCAGGATCGAGCCGATCAGGGTATGAGAGCTGGATGCGGGGATGCCGAAGTACCAGGTGCCGAGGTTCCAGGTGATGGCCGCGGCCAGCAGCGAGAAGACCATGGCCAGCCCGTGTCCGGTGTTCACATTGATCAGCAGTTCGACTGGCAGCAGGTGGACGATGGCATAGGCCACCCCGACGCCGCCGAGCAGAACCCCGAGGAAGTTGAACACACCGGAGAAGAACACGGCCAGGTGCGGTGGCATGGCTTTGGTATAGATGACGGTGGCTACCGCGTTGGCGGTGTCATGAAAGCCATTGATGAACTCGAATGCGAGCACGAAGGTCAGAGCGAGCAGCAAGCTCACCAGCACCCACGCATCCAGTCCGCTGAATAAATCGATCATGAAGGTTGTCTGGCGGTCATAGGGGGGCGCGATTATGCCAGAAAACCTTGGCAATCGATGCCCCTGCAACCGATCGACGAGACGGGAAGCATCCCAGGGAAGCGGCGATTCGATGCAAGATGGGTGGGGTTTTTCACGAGTAAAATCGCTAAAAAAACACAAAAAAGCAGGTAAAACCCGCAATCATGAATAAGGTGGGTATTTCAAACAATCGTATGAAATTTGTGTAATTCCATTTCATCATGGCGCATCGATAAAAGGTCCGCTGCGCACCACCGCGTTGAACGCGGTGGTGCGCAGCTTCGCAAGGCACACCGGGTCAGGTGTTCTCGCTGCGCAGTTCCTTTTCCATTTTTTCCAGCTCTTGGGCAAAGACCTGGTCCTGGACAGTGGCGCGCTTGCGCCAAGGTTTGCGCTCCGGTTCCAATTGCGCGGCGTAAGTGGTCACTTCACCACCGTATACTTCCTTGTAACGTTCAGCCTGGCGCTCGAGTTCCACGCGCAGTTCTTCTTTCGTCACAGTCATACCCGAATAGGTTGAAATTTTGCCTTGGCCTTCATCATGCAAAGTTATGCAGACGGCTACGTCGCCAAGGCGAACATGCTGTCGCAGCGACAGGATCCATGAGGTACATGGCACTTGGATTAACGGGGTAGGCCCTGAGCCCTGCACCTGACTGGCGGCGTCTCCGTGGGAACGTCGACGAATATCGTTCTGAATGAACGATCCGGCCAGCGCATTCAATTATAGCAATCGATAAGTCAATGGCCATCATTCTTTAGCGGCACGTGCCAAACATTCAAAGTTATGTAGTGGGCACAATGGCGATAATCAGACTGGCCGTGAAAGTTTGAGGTGTGCTCGTCCATGAAAGTTCGGGCGAACAACAAGAAAAACAAAAACGGCCTCGTGGGAAACGAGGCCGTTGCCTGGGACTTCTACGGTGGGTACCTGACCAGTCTCTCCAAAGAAGCCACATGTGGCAGGAGAAAGGTATAAGTAAAAGTGTCAGCGGTCAATTGCGATTATCGGCCGTTGGTTCGATAATCGCACAAGCGACCGTTTTTTTTGAGGTTCACCATGAGCGAAGAAACCCAGGACAAGGCTTCCGCCAATCCGGAGCCGGGACGTACCGCAGCGCCTGCACTGGCCCCACCGATCGTGGCCTCGCCCGCCAAGCGTATCCAGGCCTTTACCGGCGATCCGGATTTCATGACTTCCCTGGCCCGTGGGCTGGCGGTTATCCAGGCCTTCCAGGAGCGCAAGCGCCACCTGACCATCGCACAGATCAGCCATCGCACCGAGATTCCCCGGGCGGCGGTGCGCCGCTGTCTGCATACCCTGATCAAACTGGGTTACGCGACCACCGATGGGCGCACCTATTCGTTGTTGCCCAAGGTCCTGACCCTGGGCCATGCGTACCTGTCCTCGACACCTCTTGCGGTCTCCGCGCAGCCTTACCTGGACCGGATCAGCGATCAGTTGCACGAAGCGGCCAACATGGCGACGCTCGAAGGTGACGACATTTTGTATATCGCCCGTTCGGCAACGGTGGAGCGGTTGATCTCGGTCGACCTTTCGGTGGGCGGCCGCTTGCCGGCCTACTGCACCTCGATGGGGCGTATCCTGCTGGCAGCACTGGACGATGCCAGTCTCTGGGAATACCTCGAACGCGCCGACCTCAAAGCCCGCACCAGTCGAACCCTGCACGATCCGGACTCACTGTTCGCCTGCATACAGCAGGTGCGCGCCCAAGGCTGGTGCGTGGTGGACCAGGAGCTGGAACAGGGCCTGCGCTCGATCGCGGTGCCGATCTACGACGCCTCGGGGCAGGTACTGGCCGCGCTCAACGTCAGTACTCACGTGGGCCGGGTGACGCGCAGCGAGTTGGAGCAGCGCTTCCTGCCGATCCTGCTGGCGGCCAGCCGCGACCTCTGCCACCAGCTATTTGGATAGCAAGCCCAGGGCCGCTTCGCGGCCCATTCACGGTCTGCATTTATCCACAGGCCGAACGGCGCCACGCGTTTCCTGTTCGATTAACGCACAGTCTCGTTTTCCATGAATTGCGCACCTGGGATGCGCTGATTAATGTCTTGCGCAACGGTCGGTTCGCCGACCGGACAATAACAACATTCGAGACGCACCCCATGAGCATTGTCCTTTCGCTGTCGCGGCCGCACCCGCCTGCAGCGTCGCCGCTTTCCGGCTGATCCACCGACGCATTCGCTTATCCTGCTCCCTGCACATCCTCCGTGTGCAGTGGCCTGCCTGCGCCTCATTTTCCGGACAACAACAATGAATAAACCGCAAATCGCTGTCGGAAACTGCCTCGACGTCCAGTCCTTCATCAACGACCAGCCACTGTCCCGCTATCAGTGGCGGGTGGTGATCCTGTGTTTTCTGATCGTCTTCCTCGATGGCCTGGATACCGCGGCCATGGGTTTCATCGCGCCGGCCCTGTCCCAGGAGTGGGGCATCGATCGCGCAAGCCTTGGCCCGGTGATGAGCGCTGCGCTGATTGGCATGGTGTTCGGTGCCCTGGGGTCGGGGCCTTTGGCTGACCGCTTCGGGCGCAAGGGCGTGCTGGTCGGGGCGGTGCTGGTGTTCGGCGGCTTCAGCCTGGCCTCGGCCTATGCCACCGACGTCGATCAACTGCTGGTGCTGCGTTTTCTCACTGGCCTGGGGCTGGGCGCTGGTATGCCCAATGCCACCACGCTGCTCTCCGAGTACACCCCCGAGCGGCTCAAGTCGTTGCTGGTGACCAGCATGTTCTGTGGCTTCAATCTGGGCATGGCAGGCGGTGGTTTCATTTCCGCCAAGCTGATCCCCGCCTACGGCTGGCATAGCCTGCTGGTGCTCGGTGGCGTGCTGCCGCTGCTGTTGGCGGTGGTGCTGCTGGTGTGGTTGCCGGAGTCCGCGCGGTTTCTGGTGGTGCGCAATCGCGGGATCGACAAGGTCCGCAAGGCCTTGGCTCCAATCGCACCTGCCAAAGTCGCTGAGGCGGCGAGCTTCAGTGTGCCGGAACAGAAGGCGGTAGCCGCCGGCAACGTGTTCACGGTGATCTTCTCCGGCACCTATGGTCTGGGCACCGTTTTGCTCTGGCTGACCTACTTCATGGGGCTGGTCATCGTCTACCTGCTGACCAGCTGGCTGCCGACCCTGATGCGTGACAGTGGTGCCAGCATGGAGCAGGCCGCGTTCATTGGCGCCTTGTTCCAGTTCGGTGGCGTACTCAGCGCGGTTGGCGTGGGCTGGGCGATGGACCGCTTCAACCCGCACAAGGTCATTGGTCTGTTCTATCTATTGGCGGGTGTATTCGCCTACGCAGTCGGGCAGAGCCTGGGCAACATGACTCTGCTGGCCACCCTGGTGCTGGTGGCGGGCATGTGCATCAACGGTGCGCAATCGGCCATGCCCTCGTTGGCAGCGCGGTTCTACCCTACTCAAGGGCGTGCCACCGGGGTGTCGTGGATGCTCGGCATCGGCCGGTTCGGCGCAATCCTCGGTGCCTGGAGCGGCGCGACGTTGCTGGGGCTGGGCTGGAACTTCGAGCAGGTGCTGACCGCGCTGTTGGTGCCGGCGGCGCTGGCCACCGTGGGTGTGGTGGTGAAGGGGCTGGTGAGCCACGCCGACGCGACCTGACTGCTCAAGGAGTGAAGGAGCGGAATTACCCACAAATGCGAGGGTGCACATCACCGATGTTTCGCGGTTAAACCCGGCTCCACACAGGTGTGCCCTGCGGTCTGGGACGAATGGATAGCAGAACAACAAATGGTTCGATAATCGCACAAAAGTGCGATTATCGGATTGTAAGCACCCCGGCGTCCTCCTTAATCTGAGCCCATCGCAGCGATGCATCGGCCCGCTGCTCCCTGACCCGACTCGTCCTGACCAGGAGTCTCCAATGGCAGCAATCCTCTCGCTTCATGATGCCGTGAAGCAATTCATCCAGGATGGCGACACCGTCGCCCTCGAAGGTTTCACCCACCTGATCCCGACCGCCGCCGGCCATGAGATCATCCGTCAGAACAAGCAGGACCTGACCTTGGTGCGCATGACCCCGGACCTGATCTACGACCAATTGATCGGTGCCGGTTGCGCGCGCAAGTTGATCTTCTCCTGGGGCGGGAACCCCGGTGTGGGCTCGCTGCACCGCCTGCGCGATGCGGTGGAAAAACACTGGCCTCACGCCATCGAAATCGAAGAGCACAGCCACGCCGACCTGGCCAATGCCTACGTCGCCGGTGCTTCGGGCTTGCCCTTTGCCGTGCTGCGCGCCTACGCAGGTTCCGACCTGCCGAAGGTCAACCCGCTGATCAAGAGTGTGACCTGCCCGTTCACCGGCGAAGTCCTCGCCGCCGTGCCTTCGGTGCGCCCGGATGTCACCGTGATCCACGCACAAAAAGCCGACCGCAAGGGCAACGTACTGCTCTGGGGCATCCTGGGCGTGCAGAAGGAAGCGGCCCTGGCGGCCAAGCGCTGCATCGTCACGGTCGAGGAAATCGTCGATGACCTGCAGGCCCCGATGAACGCCTGTGTACTGCCGACTTGGGCGCTCAGCGCCGTATGTCTGGTGCCCGGCGGCGCCCATCCGTCCTACGCCCATGGTTACTACGAGCGCGATAACCGCTTCTACCAAGCCTGGGACCCGATTGCGCGCAACCGTGAGTCGTTCACTGCCTGGATCGACACCTACATCCGTGGCACCGCTGACTTCAATGAATTCAAGGCCAAGCTGGCCAGCACCGCGGAGGCTGCGCAATGAACTATTCCACTTCCGAGATGATGACTGTCGCCGCAGCCCGTCGCCTGCGTAACGGCGCGGTCTGCTTCGTGGGGATCGGCCTGCCGTCCAAGGCCGCCAACCTGGCACGCCTGACGTCCTCCCCGGACGTGGTGCTGATCTACGAATCCGGCCCGATCGGTGCCAAGCCCAGCGTGTTGCCGCTGTCGATCGGCGACGGCGAGCTGGCCGAAACCGCCGATACCGTGGTGCCAACCGCCGAGATCTTCCGCTATTGGCTGCAAGGTGGGCGCATTGACGTGGGCTTCCTTGGCGCAGCCCAGGTCGACCGCTTCGGCAACATCAACACCACCGTTGTCGGTGACTACCACGCGCCCAAGACGCGCCTGCCGGGTGCTGGCGGCGCACCGGAGATCGCCGGTTCCGCCAAGCAGGTGCTGATCATCCTCAAGCAGTCGCCACGTGCGTTCGTCGAGAAGCTGGACTTCATCACGTCGGTCGGTCACGGCGAGGGCGGCGATTCGCGCAAACGCCTGGGCCTGCCGGGCGAGGGCCCGGTCGGGATCATCACCGACCTGTGCATCATGGAACCGGAAGCCGGCACCCATGAGTTCGTGGTCACCTCGATTCATCCAGGCGTGACCCGCGAGCAGATCATTGCCGCCACCGGTTGGCCGATCCGCTTTGCCGACAGCGTGCAGACTACCGATGCCCCCACCGAGGTCGAGCTGGGCGCGCTGCGCGACCTTGAGGCCCGTACCGCCGCCGCCCATGGCCAGACGGCAGGAGAAGCCTGATGCGTGACGTATTCATCTGCGACGCCATCCGCACCCCCATCGGCCGCTTCGGCGGCGCCTTGGCCGGCGTGCGTGCCGATGACCTGGCGGCGGTGCCGCTCAAGGCATTGATCGAGCGCAACCCGCAGGTCGACTGGACGCAGCTCGACGAAGTGTTCTTGGGCTGTGCCAACCAGGCCGGCGAGGATAACCGTAACGTGGCGCGCATGGCGCTGCTGCTGGCCGGCCTGCCACAAAGCGTTCCGGGCGTGACCCTCAACCGCCTGTGTGCCTCGGGAATGGATGCTGTCGGCACCGCGTTCCGCGCCATCGCCAGCGGCGAGATGGAGCTGGCCATCGCTGGCGGGGTGGAGTCCATGTCCCGTGCTCCTTTCGTCATGGGCAAGGCCGAGAGCGGCTACTCGCGCAACATGAAGCTTGAGGACACCACCATCGGCTGGCGCTTCATCAACCCGCTGATGAAGGCCCAGTACGGCGTGGATGCCATGCCCGAGACGGCCGACAACGTGGCCGACGACTATCAGGTTTCGCGCGCCGACCAGGACGCCTTCGCCCTGCGCAGCCAGCAGAAGGCTGCGGCAGCCCAGGCGGCTGGGTTCTTCGCCGAAGAAATCGTGCCGGTGCGTATCGTTCACAAGAAGGGCGAGACCCTGGTCGAGCAGGACGAGCATCTGCGCCCGGAGACCACCCTGGAGGCTCTGGCCAAGCTCAAACCGGTCAATGGCCCGGACAAGACGGTCACTGCCGGCAACGCTTCGGGCGTCAACGACGGCGCGGCCGCGTTGATCCTGGCGTCGGCTGAAGCGGTGAAAAAGCACGGCCTCACCCCGCGTGCACGGGTGCTGGGCATGGCCAGCGCCGGTGTGGCGCCTCGGGTGATGGGAATCGGCCCGGTGCCTGCGGTGCGCAAGCTGACGGAGCGGCTGGGCATTGCGGTGGCGGATTTCGATGTCATCGAGCTGAACGAAGCCTTCGCCAGCCAGGGCCTGGCCGTACTGCGCGAGCTGGGTGTCGCCGATGACGCCCCTCAGGTCAACCCCAACGGCGGAGCCATTGCCTTGGGTCATCCGCTGGGCATGAGCGGGGCACGCCTGGTGCTGACCGCACTGCATCAGTTGGAGAAGCGCGGCGGGCGCAAGGGCCTGGCGACCATGTGCGTGGGCGTGGGGCAGGGGCTGGCGTTGGCGATCGAGCGCGTTTGATCGGGTGTTTGGGCCATGCGCGGGTAAATCGGAGCGCCTAATCGCCGCTTCGATTTACCCGCGCATGGGACTGCCGGAACCTCGCTCCACGTAAGTTGCAGGCCGGGCTGCGGAACGAGACTGTTACTGGGTGTGTCTAGACTTGGCAGTGGCCTTCCAGGAGTAAGCACGTCATGACCTCTAGCTATTACACAGGCGAAGAACGCAGTAAGCGCATCTTCGCCATCGTCGGAGCCTCCTCGGGCAACCTGGTGGAATGGTTCGACTTCTACGTCTATGCCTTCTGCGCGATCTACTTCGCGCCGGCGTTCTTCCCTTCGGACGATCCCACTGTGCAGTTGCTCAATACTGCTGGGGTGTTCGCTGCAGGCTTCCTGATGCGTCCGATCGGAGGTTGGATCTTCGGCCGTCTGGCTGACCGCCATGGGCGCAAGAATTCCCTGATGATTTCGGTGCTGATGATGTGCGGCGGCTCGCTGATCATCGCCTGTCTGCCTACCTATGCGAGCATCGGCACCTGGGCGCCGGCCCTGCTGTTGCTGGCGCGGCTGATCCAGGGCCTGTCGGTGGGCGGTGAGTACGGCACTACCGCGACCTACATGAGCGAAGTGGCCTTGCGCGGGCAGCGCGGCTTCTTTGCCTCGTTCCAGTACGTCACGCTGATCGGTGGGCAGTTGCTGGCGGTGCTGGTGGTGGTGATCCTGCAGCAGTTGCTGACCGAGGATGAGCTGCGTGCCTATGGCTGGCGTATCCCGTTCGTGGTGGGCGCCATCGCCGCGCTGATCTCGCTGATGCTGCGCCGTTCGCTGAAAGAGACCAGCAGCGCCGAAACCCGCCAGGACAAAGAGGCCGGCACCATCAGCGGGCTGTTCCGTAACCACGCCGCGGCGTTCATCACCGTGCTGGGCTACACCGCCGGCGGTTCGCTGATCTTCTACACCTTCACTACCTACATGCAGAAGTTCCTGGTCAACACCGCCGGGATGAACGCCAAGAGCGCCAGTTTCGTGATGACCGGGGCGCTGTTCCTGTTCATGATCCTGCAGCCGCTGTTCGGCATGTTGTCCGACCGCATTGGCCGGCGTAACTCGATGATGTTGTTCGGCGCCTTGGGGACGCTGTTCACCGTGCCACTGCTGATGGCGCTCAAGACCGTGACCAGCCCATTGCTGGCCTTCGTCCTGGTGACGCTGGCGCTGTGCATCGTCAGTTTCTACACCTCGATCAGCGGCTTGGTGAAGGCCGAGATGTTCCCCACGCAAGTGCGTGCCCTGGGCGTCGGCCTAGCTTATGCGGTGGCCAACGCGGTATTCGGCGGTTCAGCCGAATACGTGGCCCTGGGCTTGAAAACCCTGGGAATGGAGAACACCTTCTATTGGTACGTGACCGCCATGATGGCGGTGGCCTTCCTGTTCAGTCTGCGCCTGCCGAAACAGGCTGCGTACTTGCACCATGATCATTAAGGACATTGCATGACCCGCCAGCTCTTCGACGCTTACTTCACAGCGCCCGCCATGCGCGAGATCTTCTGCGATCGCGGTCGCCTGCAGGGCATGCTCGATTTCGAGGCTGCCCTGGCGCGCGCCGAAGCGGCCGTCGGGCTGGTACCGCACAGTGCCGTGGCGGCCATCGAGACCGCCTGCCATGCCGAGCGCTATGACATCCGCGCCCTAGCCGAGGCCATCGCCACGGCGGGCAACTCGGCAATCCCCTTGGTGAAGGCCTTGGGCAAAGTGATCGCCAGCGGTGTACCGGAGGCCGAGCGTTACGTTCATCTGGGCGCGACCAGCCAGGACGCCATGGATACCGGTCTGGTGCTGCAACTACGCGATGCCCTGGCGCTGATCGAGGCCGATCTTGCCAAGCTGGCCGAGACCCTGGCGCGCCAGGCCCTGCTGCATGCCGATACCCCTTTGGTAGGGCGCACCTGGTTGCAACACGCCACACCCGTCACCCTGGGCATGAAGCTGGCCGGTGTGCTGGGAGCGTTGACCCGCCATCGCCAGCGCCTTGCAGAACTGCGTCCACGGCTGCTGTGCCTGCAGTTCGGCGGTGCTTCCGGCAGTCTTGCGGCCTTGGGCAGCAAGGCTCTGCCGGTCGCTGAAGGGCTCGCTGCGGACCTGGGCCTGAGCCTGCCCGAGCAACCCTGGCATACCCAGCGCGATAGGCTGGTGGAGTTCGCCTCGGTACTGGGGCTGGTGGCCGGCACGTTGGGCAAATTCGGGCGCGATGTGAGCTTGCTGATGCAGACCGAGGCGGGGGAGGTGTTCGAGCCCTCCGCGCCGGGCAAGGGCGGCTCTTCGACCATGCCGCACAAACGCAACCCGGTAGGCGCCGCGGTGCTGATCGGCGCCGCCACGCGGGTGCCGGGCTTGGTATCGACGATGTACGCCGCCATGCCTCAGGAACACGAGCGTAGCCTGGGCCTGTGGCACGCCGAATGGGAAACCCTGCCGGAAATCTGCTGCCTGGTGTCCGGCGCCCTGCGCCAGGCTCAGGTGATCGCCGAGGGCATGGAGGTCGATGCTACGCGCATGCGCCGCAATCTGGATTTGACCCAGGGCCTGGTGCTGGCCGAGGCGGTGAGCATCGTCCTGGCCCAGCGCCTGGGGCGTGATCGCGCCCACCATCTGCTAGAGGACTGTTGCCAACGTGCGGTGGCCGAGCAGCGCCATCTGCGCGCGGTGCTGGGCGAGGACGCGCAAGTCAGCGCCGAGCTGAGCGCCGAAGAACTCGACCGTCTGCTCGACCCTGCCCACTACCTGGGCCAGGCCCGCGTCTGGGTGGCGCGGGCCGTGGCCGAACATCAACGTTTCACTGCCTGAAGGAGACCGCTGTGGCGCAACTGCAACTGGCCGATGGCGTATTGAACTACCAACTCGACGGCCCAGAGCACGCCCCGGTGCTGGTGTTGTCCAACTCGCTGGGTACCGACCTGCACATGTGGGACACCCAGATTCCAGCGTGGGCCGAGCATTTTCGCGTGTTGCGCTACGACACCCGTGGTCATGGCGGCTCGCAGGTCACCGAAGGCCCTTACCGCATCGAACAGCTAGGCCGCGATGTGCTGGCGCTGCTCGATGCGCTGGATATCCCGCAGGCCCACTTCGTCGGCCTGTCCATGGGCGGCCTGATCGGCCAGTGGCTGGGCATCAATGCCGGCCACCGCCTACTCAGCCTGACCCTGTGCAACACTGCGGCCAAGATCGCCAACGACGAAGTGTGGAACACCCGTATCGACATGGTGCTCAAGGGCGGTCAGCAGGCGATGGTCGATTTGCGCGATGCCTCTATCGCGCGCTGGTTCACCCCAGGATTTGCCCAGGCCCAACCCGATCAGGCTCAACGTATCTGCCAGATGCTCGCGCAGACTTCCCCCCAGGGGTACGCGGCCAATTGCGCCGCGGTGCGTGATGCGGATTTTCGTGAGCAACTGGTCAGCGTCAAGGTGCCGACCCTGATCGTCGCGGGTACCGAGGATGTGGTGACCACCCCGGAACACGGTCGCTTCATGCAGGCGCAGATCCCGGGGGCAGCCTATGTGGAGTTTGCTGCGGCGCACCTGTCCAATGTCGAGATCGGCGCACCGTTCACCCGCCGGGTGCTCGATTTCCTGCTGACCTGCTGAGGAATTGGCGATGGATGAGAAACAACGCTACGAGGCAGGCATGCAGGTGCGCCGCGCCGTACTTGGCGATGCCCATGTGGACCGCAGCCTGGAAAAGCTCAACGACTTCAATGGCGAGTTCCAGGAGATGATCACCCGGCATGCCTGGGGCGATATCTGGACGCGCCCGGGTTTGCCCCGGCATACCCGCAGCCTGATCACCATCGCCATGCTGATCGGCATGAACCGCAACGAGGAGCTCAAGCTGCACCTGCGCGCGGCCGCCAATAACGGCGTGACGCGAGAGCAGATCAAGGAAGTGATCATGCAGAGTGCTATCTATTGCGGAATCCCGGCGGCCAATGCCACCTTCCACCTGGCCGAGTCGGTGTGGGATGAGCTGGGGGTCGAGTCGCGGCAGTGAAACCTGGCGGGGTCGCATTGCGGCCCCTCGCAGGTGTGTGACGTCAGGCTGCCGCTTTCTTCTGGCGCAGCGCCACCGGACCTGCCTTGGCTTCCACGGCGCGCTTGAGCGCCGGACACAGCCCCAGCATGAACGCCAGCTCCGCCACCACGAACAGCGGCCCGATGATCAGCCCGCTGATATCGTCCACGAACGCCGGCTTGCGGCCTTCGTAATAATGGCCGACGAACTGGATGACCCAGCCCACCACGAGGCGCCGAGCCCGGCGCTCAGCCACAACCCGGTGGCCTGTACCGCAAGTGTCTGGCCAACCCACAGGCACCCGCCCAGTAACGCGCCCATCACCAGCCCGAAGCGCACATCCAGACGCAGGTAGAACCACACCGAGGCGGCGGCGACCAGCAGCGCCGGGGAAAGCCACACCCCCAGCATTGAGCCGCCGGGGCGTGACAGCAGGATGGTCACTGCCAGCACGATCAGCGGAATCCCGACGAAATGGGTGGCGATATTGCGTGGGTCACGGTGGTAGCTGGCGTACTGGCTCAGGTGGTCGACGAGGGTTTTCATTGTTGTTTCTCCCTGGGGGCCTGATTGGCTGATGCCTGTCCCGGCGTTTTCGCAGGTTTCCCTGCGAAAGGGTTTGTCTGAGCATAGCGCCCGGACATCATGGCCGGAACCTGGTGCAGGTCATGGCCTGTTATCACCGCAGCGAATGGCGTTACCCCAGGCTGCGGGCGGAGGGCTGTGCGGGCGTGTCGAGCCTCACCAGGGTCTCGATCATGGCCCGCGCCGCAGGCGACAGCCGGTAGCCACTGCGGCTGATTACCCCACAACGCACGCTCAGTATCTCCAGCCCTGGCGGCAGGTTGCGCCAGTGCAGCCGAACCAGGCGGCCGGCTGCCAGGTCCTCGGCGATCGCCTCTTCGCTGGCGTTGCCGATGGCGTCGCTGGCCAGCACGACACTGCGCAGCACGGCCAAGTGTTCGGTTTGCAGGTGAGGCGTGAAGTCGCTGCGCCCGCTCAAGTTGGCCAGTCGTTTGCGCACACCGGAAACGAGCAGGGCGCTGGCCAGTGGATAGGCGAACAGGTCGTTGGTCGACAGGCTGTCCTTGGCCAGCAAGGGGTGCCCGGGGCGGCAGAAGAACAGGCCAGGGCGTGGCGTCAGCGGTTCGGTATGAAAGTACGGGTCGGCCTCGAAGGGGCGGATGTCATCGACGAAGAATTCGATTTGTTCACGGCGCAGTGCCTGGCCCAGTTGCTCTGCGTTGTTCACTTGCAAGCGGGTGAGGATCCCTGGGTGGGTCTGGATGAAATGGCGCAGAGCCTCGGGCACCAGACGCGCAGCCAGGGCCGGCCCGCTGCCGAAATGCAGCTCGCCGGCGTCGAGCTTGGTCATCTGGAGCACATCGTTGCTCAGCTGCGCGGCACCCTGGACGAGTCGCCTGGCATGTTGCAGTACCACCTGCCCTTCAGGGGTGGGCTGCAGCGCCTTGCTGGCGCGGTCGACAAGCGGGCAACCCAAGGTCTGCTCCAGGCCCTGGATGGCGCGGCTGAAGGCCGGCTGGGTAATGCCCATGGCTTCGGCGGCGCGAACGAAACTGCGATATTCGGTCAGGGCAATGAAGTAGCGCAGTTGGCGAAGGTCCATGTTCGGGCTCTGGTGCGGGGATCAGGGCTCGGTTTTAGCGGGTTGTTACATATAGCGTCAAAGAATTTTATTTGATTTTATTATTCTTTTTGGCTATTTGCCGGTGATCAGACGATGCGCGGTGTGAACCCGCTCCCACAAAGTCGACGGTGATCTTTGTTGGAGCGGGTTTACCCGCGAAGTGGCCTGGCTAGAGCAGGTTCAGCGGGTAGCTGATGATCAGTCGATTCTCGTCGAACGCGTTGGTGCTGAAATCCCGGCGCATGGTGGAGTTGCGCCATTTAAGCGACAGGTCCTTGAAGGTACCGGCCTGGATCACGTAGGCAAGCTCGGTTTCCCGCGCCCACTCCTTGCCGTCGGTGACGCCGCCGGCCTGCACATTGTCGCCTTTGATGTAGCGGTTCATCAGGGTTAGCCCGGGCACGCCGAGGGCGACGAAGTTGAAGTCGTGACGCACCTGCCAGGAGCGTTCCTTGGCGTTGTCGAAGCTTGAGTTGTAGCTGTCGTTGGCCAGGGTGCCACCGCTGGTCCCGTTGACCCGCATCCAGGCGTCGTCACCGCTGACCTTCTGCAAGCCCAGGTAGAACGTATGACCCTGGTAGCGTGCCGAGAGCATGGCCGAGGCGGTGCGGTTGTCCAATTTGCCAGCGCGCTCGGCACCGTCCTCGCCGCCGACGAAATAACCGAGGTTGGCGCCCAGGGTCCAGTCGCCCAGAGGCTGGCTGTGCACCAGGTTGACGTACTGTTGGCGGTAGATGTCCTTGAGCTGGGCATTCCACAGGCCAACCAGCGTGCGCTTGTCGTTGAAGGTGTATTCGCCGCCGGCGAAGTTGAACCGGTCGGAGGTGAAGGCGGCGCGGCCATTGAGCGACATGTCTTCCATGCTGGCGTCGTTGCGCGGGCTGTTGCCACGGAACTGGCCGGCATACAGGGTCAGCCCGGCGATCTCCTGGGAGGTGAGCTGGCCGCCGCGGAAGGTTTGTGGCAGTGAGCGGCCATCGTCCGAGCGCAGGATCGGTAGCACGGGCATCCATTCACCGACCTTCAGTTCGGTCTGCGACGCCTTGGCTTTGAGCGCGATGCCAAGGCGGCCGAAATCATCGGCGGGGCGGCCGTCGTCGTGCACGGGCAGCAGATGAGTGCCGGCTGTGCCTTTGCCGCCATCGAGCTTGATCGAATACAGCCCGAGCACGTCCACGCCGAAACCGACGGTGCCCTGGGTGAAGCCGGAGCGGGCATCGAGGATGAAGCTCTGGGTCCATTCCTCGGCTTTGCTCTGGCGATTGGCCGGGTCGACGAAGTTGCGGTTGATGTAGAAGTTGCGCAGGTTGAGGGTGGCCTTGGCGCCTTCCACGAAACCGCTTTCAGCGGCCAGGGAGGGCAGGGCGCAGGACAGGGCCAACAGGCCGGGCAGCAGTTGGCGTGCGGGTTGCAAAGTGCTCATCGTTTGCGGATCTCTTGTTTTTATTCGGGCGAGCCGGTGCGCTGCGGGTGCGGGCCGCAGGGTGTGGCGTCTTTTGTGAGAGCGTGTGCAACGTTGCGTGGGCGATGGTGCGGTGCAAGGTGAGGGCGAGGCAATTCGCCCAATGCGGAACGGGGCGATTATCGAACGGAATGTTCGTCGTGGTTAATTCGGGGGCGCGGTGGGGCTGTCCCATAAAAAAGCCCACCGCGAGGGTGGGCTTGATGCTGCTAGCGGGTCGCTCAGCCTTTTGGTGTTTCCACCGAAGCCTGCTGGTTGGCCTGCCCGGTCTGCTCGTACCAGCCGCCACCGAGGGCCTTGTACAGGTTGACCTCGCTGACCAGCTGCGAGAGCCGGTCGTTGATCAGCGACTGCTGCGAACTGAACAGGTTGCGCTGGGCATCGAGGAAGGTCAGGTTGCTGTCGATCCCGATGCGGTAGCGGCGCTCGGCCAGGCGGTAGTAATCCTGGTTGGCGGCCACCAGGTCGCGCTGGGCCTGCAGCTGCTCCTCGAAGGTCTTGCGTGCGGCCAGGCCATCGGAGACTTCCTGGAAGGCGGTCTGGATGGTCTTTTCGTACTTGGCGACGTTGATGTCCTTCTGGATCTTCGAGTAGTCCAGGCTCGCTTTCAGGCTGCCGGCGTTGAAGATCGGCAGGTTGATCTGCGGCTGGAACAGCCAGGTACCGGACCCGCCTTTGAACAGCCCGCCCATGTCCGGGCTCAGGGTACCGGCGTTGGCGGTCAGGCTGATGCTCGGGAAGAACGCGGCGCGGGCCGCGCCGATATTGGCGTTGGCGGCTTTGAGCAGGTGCTCGGCTTCCTGGATGTCCGGGCGACGTTGCAGCAGATCCGATGGCAGGCCGGCCGGGACTTCGGCCAGTTGATCGGCGTCGAGCTGAAGCGGTGCCGGCAGGTCGGCCGGCACGCCGGTGCCCAGCAGCACGGTCAGGCTGTTCAGGTCCTGGGCGACCAGGCGCTGGTACTGCGCCAGCTTGACCCGCGCGCCTTCAACGGCGGTGCGGGCCTGGCTCACATCGAGCGCTGACGCCACACCCACCTCATTGCTGCGGCGGGTGAGGTTGTAGCTTTCGACGTAGGTCTTGAGGGTCTCTTCGGTCAGCTTGAGCTGCGCTTGGTCGGCCTGCCAGGTGTAGTAGGCATTGGCCACGCTGGCGACCAGGCTGATCTGCGTGGAGCGGCGGGCCTGCTCGCTGGAGAGGTAGGTCTCCAGGGCCTGCTCGGTGAGGCTGCGCACACGGCCGAACAAGTCCAGCTCATAGGCGCTGACACCCAGGGTGGCCGAGTACTGGCTGGTGATGCCCGCTTCGCCTGTTTGCGACATGTTCGCCGGTACCCGCTGGCGGCTGCCGCTGCCATTGGCCGATACCGCCGGGAACAGGTCGGCCCGCTGAATGCGGTACTGGGCCCGGTAGGCATCGATGTTCAGGGCGGCGACGCGCAGGTCGCGGTTGTTGACCAGCGCGGTCTGGATCAGCTGCTGCAGCGCAGGATCATGGAAGAACTGACGCCAGCCCTGCTCGGCCGCGGCTACGTCGGCCGACTGGGTCGGCGAGTACGCAGGGCCTTGCGGCCACTGCGCCGCCACTGGCGATTCAGGGGTCTGGTAGTCAGGGATCAGCGAGCAGCCGCCAAGGATGAAAGCGGTTACCGCCAGGGATAACAAAGACTTGGTCATTGCCCAGCCTCATAACGAGTAGTTTCAGGGGTGGCGTCGGATTCAGGCTTCTTGCTGCCGAACAGCGACGACACTGCAACGAAGAACAGCGGTACCCAGAAGATGGCCAGCACGGTCGCACTGATCATACCGCCGATCACCCCGGTGCCGATGGCGTGCTGGCTGCCCGAGCCTGCGCCGCTGGCGATGGTCAACGGTACCACGCCGAGGATGAACGCCAGCGAGGT
>NZ_KV793331.1:0-14086 GCF_001808425.1 Pseudomonas sp. HMSC08G10 | reverse complement strand
ACCACGCCGAGGATGAACGCCAGCGAGGTCATGATGATTGGGCGCAGACGCATGCGGCAGGCCTCGATGGCCGCGTCATACAGGCTGCGGCCCTGCTCGTGCAGTTCCTTGGCGAATTCGACGATCAGGATCGCGTTCTTCGCCGCCAGGCCGATAGTGGTCAGCAGGCCGACCAGGAAGTACACGTCGTTGGACAACCCGCGCAGGCTGGCGGCGATCAGCGCACCGATGATACCCAGCGGTACGACCAGCACGACGGCGATCGGAATCGACCAGCTTTCGTACAGCGCTGCCAGGCACAGGAACACGAACAGGACCGAGAGGGCGAACAGCGCCGGCATCTGCGAGCCGGAGAGTTTCTCCTCGTAGGACATGCCGGTCCAGGAATAGCCGATGCCCGCTGGCAGTTCGCCCGCGATGCGCTCGACCTCGGCCATGGCTTCGCCGGTACTGTAGCCCGGTGCCGGGGCACCGAGGATTTCGACCGCTTCCACACCGTTGTAGCGCGATAGCTTCGGCGAGCCATAGCTCCATTCGCCTTTGGCGAAGGAGGAGAACGGCACCATCTCGCCCGCACCATTGCGCACGTACCACTTCTGCAGGTCTTCCGGGCTCATCCGGGCGCTTGGTTCGCCTTGGATGTACACCTTCTTGACCCGACCGCGGTCGATGAAGTCGTTGACGTAGTTGCCGCCCAGGGCAATCGACAGGGTGGCGTTGATGTCGGCGATGGTCACGCCCAAGGCGCTGGCACGTTCGTCATCGATGATCAGCTGGTACTGCGGCTCGTCGTTCAGGCCGTTCGGACGCACCGCGGTGAGCACCTTGCTCTGGGCGGCCTTGGCCAGGAACTGGTTGCGTGCTTCCATCAGTTTCGCGTGGCCGACACCGGCACGGTCCTGGAGGAATACGTCGAAGCCGGTGGCGTTACCCAGTTCGAGTACCGCAGGTGGCGCGAAGGCGAACACCATGGCGTCACGGAAGCTGAAGAAGTGCTGCTGGGCGCGGGCCGCGAGGTTGAACACGCTGTTTTCCGCCGAGCGTTCGTCCCATGGTTTGAGCATGATGAAGGCCATGCCCGAGCTCTGGCCGCGGCCAGCGAAGTTGAAGCCGTTCACGGTGAAGACCGAGGAGACGGTGTCAGCTTCGTCCTTGAGCAGGTACTCGCGCATCTGGTCGACGACCACCTGGGTACGTTGGGCACTGGAGCCGGCCGGGGTCTGGACCTGGGCGAACAGCACGCCTTGGTCTTCCTCGGGCAGGAACGCGGTGGGAATGCGCATGAACAGCCAGACCATGCCGACCACGATCAGGGCGTAGGCCAACAGGAACGGGAACTTGTTGCGCAGGATGCCGCCGACGCTGCGCTCATAGCCTTGCACGCTGCGGTCGAAGTTGCGGTTGAACCAGCCGAAGAAGCCGCGCTTGGCCACATGATGCTCGCCCTTTTTCAGGGGTTTGAGCATGGTGGCGCACAGTGCCGGGGTGAAGATCAGCGCCACCAGCACCGACAGGCCCATGGCCGAAACGATGGTGATGGAGAACTGACGGTAGATCACACCGGTGGAGCCGCCGAAGAAAGCCATCGGCAGCAGTACCGCCGACAGCACCAGGGCGATACCCACCAGGGCACCCTGGATCTGTTCCATGGAGCGCTTGGTGGCCTCCTTGGGCGGCAAGCCCTCTTCGGACATGACCCGCTCGACGTTCTCCACCACGACGATGGCATCGTCCACCAGCAAGCCGATGGCCAGGACCATGGCGAACATGGTCAGGGTGTTGATGCTAAAGCCCGCGGCGGCAAGGATGCCGAAGGTACCCAGCAACACCACCGGTACGGTCATGGTGGTGATGATGGTGGCGCGGAAGTTCTGCAGGAACAGGTACATCACCAGGAACACCAGGACCACCGCCTCGATCAGCGTGTGGATCACGCCGCTGATGGATTCAGTGACCACCGGAGTGGTGTCGTAAGGGAACACGGCCTTCACGCCCGGCGGGAAGAACGGCTCCAGGTCGCTGATGGTCTTGCGCAGCGCCTTGGCGGTATCCAGGGCGTTGGCGCCGGTGGCCAGCTTGATCGCCAGGCCCGAGGCCGGGAAACCGTTGTACTGGGCGCTGATGGCGTAGTTCTCACCGCCCAGGCCGACCTTGGCGACATCGCTCAGGCGCACCTGGGAGCCGTCGCTGTTGACCTTGAGCAGGATCTTTTCGAACTGCTCGGCGGTCTGCAGGCGGGTCTTGCCGATGATGGTGGCGTTGAGCTGGGTACCGGGCATGGCCGGCAGGCCGCCGAGCTGACCGGAGGATACCTGCACGTTCTGCGCGCTGACCGCGTTGCGCACGTCGACCGGGGTCAGCTGGAACTTGTTCAGCTTGGCCGGATCGAGCCAGATACGCATGGCGTACTGGGCACCGAACACCTGGAAGTCACCCACGCCGGCAGTCCGCGAGATCGGATCCTGCATGTTGGAGACGATGTAGTTGGACAGGTCGTCCTTGGTCATGCTGCCGTCTTCGGACACCAGGCCGATCACCAGCAGGAAGTTCTTCACTGCCTTGGTGACGCGGATACCTTGCTGCTGCACTTCCTGCGGCAGCAACGGGGTAGCCAGGTTCAGCTTGTTCTGCACCTGGACCTGCGCGGTATCAGGGTTGGTGCCCTGCTCGAAGGTGGCGGTGATGGTCATGCTGCCGTCGGAGTTGCTCTCCGAGGAGACATAACGCAGGTTGTCGATACCGTTGAGCTGCTGCTCGATGACCTGTACCACGGTGTCCTGCACCGTTTGCGCCGAGGCGCCCGGATAGGTCACGGCGATCGCGATGGCCGGCGGTGCGATGCTCGGATACTGGTTGATCGGCAGCTTCAGGATGGAGAGCGCGCCGACCAGCATGATGACCAAGGCGATCACCCAGGCGAAGATCGGGCGATCGATAAAGAACTTCGACATGGTTTACTCCGCTTTGGCGTCTACTTTCGCAGTGCTGGCCTGGTCTGGGCTGCCTGGCTTCTTGACGTTGGTGGCTTCGCTGACCTTGACCTCGACACCAGGGCGCACGAACTGCAGCCCTTCGGTGATGAGGCGGTCGCCTGGGTTCAGGCCTTCCTCGATCAGCCAGTCGCTGCCCAGGGTACGACTGGCCTTGAGCTGGCGCAGTTCGACCTTGTTTTCCTGGTTGACCACCAGCGCGGTGGGAGTGCCTTTCAGGTCACGGGTCACGCCTTGTTGCGGCGCCAGGATGGCGTTGGCGTTGACCCCGGCCTTCAGACGGGCGTGAACGAACATGCCCGGCAGCAGGGTGTGGTCAGGGTTGGGGAAGATGGCGCGCAAGGTCACGGAACCGGTGGTTTCGTCGACCGCGACTTCGGAGAACTCCAGGCGACCTTGCTGTTTGAACAGGCTGCCGTCCTCGAGCACCAGCTGGACGGAGGCGGCGTTCTCGCCGGCCTTCTGCAATTGGCCGCTTTCCAGGTCGCGTCGCAGCTTGAGCAGCTCGGCGGTGGACTGGGTGACATCGACGTAGATCGGGTCGAGCTGCTGGATGGTGGCCAACGCGTTGGCTTGGCCATTGCTCACCAGGGCACCTTCGGTGACGGACGAGCGCCCGACACGACCGCTGATCGGCGCCAGAACCTTGGTGTAGCGCAGGTCGATCTGGGCGCTTTTGAGCGAAGCCTCGGCCTGCAATCGTTTGGCATTGGCGTCGTCGTATTCCTGCTTGGAGACAGCCTGCTCGTCGATCAGTTGCTTGTAGCGCTCGGCCAGCGAGCGGGTAGCTTGCAGGTTGGCCTGGGCATTGGCCAGGTTGGCTTCGTAGACGGCCGGGTCGATCTGATACAGCTGCTGACCTTCCTTGACGTCACTGCCTTCCTTGAACAGGCGCTTGAGAATGATGCCATTGACCTGTGGGCGGACCTCGGCGACGCGGAAGGCGGTGGTACGCCCCGGTAGCTCGGACGTCAGGGTATAGGCCTGAGGCTGGAGAGTGACAACGCCGACCAGAGGAGCCTGCGCCGCAGGCGCTGCTTCTTCTTTCTTACAGCCACTTAGCAGGGTTGCCAGGGCGACGGCGGAAACCAGGGCGGTGACGGCTGGCTTGAATTGCATAGGATCCTCGGGTCGCTAGAGCAGGGAGACGCTCAAGAATAATTGAAGTGTTTTCAGAAAAGGTGCTATCCGGTGGATAAATAGCTTACTAACGAATATACTTACATTCATGCTTGTTTGTAAATACCGCAGTCAGCCTCGAACGGGCGCTGCGGATCCGTCGAATACTCCCCGGGAGACGCCCTTAAAGAGGCGACCCCGGCCTGAACCCCGCGCGCCGGTCGAGCCTGCGGGTCGTGATGAGGTTGAGCTGCCATGGTCCGTCGAACCAAAGAGGAAGCCCAGGAAACCCGTGCCCAGATCATCGAGGCAGCGGAAAAGGCCTTCTACAAGCGCGGGGTTGCGCGAACCACCCTGGCCGACATCGCTGAACTGGCGGGTGTGACCCGTGGGGCGATCTATTGGCATTTCAACAACAAGGCCGAGCTGGTGCAGGCGCTGCTGGACAGCCTGCATGAAACCCATGACCACCTGGCTCGTGCCAGCGAGAGCGAGGACGAACTCGACCCGCTTGGCTGCATTCGCACCCTGTTGCTGCAGGTGCTCAATGACCTGGTGCTCGATGCCAGGACCCGACGCATCAATGAAATCCTGCACCACAAATGTGAATTCACCGACGACATGTGCGAGATCCGCCAGCAGCGCCAAGGCGCTGTGCTGGACTGCCACGAAGGCATCGCCTTGGCCATGGCCAATGCGGTGCGCCGTGGGCAGTTGCCCGAGGATCTGGATGTGCAACGTGCCGCTGTTGCGTTGTTCGCCTATGTCGATGGCCTGATCGGGCGCTGGCTGTTGCTGCCGGACAGCTTCGACCTGCTGCGCGATGTGGAGCGTTGGGTCGACACAGGGTTGGATATGCTGCGCTTGAGCCCTTCCTTGCGCAAATGACACTTTGTGAATGATTGTGATGAAGTGTTTCCCCCTTTCATTAAGGGGGAGTTAATGGTTATGCGCAGCCCAATGCAGTGTGGCAGATGACATCAACGTCCTCTTAGTTGCCGGTCGGGCATGACCAGCGCGGCGGCCAGGCCCAGAAGCGACAGGGCGGCACTGGTCATCAGCAAGTGACGGAAGGTTTGCAACAAGCGCGCTTGGGTCAATGGGTCCGGTTCGCCTGCCTGCAGGCTACCCAGCAGCGGATTGCCCAACGCCTCGAAACCGTCCTGATGCAGCAGCGCCAACAGCAAACTGGACATGCAGGCCACCCCCATGGCGCCGCCCAGGGCGCGGAACAGGTTGGTGGTACTGGTGGCAACGCCGATGTCCTCGTGCTCCACCGCACTCTGGGTCCCCACCAAGGAGGTCGGGAACTGCAAGCCGCAGGCAATCCCGGTCAACAGCATGAACACCGCGCCGAGCAGCGCCGATTGTGGTGGCGTGAGGGCCATGCCGAGGATGGCCAGCGGCATCAGTAAGAAACCGATAAGGATTTGCGGGCGATAACGACCTGTGCGGCTGGTCAGGCGCCCACCCGTGAAGGCGCCCAGGGGCAGGCCCATCGCCAGCGGCAACAGGTACAGCGCGGCGCTGTCGGCGCCTGCGCCGGTGATGCTCTGGTAGCGCAGAGGCATCAGCATGGTCAGCGAGATCGATTGGAAGCTGGCAAAGAAGATCGCGCACCAGCACAGCACTGCAGTGCGGTTGCCGAACAACTTGAGCGGCAACAGCGGCTCTGGGCAGCGCCGTTCATGGCCGATGAACACCACAAGGCCCAGCAGGGCACCGCCCAGCAGTGCCAGGACCGGCGGCGATAGCCAGGCGTGGCCCTGACCGACCAAGGTGATACCCAGCAGCAGGCTGCCCAGGCCCAGGATCAGCAGCAGCGCACCGAGGTAATCCACCTGGGCCTCTCGGCGCTGTACCGGCATGCCGGCCAGGGCGCGGCGGATCGCCCACAGGGCGAACAGGCCCAGGGGCAGGTTGATCCAGAACACCCAGCGCCAGGACAGGTACTCGGTCAGCCAGCCGCCGAGCACCGGTCCGGCGACGCTGGCCAGGGCGTACATGCTGCTGAAATAGCCCTGGTAGCGGCCGCGCTCGCGAGGCGGCACGAAATCGCCAATGATCGCCTGGCTCACCGAAACCATCCCCCCTGCGCCAATCCCCTGGACCACCCGCGCCAGTACCAACTGCTGCATGTCCTGCGCCAGGGCGCAGGCCACCGAAGCCAGGGTGAACAAGGCCGTGCCCGTGAGGATCATGCGCCGCCGGCCATACAGGTCGCCGAGCTTGCCGTAGATCGGCACGGCGATGGTCATGGCTACCATGTAACCGGAGATGACCCAGGCCAGCAGACCGACATCGTTGAACTGTGCGGAAATCGCTGGCATGGACACGGCGATGATGGTCTGGTCCAGCGCACCGAGAAAAATCGCCAGCATCAGGGCGGTGAGGACTGTGCGCAGGACAGTAGGGGGCAGGGCGGCAGTCACGGAAATTACCTTGTCGTGGTCGCTGTCTGAGGATGTTGGCCGCGCCTCAGCCAAGCGCGGAGCAAGGCCGCATTGTAGCTGAGTTACGTAGCTTCCTATGTACTATGCGCATCCCCTATGCAAGATCGGCATTGGCGCCTCCATCCAGTAGCGCATGGCTGCGTGATATCGTGATCCGACCGCAACGGCTGAAATTCGGGCTTTGCACCAGCATGGTGCAGCCATTTACGTGCGGATTTCATGCTGTTGTACCCCACACCTTCTATTCCTCTGCCTGCATGTCGAGCATGACCGCCCTGATGGCGACGGTTGGAACAGGTCAGGTAGACCCGATTAAGGGTCGGTAGTCAGCCCGTTCAAATTTCCTGTTATTGCGGAGTGATCATGCCCAAGGCTTCCCACCACGATCTGCGTTTTGCCTTCCGTGAACTGCTTGCGTCCGGTTCGTGCTATCACACCGCATCGGTGTTCGACCCCATGTCGGCCCGCATCGCCGCTGACCTGGGTTTCGAGGTCGGTATCCTCGGTGGTTCGGTGGCCTCGCTGCAGGTGCTGGCCGCGCCGGACTTTGCCTTGATCACCCTGAGCGAGTTCGTCGAGCAGGCCACCCGCATTGGCCGTGTCGCACAGTTGCCGGTGATCGCCGACGCCGACCATGGCTATGGCAATGCGCTCAACGTCATGCGCACGGTGATCGAGCTGGAGCGCGCCGGTGTCGCCGCGCTGACCATTGAGGACACCCTGCTGCCGGCCCAGTTCGGTCGCAAATCCACGGACCTGATCTCAGTGGAGGAGGGCGTCGGCAAGATCCGTGCGGCCATCGAGGCGCGGGTCGACTCGGCGCTGTCGATCATCGCCCGGACCAACGCCGGTGTGCTGTCGACCGAGCAAATCATCCATCGTACCCAGAGCTACCAGAAGGCCGGTGCCGACGGTATCTGCATGGTAGGCGTCAAGGATTTCGATCAACTGGAGCAGATCGCCGAGCACCTGACGGTGCCCCTGATGCTGGTGAGCTACGGCAACCCCAACCTGCGTGACGATGCGCGGCTGGCGAGCCTGGGGGTGCGGATCGTGGTCGATGGCCATGCTGCCTACTTCGCCGCCATCAAAGCCACCTATGACTGTCTGCGCCTTCAGCGCGGGCAGCAGAACAAATCCGACAACCTCAACGCGACCGAGCTTTCCCACACCTATACCCAACCTGAGGATTACATCCGTTGGGCGAAGGAGTACATGAGCGTCGAGGAGTGACCGGCGACTGACTCGGCGCAGCCGCCTGCAGGTCAGAGGTCTTCATCCCACTGCGGCTCATCGGTGAACCGCTGCGCGAGAAAATCCAGCATGCTGCGCAGGGTTGCCGGCATGTGCTTGCGCGAGGTGTACACCGCATTCAGGTTCAGCTCGCGTGGGCGCGCCTCGGGCAGCAGACGGACCAGTTCTCCACTGCGTAGCGCTCCCGCCGCCTGGTAGGTCGGCAGCATGGCGATGCCGGCACCGGCCAGCGCGGCCTTCTGCAAGGTCATGGCCTCGTTGGCGCTGATGTTGCCTTGCACCGGCACGGCCACGTGTCGGCCCCCGACCTCGAACTGCCACAGGCTATGCCCGAAGTAGGCGTGGGTCAGGCAATTGTGCTGGCTCAGTTCCTCGACCTGCTGCGGCATGCCATGTTCGGCCAGGTACTCCGGCGCGGCGCATACCACTGAGCGACACACTGTCAGGCGCCGGGCGATCAGGTTCGGGTCCAGGTCGTTGCTGGTGCGGATCGCCAGGTCGATGCGTTCGTCCACCAGGTTGACCGTGCGATCGAGCATCTGCAGTTCGACCTTCACTCCCGGGTAAAGCCGCACATAGTCGGCCACCGCATCCACCAACTGGGCCTGGCCAAACGAGGTGCTGACGCTGATGCGCAGCTCGCCGCGTGGCGCGTCGTCCGGCTGGCGTACAGCGGCCTGCAGATCACCGGCCAGCTCCAGCAACTGGCGACAGCGCGGCAGGGTTTCCTGGCCAGCGGCGGTGAGGCTGAGCTTGCGTGTGGTGCGCTGCATCAGACGCGCGCCGACCCAGTCCTCCAGTTCCGCCAGATAGCGCGACACCACAGGCCGAGAGAGTTGCAGATGGTCTGCCGCGGCTGACTGGCTGCCCAGGTCGACCACGGTGACGAAGACGCGCATGGCGTTTAGACGGTCCATTGATTTGTCCGATTTTAGAAACAAACTATGTCTGAGCATCGCATTTTTTGTGATGGATCGAGCAACTATGCTGTTGCTCACTCTCCCGTTCACAGGAATGTCCGATGTCGCTCATCTCCACCCTGCGCAGTCTGGTACTGGCCAGCCTCGCCCTGGCCGGCCAGGCTTTGGCCGCCGAACCCCTTCAGCTCGAGGTGTACAACCCAGGCCATGATGCGATCTTCCCGGTCAGCTCGGTGATCGTCAGTGGCAAGCATGATGCCATCCTGGTTGACGCCCAGTTCGGCAAGGCCCAGGCCGAGCAACTGGTCCAGCGCCTCAAGGCTGGTGGCAAGCGATTGACCACCATTTATGTCAGCCATGGCGATCCGGACTATTACTTTGGGCTGGACACCCTGACGCGTGCGTTTCCCCAGGCTCGAGTGGTCGCCTCGGCCGCCACCGTGGAGCATATCCGCAAGACCATGGACGCCAAGCTGGACTACTGGGGCCCGCAAATGGGCAGCGACAGGCCCGCGAAACTGGTCGTGCCGCAGGTGCTGGTGGGGGATCGCCTGGCGCTGGAAGGGCAGACGCTGGAAGTCGTCGGTCTCGATGGGCCACAGCCAGACCGTAGTTTCGTGTGGATTCCCTCGATCAAGGCTGTGGTCGGTGGCGTGGTCGTGGCCGAGCACATTCATGTCTGGATGGCCGACACCCAGACCGCCCAGTCCCATGCCGATTGGCTCGCCACCCTCGAGCGCATCGAGCGGCTCGCTCCGCGCACGGTGATCCCTGGCCACTACCTCGGGCAGAGCAGCCGCTCGCTGGACGCAGTACGTTTCACCGCCGGTTACATCCGCGCCTTCGACGCCGAAGCCGCCAAGGCCGCCAATGCCGATGCGCTGATCAAGGCGATGGGACAGCGGTATCCAAAGCTGGGCGACACCAGTTCGCTGGAGCTCAGCGCCAAGGTCGCCAAGGGCGAAATGCAGTGGTAATTCTTTTCAACTGATGGAGTGTTTCCCATGAGCAAGATCGCAATCATCGGTGCCACCGGTCGTGCCGGCAGCCAGTTGCTGGAAGAGGCCCTGCGCCGCGGCCATCAGGTCGTGGCCATCGCCCGTGACCCGTCGAAGCTGGACGGGCGTGAAGGCGTTACCACCAAGTCGCTGGACGCTAAGGACAGTGCAGCCCTGCAGGCCGCCGTTACCGGGACGGACGCCGTGCTGAGCGCGGCGCATTTCGCGACGATCGAGCCCCAGGCGATCATCGAACCGGTCAAACGTGCAGGCGTGGCCCGCTTGCTGGTGGTGGGCGGTGCCGGCAGCCTGCTGCTACCCTCCGGGCAACGGGTCATCGACAGCCCGGACTTCCCCGAGGCCTACAAAGCCGAAGCCAGCGCCGGCGTACGTTTTCTCGACGCATTGCGTCAGACGTCGGGCTTGGATTGGACCTTCCTCTCGCCCTCGGCGGAATTCGTCGAAGGTGCGCGCAGCGGGCACTACCGTCTGGGCCAGGATCAGTTGCTGATCGGTGCCGATGGCCGGAGCTGGATCACCTTCGCCGACTACGCTATCGCAATGATCGACGAACTGGAGACACCGGCCCATTCACGAGCGCGTTTCACGGTGGGGTACTGAGTCGTCTGGTCTGGCCTGTGCCTGGAGCCAGTCCAGCAATTCGACCAACCCCGGCGGCAGGCTCCGGGCAGGGCTGACCAGGTAATAGCCTTTGCCCGTGAGCACCTTCAGCCCGAACGGCATGCACAGCCTGCCACTGCGCAGGTCATCGCCGACCAATGCCCAATCGCCGATCGCGACTCCCGTACCCTGGGACGCCATGGCCATCGCCATGTCCAGCGTCTCGAAATGCTGGCGCGGCCCATTGAGCTCGATACTGGCGCCTGCAGCCTGCAGCCATAGGCGCCAGTCGTGCTCGTCCCGTGACGGATGCAGCAGCATGTGACGGGACAGGTCTTCGAGCCGCGCTAGCGGCAACTGTCCTTCGAGCAGCGAGGGCGCGCACATCGGCGTCAGTTGCTCATCGAACAGCTTGCGTACTTGCAGTCCCCCGTTGGGCAGTTCGCCATACACCACGGCGGCGTCGAAGCCCTCGCGACGGAAATCCACGCCATGCTGCACCGTGGTGGTCAGCTCCACCGGCACGTCCGGACGCAGAGCCTGCCATTCCATCAGCCGCGGCAGCAACCAGCGCATGACGCAGGTGGGCGCCTTGAGCTGCAGCGTGGCACTGTGGCGACCGACCTCGCGCACACCCTGTTCGATCAGGGCGAAAATCTGCTGTACCCGCGGCAGCCAGTCCTGGCCCTCCCGGGTCAGGCTCAGGCCACGCGCCTGACGCTGGAACAGCGCATAGCCCAGGTGCTCTTCCAGCCCGGCGATCTGCCGGCTGACTGCACCTTGAGTGATGTGCAACTGCTGGGCTGCCCGGGTGAAGTTGCAGTGCTGGGCGGTGATCAGGAAGGTGTGCAGGGCGGGGAGGGGCGGGAGGCGTTTCATCGACGTGAGCCATGATCCTGAGACATGGCTAGTATGTGTTTTTTTGCATTGTGGCGATAGCTGCGCCTTGGTTCCATAAACACAGATTTTCAACAAGAACCAGGGTGAATCCGATGGCAACCTGCGGCGAAGTATTGGTCAATCTCCTCGAAGGCTATGGCGTGGACCATGTCTTCGGGATTCCAGGCGTGCATACCGTGGAGCTCTACCGGGGCCTCGCGGGTTCCTCCATCCGCCACATCACCCCTCGTCATGAACAGGGCGCTGGGTTCATGGCCGACGGCTATGCCCGTACCCGCGGCAAGCCCGGGGTCTGCTTCATCATCACCGGCCCGGGCATGACCAACATCACCACCGCCATGGGCCAGGCCTACGCCGACTCGATTCCGATGCTGGTGATTTCCAGCGTGCAGTCCCGGGACCAGCTTGGCGGTGGTCGCGGCAAGCTGCATGAACTGCCCAACCAAGGTGCGTTGGTTGCCGGCGTGGCGGCGTTTTCCCACACCCTGATGAGCGCTGACGACCTGCCGCAAGTGCTGGCGCGCGCCTTCGCGGTGTTCGAGGGCGCACGTCCTCGGCCTGTGCATATCGAGATCCCCCTGGATGTGCTGGTCGAGCCCGCCGACCACCTGTTGCCGGCGCGGCCTGTACGCACCGCTCGTGCGGGGGCAGCGCCCCGGACTGTGGCGCTGATGGCCGAGCGCCTGGCCAAGGCCCAGCGTCCGCTGATCCTCGCCGGTGGCGGTGCGCTGGCGACAGGTCCTGCACTGGCGGCGCTTGCCGAGCACCTGCAGGCACCGGTGGCCCTGACCATCAACGCCAAGGGCCTGTTGCCGGCCAGCCATCCATTGCAGATCGGCTCGACCCAATCGCTGGTCGCGACGCGCGCGTTGGTGGCGGAGGCTGATGTGGTGCTGGCGATCGGCACCGAGCTGGCCGAAACCGACTATGACGTTACCTTCAAGGGCGGTTTCGAAATCCCGGGCAGCTTGCTGCGCATCGACATCGATCCTGACCAGACCGTGCGTAACTACCTGCCGGAGCTGGCACTCGTCGCTGACGCCGAACAAGCCGCCGAGGCGCTGCTGGCTGCCTTGCAAGCGCTGCCTCGACCGGCGCTGGACGCAACCTGGGGCAGTGCCCGTGCCGCGCGCCTGCGCAAGGACCTGGCCAGCACCTGGGACCAGCCGACCCTGAGCCAGACCCGTCTACTCACCGGCATCCTCGAGGCCCTGCCTACGGCAATCCTGGTGGGCGACTCGACCCAACCGGTGTACACCGGCAACCTCACGCTGGACATGTCCCAACCACGGCGCTGGTTCAACGCCTCGACCGGCTACGGCACCCTGGGCTACGCCTTGCCGGCCGCCATGGGCGCCTGGCTCGGCAGCGCCGAAGACGCAGCGGACCGTTCGCCCGCGGTTTGCCTGATCGGCGATGGTGGCCTGCAGTTCACCCTGCCGGAGCTCGCCAGCGCGGTGGAGGCCCAGGTGCCGTTGATCGTACTGCTCTGGAACAACCAGGGGTACGAGGAAATCAAGAAGTACATGGTCAACCGAGCCATTGAGCCGGTGGGTGTGGACATCCATACCCCGGACTTCATCGGCGTGGCCCAGGCGCTGGGCGCGGCGGCATGCAATGTGGGCGATGTCGCGCAGTTGCAGGCGGCGCTGCACAAAGCGGTCGAGCGCAAGGGACCGACCTTGATCCAGGTCGACCAGACGCAGTGGCAAGCTGCGGTGGCAGGCTGAGGGCGAACACCTGCCCTGAGGTCATGTTCGCGGGTAAAGCCGCTTCCACTGGGTCTCCTTAGGCAGGCCTTGCTGGAAGCGGCCTTGCCTCAACTGGCGTTGGCCCGCAGCCGCGCCACGTCCCGAATCGGCGGCGCCCCATACAATCGGCTGTATTCACGGCTGAACTGCGAGGGGCTTTCATACCCTACCCGATAGCCCGCCACGGCGGCTTCCAGCCCATCATTGAGCATCAGACGACGGGCTTCCTGCAGGCGCAGCTGCTTCTGATACTGCAAGGGACTCATTGAAGTCACCGCCTTGAACCTGTGGTGCAAGGTCGAGGTGCTGAGGTTCACTTCCCGCGCCAGGTCTTCGATGCGCAGCGGCTGCTGGTAGTGGCGGTTGAGCCAGGTGATGGCTTGGCAGACGCGGTGGGTCTGGCTGTTGGCCAGGGCGATTTCATACAGGCGATGGCCCTGCGGGCCGCGCAGCAACCGGTAGAGAATTTCGCGGCGAATCAGCGGCGCCAGCACCGGGATGTCCCGTGGAGAATCGAGCAATCGGAGCAGGCGCAGCAAGGCGTCAAGCAGCTGCGGATCGGTCCTTTCCACATACAGGCCCCGCCCGGACGGCAGGTTGGGTACCATCATCGGGCTGCTTTCGGCGATCAACTGGCTGATCTGCGCCGGATCGATGTCCATGCGAAAGCCCAGGCTCGGGTTCTCGGGGCTGGCTTCGAGCAGCGCGCCGCTGATCGGCAAGGTCACCGACACCACCATGTAATGCAGCGGATCATAGGCGTAGCGCTCATCGCCCAGGAACAAGGTCTTGCTGCCCTGGGCCAGGACGCACAAGGCCGGCTGCGCCAGGGCCGGCATCGAGCGCACGCTTTCGCGGTAGCGGACCAGGTACAGGTCATCGATAGCCGATGCCGGACCATAAGGCTCGCCGGCATGGCGGCTAATCAGGTCGGCCAGCTCTTGGCGCTGAGCCTCGAGGGTGGGTTCCAAGGGAGTTGCGGGCATGGCGGTTTCCTCTGCTGACCGACGCAGCATAGGTTTGGGCAATGACAGGCGCTAGTCGAAAGCTGCCGGTCGATTGCCTGATCCTGCCGCGCGG
>NZ_KV793330.1:0-1605 GCF_001808425.1 Pseudomonas sp. HMSC08G10 | reverse complement strand
CGGGTAAACCCAGCCCCACAGCACAAGCACTGCAGAAGCAGGCTCACCCGCGAAAAAGGCGACGCGATTTAGAAGAAGCCCAGCGGATTGATGTCGTAGCTCACCAGCAGGTTCTTGGTCTGCTGGTAGTGGTCGAGCATCATCTTGTGGGTTTCACGGCCGACACCGGACTTCTTGTAGCCCCCGAACGCGGCGTGGGCCGGGTACAGGTGGTAGCAGTTGGTCCATACGCGACCGGCCTTGATGCCGCGGCCCATGCGGTAGGCGCGGTTGATGTCGCGGGTCCATACGCCGGCGCCGAGGCCGAACTCGGTGTCGTTGGCGATCGCCAGGGCTTCGGCTTCGTCCTTGAAGGTGGTGACGCTGACCACCGGGCCGAAGATCTCTTCCTGGAACACGCGCATCTGGTTGTTGCCTTTGAGCAGGGTCGGCTGGATGTAATAGCCGGTGGCCAGGCTGCCTTCGAGTTTCTCCACCTTGCCGCCGGTCAGCAGTTCGGCGCCTTCCTTCTGGGCGATGTCCAGGTACGAGAGGATCTTCTCGAACTGCTGCTGGGAGGCCTGGGCGCCGACCATGGTGTCGGTGTCCAGCGGGTCGCCGCGCTTGATCTGCAGGACCTTTTTCATCACCACTTCCATGAACTGCGGGTAGATCGACTCCTGCACCAGGGCGCGCGATGGGCAGGTGCACACCTCGCCCTGATTGAAGAACGCCAGCACCATGCCTTCGGCGGCCTTGTCGATGAAGGCAGGCTCGGCCTGCATGATGTCCTCGAAATAGACGTTCGGCGACTTGCCGCCCAGCTCCACGGTGGACGGGATGATGTTCTCCGCGGCGCATTTCATGATGTGCGAGCCAACCGGGGTGGAGCCGGTGAAGGCGATCTTGGCGATGCGCTTGCTGGTGGCCAGGGCTTCACCGGCCTCGCGGCCGAAGCCTTGCACCACATTGAGCACGCCCTTGGGCAGCAGGTCGCCGATCAGTTCCATCAGCACGGCAATGCCCAGCGGGGTCTGCTCGGCGGGCTTGAGCACCACGCAGTTACCGGCGGCCAGCGCCGGCGCGAGCTTCCAGGCGGCCATCAGCAGCGGGAAGTTCCACGGAATGATCTGCCCGACCACGCCCAGCGGCTCGTGGATGTGATAGGCCACGGTGTTTTCGTTGATCTCGGCGGCGCCGCCTTCCTGGGCGCGGATGCAGCCGGCGAAGTAGCGGAAGTGATCGACCGCCAGCGGGATGTCGGCGTTGAGGGTTTCGCGGATCGGCTTGCCGTTGTCCCAGGTTTCGGTGATGGCCAGGATCTCCAGGTTCTGCTCGATGCGGTCGGCGATCTTGAGCAGCACATTGGAGCGGTCTTGCACCGAGGTGCGGCCCCAGGCGTCGGCGGCGGCGTGGGCGGCATCCAGGGCTTTGTCGATGTCTTCGGCAGTGGAGCGTGGGAATTCGGCGATCGGCTGGCCGTTCACCGGGGAGGTGTTGGTGAAGTATTCACCCTTGACCGGAGGAACGAACTCACCGCCGATGTAGTTGCCGTAGCGGCTCTTGAAGGAAATTTTCGCGCCTTCGGTACCCGGATGTGCGTAACGCATGGTGTGTCTCCTGGCT
>NZ_KV793329.1:0-80432 GCF_001808425.1 Pseudomonas sp. HMSC08G10 | reverse complement strand
GAAAGCCCAAGCCCAAGCCCAAGCCCAAGCCCCCCCAAAAAAAAGCCCCGCAAACCCAAAGGCCAGCAGGGCAAACGGTTGGGGGAGGATCCAACCAAAGGAGTCCTAGAAAAACCTCAGCGAACGCTGGCCACCGCCTGCCCCTCAGGCTGCCACCCGCCCCCCAGAGCCTTGTAGATCGCCACAATGCCCCGATAAAGCTCAACCTCACCCTGCGCCTGCGCATCCTCGGCACTGAGCCGCTCCCGCTCCGCATCGAGCAGCACCAGATAATCGACAGTCCCTTCCCGATACCGCACCGACGCCAAGTCAGCCGCCTTGCGACTCGCATCGCTTTGACGAATCAACGCCAGCAGCCGTTGCTGACGCTTGCCGTAATCACTGAAAGCATTGGCCGATTCTTCCAAGGCCAGCAGCACCTGCTGTTCATAGTTGGCCAACGCCCCTTCGGCATCAGCCTTGGCGCCGCGCAGGCGGGCCCGCACGCTGCCCAGGTCGAACGCCGCCCAGGTAATGCTCGGCCCCAAGGCCCAGGCATTGGCCGCCGACGAGCCGATCTGCGACCCACGCGCCGCGGTAAAGCCCAAAAATCCACTGAGGCTCACCCGCGGGAACAGGTCCGCGGTGGCCACACCAACGTTGGCCGTGGCCGCTGCCAGCTGGCGTTCGGCACTGCGGATGTCCGGGCGGCGGCGCAGCAGTTCGCCGGGGTCACCCACCGGCAAGGCCTTGGCAATCGCCGGCAAGGCTTTGGGCGAGAGGTCCACGCTCAGCGCATCCGGACGCTGGCCAAGCAGGGTGGCGATGCGGTTGCGGGCGCGCACTTGTTCGGCCTGCAACTGCGGCACGGTCGCTTCCACCGCGGCCAGGCGGGCATCGGCGCGAACCACGTCCAGGTCATTGCCGACCCCGGCATCGCGCAGGGTCTCGGTGATGCTGCGCGACTCCTGCTGGGTCTTGAGGTTGGCCAAGGCGATCTTCTCGCGCAGTTGGGCGCCGCGCAGTTGGCCATAGGCGTCCACCAGTTCTGCGATGAGGCTGACCTGCAACTGCTGCAGGTCGGCCGCAGCAGCTTCCTCCTGCGCTTCGCTGGCCTCGATTTGCCGCTGGATGCGGCCGAACAGGTCCAGCTCCCAGGCCATGTCCAGGCCCAGGTCATAGCGCTCACTGTTGACCCGTTGCTCGGTCTGGCCAGGGATCTGGCCTTTGCCGATGTCGCTGCTGACGCGGCTGGTCACCACCGGCAGTTGGTCGTTCTCGGCGTCCTCGCGAATCGAGCGCGCTGACTTGAGCCTGGCGAAAGCCACGCGCAGGTCACGGTTGCCTTCCAGCGATGCCTGTACCAGTTGGTTGAGCACCGGGTCGTCGAACTGCTTCCACCAGATGCTCTCGAAGCGGCTGCGGTCCAACGCCTTGGTCGGCAGTTCGGCGTCCAGGTGCGCAGGCTCGGTCGCCGGCGCCTGGTAGTCCGGGCCCACCGCGCAGGCCGCCAGGGCCAATGCCAGCAGGCTCGGGGTCAGGGGTTTGAGCAGGTTCATGCATGGCTCTCCAGCGAGTGGGCGCGCTCGGCCTTGCGGGCCTGGCGACGTTCGACGAAACGGCGGATCAGGAAGAAGAACACCGGCGTCAGGAACAGACCGAACACGGTCACGCCAATCATCCCCGAGAACACCGCTACACCCATGGCATGGCGCATTTCAGCGCCGGCACCGGAGGAGAACACCAGCGGCACCACACCCATGATGAAGGCGATTGAGGTCATCAGGATCGGGCGCAGACGCAGGCGGCAAGCCTCCAGCACCGCAGCCAGCGGGTCCAGGCCTTCGGCCTGCTTGTCCTTGGCGAACTCGACGATGAGGATGGCGTTCTTGCACGCCAGGCCCACCAGCACGATCAAGCCGATCTGGGTGAAGATGTTGTTGTCACCCCCCGAGATGATCACGCCGGTAATGGCCGACAGCAGGGTCATCGGCACGATCAGGATCACCGCCAACGGCAGGCTCCAGCTCTCGTACTGGGCGGCCAGCACCAAGAAGGCCAGCAATACGCAGAGTGGGAAGACGAACAGCGCGGTGTTGCCCGCCAGGATCTGCTGGTAGGTCAGGTCGGTCCATTCGAAGGTCATGCCGTTGGGCAGTTCTTCCTTGAGCAGTTTCTCCATGGCGGCCTCGGCCTGGCCAGAGCTATAGCCGGGCGCGGCACCGCCGTTGATCTCGGCGGTGATGAAGCCGTTGTAGTGCATCACCCTGTCAGGTCCCGAGGTATCGCTGACCTTGAGGAAGGTCGCCAGCGGAATCATCTCGCCCAGGTTGTTGCGCACCTTCAGCTGGCCGATCTGTTCGGCGTCGAGTCGGAACTGCTGTTCGGCCTGGACGTTGACCTGGTAGGTGCGGCCAAAGCGGTTGAAGTCGTTGGTGTACAGCGAGCCCAGGTAGATCTGCAGCGTCTCGAAGATGTCGTTGATCGCCACGCCATGGGTCTTGGCCTTCTCGCGGTCGATGGCGGCATCGACCTGAGGCACGTTGACCTGATAGCTGGTGAACAGGCCTGCCAGTTCCGGCACGTTATGGCTCTTGGCGATGATGTTCTGGGTTTCCTTGTACAGCGCTTCGTAACCCAGGTTGCCACGGTCCTCGATCTGCAGGCGGAAGCCACCGATGGTGCCCAGGCCCTGCACGGGCGGCGGCGGGAAGATCGCGATGTAGGCGTCTTGGATGTCAGCGAACTTGGCGTTCAGCGCCGCCGCGATGGCTGCCGCCGACTGGCTTGGGTCCTTGCGCTCGTCGAAGGGTTTGAGCGGGGTGAACACGATGCCGCTGTTGGGGCTGTTGGTAAAGCCGTTGATCGAGAGGCCTGGGAAGGCCACCGAGTCGGCTACGCCTGGTTGCTCCAGGGCGATCTCGCTCATCTTCTTGATCACCGCCTCGGTGCGGTCGAGGCTGGCGGCGTCCGGCAGCTGGGCGAAGGCCACCAGGTACTGCTTGTCCTGGGCCGGGACGAAACCGGTCGGGGTGGACGAGAAGCCCAGGTAGGTAAGGCCCATCAAGCCTGCATAGACGAACAGGGCGATACCGCTGGAGCGGATGACCCGACGCACACCGCCGACATAGCGATGGCTGGCGCGGTCGAAGAAGCGGTTGAACGGGGCGAACAGCCAGCTGCCCAGCAGTTTTTCAAGGAACCGCGAGAAGCGGTCCTTGGGCGCGTGGTGGTCCTTGAGCAGCACCGCGGCCAAGGCCGGCGACAGGGTCAGCGAGTTGAACGCCGAAATCACGGTCGAAATGGCGATGGTCAGGGCGAACTGCTTGTAGAACTGCCCGGTAAGGCCGGAGATGAACGCGGCCGGCACGAACACGGCGCACAGCACCAGCGCGGTGGCGATGATCGGCCCGGTCACTTCGCTCATGGCCTTTTGCGTCGCCTCCATGGGTTTGAGGCCCAGGCCGATGTTGCGCTCGACGTTCTCCACCACGACGATGGCATCGTCCACCACGATCCCGATGGCCAGCACCAGGCCAAACAGCGACAGCGCGTTGAGCGAGAAGCCGAACAGGTGCATCACCGCGAAGGTGCCGATCAGCGATACCGGCACGGCCATCAGCGGGATGATCGAGGCGCGCCAGGTCTGCAGGAACAGGATCACCACCAGCACCACCAACACCAGGGCCTCGAACAAGGTGTGCACCACGGCCTCGATGGAGCCGCGGACGAACACGGTCGGGTCATAGACGATGCTGTAGTCCATTCCCTCGGGGAAGTCCTTCTTCAGCTCGGCCATCTTGGCGCGAACTTCGTCCGAGATTTCGATGGCATTGGACCCTGGGCGCTGGAAGATCGGGATCGCCACCGCCGGCTGGTTGTTCAGCAGCGAGCGCAAAGCGTACTGGCTGGAGCCCAGCTCTACCCGGGCGATGTCCTTCAGGCGCGTGATCTCGCCGTTCTCGCCGGCGCGGATGATGATGTTCTCGAACTCTTCCTCGTTGACCAGGCGGCCTTGGGTATTGATCGACAACTGGAAGCTGGTCGCGCCAGGGGCGGGCGGGGCGCCCAGCTGGCCGGCGGCGACCTGGCGGTTCTGTTCGCGGATGGCCGCCACCACGTCGCTGGCGGTCAGGTTGCGCGAGGCGGTCTTGTTCGGATCGAGCCAGACCCGCAGGGAATAGTCGCCCATGCCGAACAATTGCACGTCACCCACGCCACCCAGGCGCGCCAGCTCATCCTTGATGTTGAGGATGGCGTAGTTGGACAGGTACAGCATGTCGTAGCGGTTGTCCGGCGAGGTCAGGTGCACGACCATGGTCAGGTCGGGCGAGGCCTTGTCGACCGTGATACCGATGCGCGTCACTTCTTCGGGCAGCTTCGGCTGGGTCCGGGTGACCCGGTTCTGCACCTGCACCTGGGCGTTGTCCAAGTCGGTGCCCAGGGCGAAGGTGATGGTCAGAGTCAGCTTGCCGTCGGCGGTGGACTGCGAGGACATGTACAGCATGTTCTCGACGCCCGTGATCGCCTGCTCCAGCGGTGCGGCGACGGTTTCGCCGATCACTTTGGGGTTGGCGCCGGGGAAGTTGGCGCGCACCACCACGGTAGGCGGCACCACTTCGGGATATTCGCTGATCGGCAGCTTGAACAGCGCGATGGAGCCTGCAATCAGCAGCACCAGCGAAAGCACGGCGGCGAAAATCGGCCGGGTGATGAAGAATTTCGAAAAGTTCATCGGTGGGGTCCCTTAACCGCGCGGTGCCTGGGCACTGGCGACGTTTTCACGGGCGCCGGCAACGGCCGGTGCTGCCTTGTTGCTGGCTTCCAGGGCCTGGCGCTGGCGGGCCAGGGTGGCGAGGGTCTCTTCGCTGGCCATCGGCGTTTCCTGTGGCGTGACCGGTGAGCCGGGGCGCACGCGCTGCAGGCCCTTGACCACGATGCGGTCATCCTTGCTCAGGCCGCTGCGCACGATGCGCAGGCCTTCGAGCTTGGGCCCAAGTTCCACAGCGCGGTAGGCGGCCTTGTTGTCCTTGTCCATGACCAGTACGAACTTCTTGCCAAGGTCAGTGCCCACGGCCTCGTCGTTGATCAGCACGGCGTCGTACTTGGCGCTGCCGACCAGCTTCAGGCGGGCATACAGGCCGGGGGTGAACCGGCCGTCGCGGTTGTCGAACACGGCGCGGCCACGGATGGTGCCGGTGCGCGGGTTGACCTGGTTGTCGACGAAATTCATCTGGCCCAGGTGCGGATTGCCGGTCTCGTTGGTCAGGCCCAGGTATACCGGGGTGCTCTGGCCGCGTTGACCGTCGCGGGCCAGCTGGGTGTACTTGAGGTAGACGCGCTCATCGGCGTCGAAGTAGGCGTAGACCTTGTCGGTGGAAACCACCGAGGTGAGTGGCGTAACGTCTGCAGTGACGATGTTGCCGGCGGTGAACTGGGCGCGGCTGACACGGCCGCTGATCGGCGCAGTCACTCGGGTGAAGCTCAGGTTCAGGCGGGCCAGGTCCAGTTGCGCCTGGATCGCCGCGACGCCGGCGCGGGCCTCGGCGGCGGCGCTGCTGCGCGATTCGGCCAGCTCTGCGGAAATCGCGTTGCTGTCACGCAGGCGTTCACCACGACGGGCTTCGTTCTCGCTGCGCAGCGCCGTGGCGCGGGCTTGTTGCAGTTGCGCCTCCAGCCGGCGTACCTCGGCCTGGAACGGACGCGGGTCGATCTGGAACAGCAGGTCGCCTTTTTGTACTTGGGCGCCTTCGGTGAAGGCCACCAGGTCGATCTGGCCGGAGACCCGCGGGCGCACCTCTACGGTTTCCGGCGCTTCCAGGCGACCGGTGAACTCGTCCCATTCGTTGATCGGCTGCTCGATCACCTTGGCCACGCTGACCTTGGGCGCGGCAGGAGCCTGTACAGCCTCCGGAGTACGACCGCACGCGGCGATCACCAGCACTGCCAGGGCAGCGAGGGGAAAGCGCAGGGGTTTGAGTGATTGTTCCATGGAGAACTCCGCCAATGATTGGATAGTGGGCGGATTCTGCGAGTCTTGCGCGCGGGGAACGAATCGAACGGCGCGAAGGTTATTATCAAGCGGAATGATATGTGGCCATGCATCATCGATCAGGACACATGGACGCCAGGCGTCCCGGACGGGCAAGGGCCGGGACGCGGACCCGGGGCCTCAGGCCTGCGCAGCAAATTGCGCCAACCGCTCCCCATCGAGCCGGTAACGCACCCACTCATCCTGAGGCTCGGCGCCGAGGGACTTGTAGAAACCGATGGCTGGCTCGTTCCAGTCCAGCACGCTCCACTCCATACGCCCGCAGCCTTTGGCCACGGCTTCGCGGGCAATGTGCCGCAAAACTTGCCGCCCGGCGCCGTCGCCGCGTTGTTCGGGCGTGATGTACAGGTCTTCCAGGTAGATGCCGTTGCGTCCAAGCCAGGTGGAGTAACTGTAGAAGTACACGGCAAAGCCAATGGCCACACCGTCGCGCTCACAGATCAGGCTGTGGACGGTACTGCCTTCATCGAACAGGCTGTGTTCGATGTCGGCAACGGTGGCCACCACTTCATGGCGCGCGCGTTCGTATTCGGCAAGCTCAGTGATGAAGGCGAGGATTTGCGCAGCATCGGTACGCAGGGCAGGGCGAATGGTCAAGCTCATGTGCAGACGTCCTTGAGGGGGCAGGGCAGGTCGTTTGAAGCCGATACAGTCATGTGTATCGGTGCAATTTGTTGCAACTGTACGGGTTGCGCAGAAAGGCGCTCGGCTAGTGTGACAACACAACAACCCTTTGTGGAAGCCTGCCATGCTTGGATCAGCCGATCTGCTCACCGCCTTCGTGCTCTTCGCCTTCGTTTCATCGATCACCCCAGGGCCGAACAACACCATGCTGCTGGCTTCGGGGGTGAACTTCGGTGTGCGCCGGTCGATTCCTCATGCCCTGGGTATCAGCATTGGCTTCATGGTGATGGTGCTGGGTGTGGGCTTCGGCCTGGGCCAGTTGTTCACTGCATGGCCGCCGCTGTACAGCATCCTGCGCTACACGGGCGCCGTGTATCTGCTGTACCTGGCCTGGAAGATCGCCACCTCCGGGCCGATCTCCGGCGATGCCGCACACACACGCAAGCCTCTGGGCTTCTGGGGGGCGGCGGCGTTCCAGTGGGTCAACCCCAAGGCCTGGGTGATGGCGGTGGGAGCGATCACCACCTATACGCCGGCCCAGGGCTATGTGCTCAACGTAATCGTCATCGCAGCCTTGTTCGCATTGGTCAATTTGCCCAGTGTAGGGATCTGGGTGATGTTTGGCAGTGCCTTGCGCAACTTCCTGCAGAACCCGCGCTGGCTGATGCTGTTCAATGTCCTGATGGCCTTGCTGCTGGTGATTTCGCTGTACCCGCTGCTGTTTGTAGAATCGGCGTTTTCCTGAACCGATGAGTACACAAGGCCGATGCAGTTGATTCCCTGGTCCCACGAAAGCTCCGAAGGTTTCACCTTGCGTGGCTGGCGCTCGCCAGCCAGCGGGCGGCCCTTGTTGCACTTCTTGCACGGCAACGGTTTTTGCTGCCTGGCCTACCAGCCCTTGCTGATGCACTTGGGTGAACACTTCGATCTGTGGCTGAGTGATGTTCAGGGGCATGGCGACAGTGACCACGGCGGGGTGTTTCGTGGGTGGAATCGCAGCGCGGCGCTGGCGGTGGAAGCCTTCGATGCTGGACGCGGCGAATACGGCGACGTGCCCCGCTTCGCGGTCGGGCACAGTTTTGGCGGGGTGCTGACTGGCCTGATTCTGGCCACTGAGCCGCGGCTGTTCGAGCGCGCCGTGCTGCTGGACCCGGTGCTGTTCAGCCGTCGCATGATCGGCGTGATGGGCGCCGCCGCGCTGGTCGGGCTGCACCGTCGTCATGCCCTTGCACGCAAGGCTGCGACCCGCCGCAGCCACTGGCCGGATCGGGAGGCGGCGTTGGCCTCGCTGCAAGGGCGTGGCATTTTCAAAGGCTGGACCGATGCCGCGTTGCACGCCTATGTGGAGCATGCCATCGGTGAGTGCGGTGAGGGTGTCGTGCTCAAGTGCCGGCCCAGCCGCGAGGTCGAGATCTTCAGTTCGTTTCCCGAGCGGATGTGGACCCATCTGGCGCGGATCCAGACCCCCACCCGTATCCTTTACGGCGAACATACCTATCCCTTCGTACCCCACTCGGTGCAGCGGCTGGCCGCATTGAACCATCAGGTGAGTGTCCAGCAGGTGGCCGGAGGGCACTGCTTCATGCAGGAAGACCCGGCAGCGGCGGCCGAGCAGGTCATGAGTTTCCTACAAACCCGCTGAGCCCTTCGACAGTCGTTCCGCTTTGAGCGGAACATCTGATTTTAATCGCATGCGGTGAGCTCGCGCCGGACGTGGGCCATGAAAGCCCCAGCGCGTTCAGCGCACTGTTTCGCCGAACGCTTGGGGTTTCACCGTCAGCCTACTTCGGGCGTGAAGGCGGGAGTCAGGCCACATCCACCAGGACGATTTCGCTGTCCTCGATCGCAATGACCCGCAGCACGTCTTCCTGCTCGATGGCCACGCCATCACGCGCCTTGGCCCTGAGCCCATTGACCTCGACCAATCCCTTGGCTGGCACCAGGTAGCCCCGGCGGCCGGCGTCGAAGCGGTACTCGGCGGTTTCACCGGCACGCAAGGTGGCGGCCACCAGGCGAGCGTCGGTGCGGATGTGCAGGCTGTCTTCATCGCCGTCCCGACCACTGGCCAGGGTCACGAAACCTTCGCCGCGCTCGCCTTTGGGGAAGGGCCGGGTACCCCAGGAAGGCGCTTCGCCGACGCGCTCAGGCATGATCCAGATCTGGAAGATCCGGGTGTCGACCTTTTCCAGGTTGTACTCGCTGTGCACGATCCCGGTGCCTGCACTCATCACCTGAACGTCCCCCGCCTCGGTGCGGCCTTTGTTGCCCAGGCTGTCCTGGTGGGTGATGGCGCCTTCACGTACATAGGTGATGATTTCCATGTCGCGGTGCGGGTGGGGCGGGAAGCCGCTGCCCGCGGCGATCAAGTCATCGTTCCAGACCCGCAGGTTGCCCCAGCTCATGCGCGCTGGGTCGTAGTACTCGGCGAACGAGAAATGATGATGGGCATCGAGCCAGCCGTGGTTGGCGTGGCCGAGGCTTTCGAACGGGCGCAGTTGCAGCATGGTCGTGCTCCTTGAATGGGTGGAATGGCGCCATGATGCGCCAAATAAAGATCGAAAATAAGCGTAAATATCGGCTTGGTTTTATCTATTTATTAGATTCTTTTGTGTGCGCAAATACATGCGATTCATCGCCTAATGCCCTGATCTGAAAGCATTCGCTGGCGATTTTTCACGGATGAGGTGAACATGGCCCGCTGATTCGATCTGCAACGGAGTGACTGTGTCCCACGAGCATCCCCCGGCTCCGGCCGAGCTGAAGCCGCCCGCCCAACTGCCTTGGTTTCGCCGCTTGGCCGCCCGCCTGTTGGGCCGCGGCCTGACCCGATTGCAGGCACAGCACCGCGACTCCTGGTTCCTGGGCCATGCCACCGGCCAGCGCAGCGGCCATGCCGATGGCCTGCGTGAAGGCTACGAGCGTGGCCGCGTCGAGGGCTATGAGGCGGGGCGCCAGGTGCTGGTGATTCGTGACCTGCGCCCCGAGGCGGCGGCCGTTCCCGGCCAGGACTCCAACCTGTTCGACGACTGGCGTCTACCACTGACCGCCGAGCTGAAAAAACGCTTCAAGGCCGATGTCGCCCAGCGACTGCCAGCTTCGGCCCAACCCAGCGCCGCCCAGTGGAAGCTGATCTTCAGCGACACCCCCTCCACTTGTGTGGTGGCCGGCGCCGGCGCGGGCAAGTCCACCTCCCTGGTGCTGCGCATCCTGTTGCTGCGCCATTACCTGGGCTATGAGCTGGACGCCATGACCGTGGTGACCTTCACCCGCGAATCGCGCAAGGATTTCATCAAGCGCCTGGTGCAGGTTTTTGCCCTGTGGCAGCTCGACCTGCAGCCAGCCCAGGCCCGGGAACTGGTGCGCACCTTCCATTCCCGCATCCTGCCGTTGGTGCGCAGCCTGCCAGGCTTCGGCCAACTGCGGGCCTTCGAGACCCTGGGCCAGGAACTGCCCGCAGGTGGCGAAGCCAACGCCGACGGCAACCCGTTCGACCTGCGCCTGAACGATGCCCAGCGCCAACAGCTCAATCTCTGCTACCGCGATCTGTTGCAAGCCAGCCCCCGCTTTGCCGAGCTCATCGGCACGTTGCGCCGGGAGGCATTGCAGCTAAAACCCCTGGACCCCGACCACCCCGATGTGCAGAAGCGCGTGCAAGTGACCCAGTTGGCGGCCCAGCGCGACGAAGAACTGTGCGACGTTATCGAGGACCTGTGGTTCGCCGCGGGGGCCTGGCCGATCAAAGGTATCGAGCCCTGTCGCGACACGGTGCAGATCCGTGGCAGTCGTTTTCATGTGCATGGCCGTTTGGAAGGGCTGGACGCCTGGGTGGTGCTCGGTTTCGACCCATCCGAAAGTGCCCAGTACCAACGCCCCGGTGCCAAGCTCGGGGTGCGGTCGGAGTGGTCTGTAAAGCGCACGTTGTTTCAAGCTTTCTGCGATAAGCCATTGATATGGCTAGATAATTACGCCTCAGCAAAGCGCCTGGCAGCTTCTCTGGCCGGTGATGCGGTAGCGGGCCCCGGCTTTGAGTTCAAGGTCAAAGGCGAGCTGGCACCGGCGCCGCTTCTGGATGCGTTCGTCGCAGCCGCTAGCTTCATCGAGAACCTGGGGCTGGAAGTGAACACTGCGGTGGCCGGCATGAGCTTCTCGGCCGATGACAGCGATGCAGTGTTCTTCGAGGCGCTGGCATTGTTCTGGAAAGCCCTGGAGGCGCACCTGCTAGCCCAGTCGCCACCGGTAATGACCTACAACCGTATGTTCGCCCTGTTCGGCGAGAACAATCCGGAGAACTTGCGCCTGTTGCCCGACCCGCTGCTGCGCCCGCTGGCGCACCTGATGATCGACGAGTTCCAGGATGTCTCTCCGCAGATCGTCAGTTGGCTACGGGCGAGCCTGGCCGAGATCCGCCGGCGTGGCCCGGCTATGCACGTCGGGCGCAACGCCGGGCAGAGTTCATTGATGTGCGTGGGGGACGACTGGCAGTCGATCTACGGCTGGCGGGGCAGCTCGCCGAAGTACTTCATGGAATTCACCAAGGCGTTCCCGTCACCGGCCAATACCCGAGTCATGCTGGTGGAGAACTACCGCAGCCAGCAGCACATCATCGATGCCGCCGAGCACTTGGTCAAAGGCGCACCGGCCATCGCTGGCAAGAAGGCCAAGGCCAGTGGTCTGGCGGCCGAGCTGCCGTTGTCGCCGGTAAAGGTCTTCGACCGCGATGAGGCGGCCTTGGCCGAGACCTTGATGGAACACTACGCGCGCGGCGAAACGGTCATGATGCTGTTTCGAAAAAGTTCAGATAAGTCTTTGATAGAGCAGCATTTAACGTCTGTTTATAAAGCTGATTCTAGCTTGCCGCCTGACCAACGTCGGTTGCGCCAGCTCACTTATCACAGCGCCAAAGGGTTACAGGCCGATGCCGTCTTCATGCTCGGTGATTGCCAGTACCTGACCAGTTCGCCATACAAGAACCAGGCGTACCGCATGGCCGGTCTGGGGCGTGCCGGTGATGCCCAACCGTTCGACACGGCACAGAAGGAAGAGGTGCAGCGCCTGGCCTATGTCGCGGTGACCCGCGCGGTCAGACACTGCTATTGGCACGTGGAAGCCGCCAACGGCGAGTCGGCGGGTGCGCCTCGTGCGTCCGGCCAGGTGGCTGGCCGGCACGCGTTTTTCGAAGACCTACGCGGTCAGTGAGCGTTTGGGTCCTGTTGCTTGGTCAGGTCGAGCAGCAGGGCCTCTTCCTCTTCCAGACGGGCTTTGAGCAGTACACTGGTCGCCTTGAGATGCACGCCCTCGTTGACCGCTACCCGGCGCGGCTGGCCAGCTGCATCCAATGGCTGCTCTGGCAACACGGGCTCCAGCACCTTGATCACGGCCTCGTCCAGGAATTCGACAGGCTCCGCCTCAGAATCCATGCAGTACTCCAGGTAATCCAGGCCTGACTGCCAGCGCTTGGTCAGGGCGTCGAAGTCATGGGCATAGCGATCTTTGAGAAACCGCTGCCAACTCGGCTCTGTGGCGATCCAGACCTGCCGCGGCCCGTCGCTTTTTTCGTCCTCCTCGAACCGTTCGACGGCGTTCACCACTTCGTCCGCCGTGTGATCGGAGATCATCGCGGTCTGACGGTAGAGCATCTCGTGGCTAGGCTCTGGAAATTCCAGCCGAGCAGCTACTGCCTGGCGCAAGGCCAAGCGTATTTCGATGTCATCGACCAGGCTTTGCCCCAATTCCTCCAGACCGATGTCATCCAGCGGATCGAGTGGAGGAAGTGCTGGGAGAGGACCCCTCTGCATGGCTGGGAGGTTTTTCCATTCAAGGTATCGCGCCTGACGTTTCAGCCGGGTTGCATAGATACGCGATGCCAGCTCGTTAACTTGGTGGCGTCGGTACAGGCGACCGTAGAAGGTGAACAAGCGCGGCCCGGCAACCTCTCCATCGGTGCTTTCGTCATACGCCAAGACTTCTACCTCGAGGGTACTCAGCCCGTCGGTAGCCGCATCGCCGCAGGTGGTCGGGAACTCACTGGCGATCCGATCCAGATGAGCACGCAAGTGTTCATCCTGGCTCGCCGTTTCCAGCAACCCCCAGATTTGCCGGGCCAACCCTTGGGGGCTGGTCCGTGCCTGTGCCGAGTGTCCGGAGCGCTCGATGACCTGACGTAGGTACGGGTAGGCGCCATCCTCGAACATGTGGTTCCACAATTCGCGTTGCGCGTCGGTCGCGGTAGCCAGCCACTGCACCGGCGCGACTTCAGGGGGCACTGCGGGCACGTTCGCCGCCGGGGGCAGAGGTAGCAGCTCGCGTGTTCCCAGAATCCTGACGCCTGCTCCACGCAAGCGCTCGGCCGTCTCTTCGGGGATACCGTTGTCGAAGAAGGTCCAGATGATCAAGCGCCTGCCGGTGCGCAATTCGTTGACAAAGTGGCTTTGCAGGATCCGCTCAAGCGCCGGGAACTCGGTGATGTGGTTGGTGCTCAGCTGCAAGTCGCGCAATCGGCAGTCTTGCCGCTCCATCAGTTCGGTCAGGCCGGTCGGCCATTGGGTGAGTAGGCAGCCGTCCAGGTAGAGCCCTTCGAGATTGTGCAGTTCACCCAACAGCGGGGCGTTCCCCAGCGGATTGTTCGAGAGACTCAGTTCGCGCAGCGACGTCATCTGGTTGAAATGCGCTGCCAAGCCCGGGGTGAGGTCGATGGTGTTGGCATCGAGTTGCAGTATCTGCAGCGGCAGCCTGGCCAGTACCTGCATGTCGGCGACGCTCAGGGTCAAACCGGCATGGGAGATGTGCAACGTGTGCAGGTGTCGCATGGCGCCCAGTACCTCGCGGGCAGCCGCATCCAGTTGGGGGAGAGGTGTGCGGTTAAGGGCCAGCGTTCGTAGCCCCGGCGCGCTGCGCAGTGCCCGGAACAGGGCGCGTGTGTCCAGCTGCGGGTTATTGGCCAGCTCCAACCGTTGCAGGTTCGGAAAGCTCTGCAGAAAGTCCTCTGGAATCGTCTGCAAATGCAGACTGTCCATGGAGAGCTCGGTGATATGGGGAAACGGGACTGGCAACGAAGGCAGGGTATCGAGCACCAGATAGTCCAGATGCAGGTGCTGTCCACCCTCGCGGCTCCACGTGCGGTTGAGCAGGCGGCTGAGCCTGCGGCGGTTATCGTATTCGTCCTCCGTGCCCGTATCGGTCCAGTTTTGCAGCGTTTCGGCCAGGGTGGTGCGTTGTTCACCCAACACCCTGATTTGCCTCGCAACATCGCCATGGCGGGCCATGTCTCGGGCCAGCGTGCGGATCTGCTCCCGGTTGAGCCCCGGATACAGGCTTTGCAGGTGGGTGTGGATAGCGTCCCGGCCGCTTCTTAGCAGGTTGGAAAAACGGAATCTGCCGCTCAGCGGATAGCCCGCCCGCCCGTCGCTCAGGCGCATCGGCGAGCGCCAACGAGGCTTGATCGGTTGCTGGCCTATCAATCGAGCTGCCAGGTTCCGGTCTGCCTGCGCCGCTGCAAGACGTTCATCCGGGCTGGCATCGGGTTGTTCCACCGCCAAGGCGTCAGCCAGGCGCTGGCTGTCGGCGTTGGCCAGGTTTGCCCGATTAAGCCCCAACAAGGCCCGATCCAGCCGCACACGGGCCTGAAGGCGCCGTGCTTCCTCGGCGATGCGCAACGACACGCGGCCTGCTGCCAGGCGCTGTTTTTCGGTGGCGCTGGCGTTGTCGATGATCGCATCCAGGGCATCGACGGGTAAGCCACCAAACTGACGGGCCAACACTTGGGCTGGCGCACTCAAGGCCGGTTGGCGACTTTTATAGAGGCTTTCGAACATTGACGCGCGCTGGCCCGCCAAATGATTGGCCAGGATCTCGTTGAGGGCCGAGGCGTCTTGTTCGCTCACGTTATGGCCCGACAGTAGCGCGCGGATGGCCTGCGGGGCCATCTGCGATATGACCGTCTGACTGAGTTGGCCCTGTTCCAGCTCGGTGCGCGTAATCTTGATTTGCACCTCGCCAGCGGTTTGTGCAGCGCCATATCGAGTGGCGTTACCGGTCGATTCTGCGCCTTCGATAGCGAGGATGACATGATCCTCAGGCCAGCCTGGCAAAGTGGGCAAGGCCGGAAGCGCATAGTGCTTGTAGGCGGCAAGCGGCTTGGCATGGCGCACACGGGAAATGACATCGTCAGTCTCCTGGTCGGTGCGCAAACGCTTGAGCGCGTCGATGAGCAGCGCCGGTGGCCGTTGTCCATCGATGTGCACGCGACGCAGCACATCGGCATCGGTACCGGTGGCCGCCATGGCCATGATCAGGTCGGTATCTTGCAGCCCGTCGGTTACAGGCCCGAGGCGGCGCACCAGTTGAAGATCACTCCAGTCCAGAGGTTGCTCCAGGGCCAGGCGCCAAGCACCGTGGCCGTTATGGCTCAGGCGCGGGCGGTAGGCCTCGGTGGTACTGGGGGTAAGCAGGCGCCAACCGCCATGCTCGTCTTGCTCGAGCGGGTAAGTCTGGCCTTCGATGTGGACGTAGTGCTTACCGTCCAGCGCATACAGGCCTTGAGCATCGGCAGACAGCTCGGCAGGCAGCTCGACAGAGCTCTGGTAGGCCGTAAGATCAGGGCGCCACAGGCGTTCGCCCCCTTCGTGGCGGATCGATTGCAGGGCATCGACGAAGCCCGATGCCTTCAGGGCCGTGAGTCCGGCACCAAGGGCCGCTGCGCTGGCGATGTCGACCGCGATGGATTCCACCTGGGCCAGGGCCTGAGCGGTATCGTCGTCCTCCCAGGCTTCGATGCCATGGAACACGCTACCCATGATTTGCGCAGCACCGATGGTCATCATGATCGGGTTGAGCAGCGGAACGAACATCGCCGCGACGTTAAGTACGTCCAGCCCCACCGACAGCCAGTGCTCCAGACGCTGCAGGCGCGACTTGGCATCGGCATCGGCGGTGGGTACCGCAATGCTGGCGGCGTCGCTCTTGAGTCGGCGTACATGGTCGTGGTGCAGGGTGACCCAGGGAGCATCGGGCAGTGCCACGCGCTCATAGAGGAGCCTGGGCGCCTTCTTGTTCAGCCGGACCTTGCGTCCGAACAAGCGCTTTTGGACGAACAAGGCCTGACGCAGCTTGGTGGTCAACTCGCCCTGCAGGCTGTGAGGGGCGAAGCCGATCATCAAGCGCAACAGGTCAGTGTCCTGCATGCGCTTGGCGAGATCGCTTGCCGCTTGGCTCGCCGCCGGATACTCCTGCAAAGGCGCATCCGGTGCGCCGGGAATGTAGACCATGCATGGGTTGGTCCCATCCACCTGGTCCGGGCCGATCACCAACACTTCGTTCAGGGGCGTCTTGAACAGGTTGATGCGCCAGCATTTCAGGGGGTGGCCCTGGTAGTTCGGCTTGGCGGCGCTCTCGCACAGTTGCATGAGCGCAGCATGCCCTGCGTCGCTCACCTTTTCACGCAGTCGGGCAATCCACGCCTGGACCCGCAGCTCGTCCTGGCTGGCCTGGATGGACAGGCGCTGGATCCAGGCCGAGGCAGGACCGTCATAGAGGGCGCCGAGATGCGTCTGGTACTGCCGGCCAAGGTCCAGGTCGCGACAGATCTTGACGAATCCGGCAGCGGTCAGCCCCGCCACGGGGCCTGTCACCGGGCTGGCGTCGGTCTTGCTGCGCTGCAAGGTACTGAAGGGGCCGGCTTCGTCCGCGCTTTCGAAATTGTGCAGCGCCGCTTCCAGCAGGCTGAGCCTGCGCGGCTTGCCCTCGGGGTCGCGTTCATAGCGTGCTGTATCAGTCTGTGCGGCAACGGCGGCGGTCGTTTCTGTGAGCACCTCGATGATTTGCCTGAACGGCTGGAAGTGGTACTGCGCCTGATCGACGGGCTGATCGATGCCCAAGCGCGCTTCGAGCAGTGGCTTGCAGAAGTCAGTGATGCCCTTGAGTGGCTTCAGCGCATCCTGCAGGGCCCTGCGGCTGGCGTCCCGGCGGTCGATGGCAGTGTTCAGAGCCTGTTGGTCCTCGACGCTGGCCTTGGTGTACCAGGCGTGGGCGCTGCCATCGGCCTGGAGGTAGTCCTTGCGCAGCCGGCTCAGCAGGTCGGGCACGCGCTGGGCGGGCAGGGCCTTGCACCAGGTCGGCAAGGAACGAGCGATCTGTGCGTGATGGAAGGGGGGCTCGGTGGTCATGGTCAACTCCGTTACAAAGAGCTGCCATTGAGCGGCCTCGGTGCGTGGCGCAGGTGATAACGAGATAACACCCAAGGGGTCGGTGTCGAACACGTTACCGTCGGTCGCGGGCCAGCGAGCCTGGGCTGCCTGCGCCAAGGTAGGTTACCGGCCTGATGCGCGGGTGCCAGGCCAAAGCCAAGGGAGAGAGTTCATGCGTTCGCAGTGCAGTCCCAAGGATCACCTGCTAGACCTCGATGGCGTCGAAATTGCCGTGCGTTGCTGGGGGCCGGAGGACGGCATCCCCGTGCTCGCCTTGCACGGCTGGTTGGACAATGCCGCTTCGTTCGAGCGGCTGGCACCTTTGCTCGATGGGTGCTTCGTGGTGGCGCCGGACCTGGCCGGCCATGGTCGGTCGGACCACCGGCGCGATGACAGCGGCTATTACTTGTGGGAACACGCCGAGGACATGCTGGCCGTTGTCGACAGCCTGGGGCTCGGGCATTTTCATGTGGTGGCCCACGGCATGGGCACCGGCATCGCTTCGCTGCTGGCGGCGCTCACCAGCAGCATCGCCAGCATGATCTTCCTCGATGGCATGGGCGTGCCGTTCACCGTGGCGGCCGATGACCGCGTCCAGCACCTGGCCCGGGCCTACCGTCTCAAGCGTATGGTCCGGCGCAGCCGGCTGCAGGGATTCGCCGAGCCTGGCGGCTGTCAGTTCGATGACCTGGAGTCGGCGTTGATGCAGCGGCGCAACCGTCTGGACAGTACGTTGTCCAGCGAGGCGGCACGTCTTTTGGCGTTACGCGATCTGCTGCAGGTGGGCGATGGCTACTGCTGGCGCCACGACCCGCGCCTGGTCTTGCCCGAACCGATGCCGTTGACCGAGCATGAGGCCTGTGACTTGCTGCGCCAGATTGCCTGCCCGCTGTACCTGATGCTGGGGCGCCAGGGGGCGTTCGCTGGTGATGGCTTCGAGCAGCGCCAGGGCGCCTTGCCCGAGCATGCCCGGGTCACCTGGCACCCAGGCGGTCATCATTTCCATCTTGAGGCGCCTGACCGGGCGCTGGTCGACCAGATCCTGCGGGTGCTGGCCAGCCACGACAGCGCCCAGTTGCAGCGTCTAGTCAACGAGTAGGCAAAGGCAGGGCTGTCGGCAGGCGTTGGGATGGGCTATGTTGCCTGGGTACCCTTCCAGGGGTCCGCCATATGGAGTAGCGGCATGCCACCTTTCGTCATCCAGCACATCGATCATATCGTCCTGCGGGTCCAGGATCTGGAGCGCAGCATCGCCTTCTACCGCGACCTGCTCGGTTGCCAGGTGAGCCGAACGCGTGAGGATCTAGGAATGGTCCACCTGGCGGCAGGGACTGCGATGATCGACCTGGTGACCCTCGACGGCCCCCTGGGGCGCCCGGGCGGGCCGGCGCCGAACGGGCAGGGCAACAATCTTCATCACTTCTGCCTGCGCATCGAGCCGTTCGACGAGCAAGCCCTGACCACCTACCTGCAAGCGGCCGGCGTGACCGTCGAACCTGCGCAGAAGCGCTACGGCGCCGAGGGCGAGGGCTTGTCGCTGTATTGCTTCGACCCGGACGGCAACCAGGTGGAACTCAAGGGACCGCTGGCTTGAACAGGGGGCAGTCGTGCGTCCCAGCGACTATGGAGAGTACTCAGCTGCGCTAGGCGCTGGCTCAGGTTCAGAACCTCTTCGAAGGAATGACTCTAAGAGGAAACGGCCCTACGAAGAGCACCGCCGTGGTTCGACAGTCGATTGGCTCACCCGCTACCCCAGCTCAAGCGCTGGCCCTGCTGCTTCTGGCCCTGGCGATGATCGTGGTTTCAGGTGTGGCGCCTGCCCACCGCGCCGACTGGCTGATGGAAAACATCGTCCCCTTGGCCTTGCTGCTGGCCCTGGTGTCGGGTTGGCGCTGGCTGCGCCTGTCACCGTCGGCCTATCTTGCGATCGTGCTGTTGTTCGCCATCCATGAACTGGGCGCACATTACACCTATGCCGAGGTGCCCTATGACCGTTGGGCCAAGGCAGTATCGGGCCACTCCCTGGATGCTGCCCTGGGCTGGCAGCGCAATCAGTACGACCGCCTGGTGCACCTGAGCTATGGCCTGCTGTTCTATCGGCCGCTGCGCGAAACCCTGTGGCGCCTCACTGTGCTGCGGGGCGCCTGGCTGGTCGTGCTGACGCTCACTGTGGTGCTGGCCACGTCGGCCCTGTACGAGTTGATCGAATGGGTGGGGGGCCAGTACGTGGGCAAGGACACTGCCCAAGCCTTCGTCGCCACCCAGCGTGACCCGTGGGATGCACAGAAGGACATGGCACTGGCGCTGCTCGGCGCATTGACGAGTTGCATGCTGGGCGGTCTGTGGCGCGCCTGGCGCGATCGTCGACCGCCGATGCAATGCTGAGGAACATCGCCGGCACTGCTGGCGTCTTCCGGGATATCGGAGCGCGGCCAACAGGAGGTGATCATGTCCGCTCAAGCCAATGCCCGCGAGGCCGCAGACAGCACACTGCTGGAGCTGTTGCGTCGCCATGCCGAGCCGTTGCCGCATATCGATACCCCGATGTTCGGTGCTCTGTTCGACCGATACACCGACGCCAAGGTGGTGCTCATCGGCGAGTCCAGCCATGGCACGCGGGAGTTCTACCGAACCCGGGCGGCGATCACCCGGCATCTGATCGAGCGGCACGGCTTCAACATCGTGGCCGTGGAGGCCGACTGGCCCGATGCGGGCCAGCTCGATCGCAAGGTCAGGGGGATCGACCCCATGCCGGTCCAGGACCCGGCTTTCGGCCGCTTTCCCAGCTGGATGTGGCGCAACGCCGAGGTAAGCGAGTTCATCACCTGGCTGCGCGGCCATAATCACACCCTGCCGGTTGCCGAGCGCACCGAGTTTCGCGGCCTGGACATCTACAGCCTGCGAAATTCGATGGCACAGGTGCTCAGCTATTTGGACCGCACCGATCCCGCGCTGGCCCACCAAGCCCGCCAGCGATATGGCTGTCTCACGCCCTGGCAGGACGACCCGGCCCTCTACGGACATTTTGTCGAGCGCGCAGGCCAGGCCCCCTGTGAGGACGCGGTCGTGCAACAGCTCAACAGCTTGCTCGCCAAGCGTCTGGCAGATGACGGCGAAGCGTTTTTCAGCGCTACCCAGAACGCCCGGGTGGTGCGTGCCGCCGAGCAGTATTACCGCGCCATGTATCGTGGCGGGGCGGCGTCGTGGAACCTGCGGGACAAGCACATGTTCGACACGCTCCAGGCCGTGCTCGCCCATCGGGGCGCCTCGGCCAAGGCCGTGGTCTGGGCGCACAATTCCCATATCGGCAATGCTGCCGCCACGCTGATGGGCTGGCGCGGCGAGTTCAACCTGGGCCAGCTGTGTCGCACCGCTTTTGGTCGTGAGGCGGTGCTGATTGGCATGAGCACCGACCGCGGCCAGGTCGCGGCAGCCGATGACTGGGACGGCGAAGTGCGCATCCAGGAGGTACTGCCGTCGCGGCCGGACAGCTGGGAGCGGCGCTGGCTCGATGCCGGCGTTCCCGCCTCGTTGACCGACTGGCGCGGGGACGGCGCCGAGGCCTTGCGCGACGCGCTGAGCGGGACCTTGCTGGAGCGCGCCATCGGAGTGATCTATCGGCCGCGCACCGAGCGCCAGAGCCATTACTTCGAGGCGGTCCTGGGCGAGCAGTTCGACGCCTTGGTATGGATCGAGCAGACCAGCGCCCTGACGCCACTGCCGGTACCAGCCGGTGTCAGCCACGAGGACGATACCTTCCCATTCGGAGTGTGAAGCCATGAAGCCTGATGTTTCTGCGCTCGCGTTGCGCCACCTGTTCGCGGCTAAATCGTCTGGGCGAACGCCCTGTGGTCGGTGTCCCATGGCTACATCGGCAAAGCCGATTATGCTTCAACTGACCTTGCTGCGACCCTTGGCGCCTCGCCTGCCGTGCTTCGCGCAAGTCCTAGGGCCTGGGTGTACGGGATGTGTGCATGAGAAGCACCTGCGGCCTGCAACCTAGAGATGGAGGCAACCCATGGCGGTCATCGACAGCACATCCACGGGCAGCGCGCCCCAGCGTGGCATCACTCGGGAGGAGCGCAAGGTCATCTTCGCTTCATCCCTCGGCACAGTGTTCGAGTGGTATGACTTCTACCTCTACGGCTCCCTGGCGGCGATCATCGCCAAGCACTTCTTCGCCGGGGTCAACGAGACCACTTCCTTCATTTTCGCCTTGCTCGCCTTTGCCGCCGGGTTTGCCGTGCGGCCGTTCGGGGCCATCGTGTTCGGCCGTTTGGGCGACATGATCGGGCGTAAGTACACCTTCCTCATCACCATCGTCATCATGGGCCTGTCCACCGCGGTGGTCGGCGTGCTGCCCGGCTATGCCGCCATCGGCGTGGCGGCGCCGATCATCCTGATCACCCTGCGGCTGTTGCAAGGTCTGGCGTTGGGCGGTGAGTACGGTGGAGCGGCGACCTACGTGGCCGAGCATGCACCCAAGGGTAAACGTGGTTTCTTCACCTCATGGATCCAGACCACCGCAACCCTGGGGCTTTTCCTCTCGTTGCTGGTGATCCTGGCCTGCCGCACGCTGCTGGGTTCGGAGGCCTTCGAGGACTGGGGCTGGCGCATCCCGTTCGTGCTGTCGATCCTGCTGCTGGCGATCTCGGTGTACATTCGCATGCAGCTCAACGAGTCGCCGGTGTTCATGAAGATGAAAGCCGAAGGCAAGGCCTCCAAGGCGCCGCTGACCGAGTCCTTCGCCCGCTGGGACAACCTCAAGGTGGTGATCATGTCGCTGCTCGGCGGCACCGCCGGCCAGGCAGTGGTGTGGTACACAGGGCAGTTCTATGCGCTGTTCTTCTTGCTGCAGATGCTCAAGATCGACCCGCAGACCGCCAATCTGCTGATCGCAGGCTCGCTGTTGATCGGCACGCCGTTCTTCATCCTGTTCGGCAGCCTGTCCGACCGCATCGGGCGCAAGAAAATCATCATGGCCGGCTGCATCATCGCCGCGCTGACCTACTTCCCGATCTTCAAGGCCCTGACCGAGTACGGCAACCCGGACGTGTTCGTCGCTCAGGAGCAGAACCCGGTGGTTGTGATCGCCGACCCGGACCAATGCGCATTCCAGTTCGACCCGGTGGGTAAGGCCAAATTCACCAGCTCGTGCGACATCGCCAAGAGCTTGCTGGCCAAGCGGGCCATACCGTACCAGAACGAACGCGCCGAGCCCGGCAGCGTGGCGCAGATCCGCATCGGCGAGCGGGTGATCCCAAGCTTTGACGGCAGGGCGTTGGCCCCGGCGGACTTCAAGGCCCAGAGCGAGAGTTTCACTGCCACCCTCGGCAGTGCGCTCAAAGAAGCGGGCTATCCTGAAAAAGCCGATCCCGCCAAGACCCACTACCCGATGGTGCTGTTGCTGCTGACCTTGCTGGTGATCTACGTGACCATGGTCTACGGGCCGATCGCCGCATGGCTGGTGGAGCTGTTCCCGGCGCGCATCCGTTACACCTCCATGTCGCTGCCGTACCACATCGGTAACGGCTGGTTCGGCGGTTTCCTGCCGACCGTGGCATTTGCGATGGTGGCCGCGACGGGCGATATCTACTACGGGCTGTGGTACCCGATCGTCATTGCGGTGATGACCGCGATACTGGGGACCTTCTTCCTTCCCGAAACCAAGGATCGGGACATCCATCACGCCTGAGTGGCGCAGTCGAAGGGGCGCCATGCGCCCCTTCGCGGGTCAATCGAAACAGCCGCGCAAGGCGAAGCGGTAACCGATATCGACCCCGGTGACGCTGCCGCGACCGGGGGTCTTCTTCAGCACGAATTCAAAGGCTGGCTCGTACAAACCGTCGCGCAGCACGGCACCTGCGAGCACCTCCACGTGGTACCAGCCGTTGTCCAGCTCGATGATGGGTCGGCCGGGTTGCTGGTAGCGTGCCAGCAAATCGCCCAGGGCCTTGGGCGTGAAGTGCTGCAGAATGCGCCAGGTAAACAGCATCAACGAGCGGTTCTGCACCTGAAGCACATAGCCCGGCCGACGATGCTTGAGGCGGCTGCCGGCGGCGAGCAGGGCAGGGGTGTCGTCGCCCAGGCTGAAGATGATCCGGTAGGGCAGGTTCTCGACCCCGGCCAACGGCAGGACGATGCCCTCGAGCACTGCCTGGTCGCCGCTGTCGCCATGGGTAAAGGCGTGGGCCAGGTCGTCCGGCAGCGCGTGTTCCTCCTTGAAGCGATGAAGCAGCTGGATATCGCCCAGGATGAAGTAGTCGATCAGATCGTTCAGGACTTCGCTGAATTCGTAGCGCATTGGGTTTTCCTTGTTATGGCTGCGCTGGTGAGGGCCGCTGACTGTAGCGCAAGGCCTTGAGGCTGTCTTCAGATAGCCTTCAGATTAGCCGCCGATACTCCCCCCAACGAAACGTCCCCTGGGGGGATTTCCATGACCGACGCACATTGGCGTGCCTTGTTCCCGCTGGCCATCGGTACTCATGCCGAGCGCGGTATGGCGCACCTGACCCTGAGCCTTGCAGGCGAGCCAGATCGCAACTCGATCGAACACTTCATCCATCAGCGTTTTGCATCGATCCACCACGCCGATGTCCATCACTACCTGCCTGAGCTGCTCGGGCTGAGCGACAGCCATGGCCGCCTGATCGCCGCTGCAGGCATGCGCCTGGCCGGGGACGGGCCGCTGTTTCTCGAACGCTACCTGGACGAGCCCGTGGAGCAGGCGGCCTCGCGCCTGGCCGGTGCACACGTCAACCGGCAACAGGTGGTCGAGGTGGGCAATCTTGCAGCGCTCAGCGCCGGCAGTGCCCGCATCATGATCATCGTCGTGACCTGGCTGCTGGCTGCGCGAGGGCTGGAGTGGGTCGCCTTCACCGGCGCCTCGACGCTGGTCAACAGCTTTCACCGGCTGGGCTTGGTGCCGACCTTGCTGGCCGACGCCGACCCGGACCGGCTCAATGGTGAGCGCGATCATTGGGGCAGTTACTACAACCAGCACCCCCACGTGTTCGCCGGCAACATCGGCCTGGGCCATGACGCGCTGATGCGCGCGGGCGTGTTCCAGCGCCTGGGGTTGCCTGCGGCGTTACAGGAGTCCGGTCATGCCGCATGAGTTGCAGGTGTTTCGCGAGGTGCTGAACCTGCATGCCCGTCAGCGCCCGGCGCTGGTCGCGCTGCAAGGGGTGGTAGGCCGTTATGACTATGGCCAGTTGTTGAGCGAGGTCCAGCAGCGCGAGGCGTGGTTGCGTGCTCAGCCGCCAGGTACCTTCGCCCTGGCCCTGGACAACGGCCCTGAGGCAATGTTCTGGGACCTGGCGGCGCTACTGGCCGAACGCCCGTGCGTGATCGTGCCGCCGTTCTTCACGCCGGCGCAGGTCCGTCACAGCCTCGACGACAGCGGGGTGACCCTGATGCTGGCCGAGCCTGACCTTGCACCGACGCTGCAGGCGGCAGGCTTCAATGAGAAAGAGGGCGTCTGGTCCCGCCAGGTGCAGGTGGCCAACGCCCTGCCGGCGGGCACCCTCAAGATCACCTACACCTCCGGCAGCACAGGGGCTCCCAAGGGCGTGTGCCTGGGGGGCGACGCGATGCTGCGGGTGGCCCGTGAACTGGAGGCGGCCAGTCGGCCGTCGGCGCCGAGCACGTACCTGGCGGTGCTGCCCTTGGGTGTGCTGCTGGAAAACCTCGGCCTGTACGCGGCCTTGCTGGCCGGCGCCCGTGTCATGGTTTTTCCGCAGGCACACCTGGGCATGCGGGGCGCAGGCCAGATCGACTGGAAGCGCTTGCTGGGCAGCATCGCCTTGAGCGGTGCCGAAAGCTTGATCCTGGTACCGCAGCTGCTGCTGGGGCTGGTGAGCGCCATCGAGCGTGGCTGGACCCAGGTCGGCCCGCTGCGTTTCGTCGCCGTGGGCGGGGCACGCGTGGCGCAAAGTCTGTTGGCGCGCGCCGAGGCGGTGGGCCTGCCGGTGTTCGAGGGCTACGGGCTGTCTGAATGCGCATCGGTGGTCTGTCTGAACCGTCCGGGGGCACAGCGACCTGGGAGTGTCGGGCGCCCCTTGCCCCATGTGCAGGTGCGTATCGCCGAGGACGGCGAAGTGCTGGTGGCCGGCTCGACTCTGCTGGGCTACCTGGGCGAGCCGCCCTTCACCGGGCAGTGGTGGCCCACGGGCGATATCGGCCACTTCGACGGCGATGGCTACCTGTACCTCGCAGGACGCAAGAAGAACCAGTTCATCACCAGTTTTGGGCGCAACGTCAACCCTGAATGGGTCGAGGCGGAGCTGACCCAGGGCGGGGTGATACTCCAAGCCTTCGTCCATGGCGAGGGCTTGGCCCGCAACGTGGCGCTGCTCTGGCCACTGGACCCGAACATCGGGGACCCGCTGATCGAGCAGGCCGTGGCCCAGTGCAATGCCGGCCTGCCGGACTACGCCCGTGTACACGCCTGGCGACGCCTGCCCGAACCCTTCAGCGCCGCCAGTGCCACCCTGACCACCAATGGCCGTCCGCGCCGGGACCAGATCCTGCAGCGCTACCACGGCTTGTTATCCGCGATTGCTGACTCATGAGGCCTGTCATGTCCTTCTTTGAAACCCTCCAAGCACGAACCACCCAGGAACGCGGCGCCCTGTTCAGCGTGCCTGTCATTCGCGATGCACTCGCCGGCACCGTCAGTCTGGAGGGTTACGTGGCTTTCCTGACCCAGGCCTATCACCACGTGCGCCATACCGTGCCGCTGATGATGGCCTGCGGTGCACGACTGCCCGTGCGCCTGGAATGGCTGCGCGGTGCGGTGTGCGAATACATCGATGAAGAATACGGCCACGAGCGTTGGATCCTCGATGACATCGCGGCCTGCGGCGGTGACCCCGACCAAGTGCGCAACAGCCGCCCGGCGCTGCCGATCGAACTGATGGTGGCGTTTCTCTATGACACCATCGCCCGCGGCAACCCGGTGGGGCTGTTCGGCATGGTCAACGTGCTCGAAGGCACCAGCATTGCCCTGGCCACCCAGGCCGCAGGCACCATCCAGAGCAGCCTTGGTCTGCCGGACAAGGCTTTCAGCTACCTCAGTTCCCACGGCGCGCTGGACCAGGACCACATGGTCACCTACCGCGGCCTGATGGATCGTCTGGACCAACCCGAAGACCAAGAGGCGGTGATCCACGCCGCCCAAGTGGTGTACCGGCTGTACACCGAGATGTTCCAGGGCCTGCCGCGTGCCACCGGGCAAGAGGTGCGCCATGCGTCTGTCTGAATGCTCGGCGGTACTGACCGGGGCCAGCGGTGGCATTGGCCTTGAGCTGGCGAGCCAGCTGTGCGCGGCCGGAGCCAGGGTGCTGGCGGTCAGCCGGCACATGGGCCCGCTGGCGGGGTTGATGAACCGCTACCCCCAGCAGTTGCATTGGCAATCGGCCGATCTGCGCAGCCCTGCAGGGCGCCAGGCCGTGATCGCTGCGGCACGCGCCCACGGCGGGGCCAATCTGCTGATCAATGCCGCCGGCGTCAATCGTTTCGCGCTGTTCGAGCAACTCGACGAGGCAGCCCTGGACGACCTGATCGACCTCAACATCAAGGCCACCCTGCAGCTGACCTGCGGGATGCTGCCACTGCTGCGCGAGCAACCCCGGGCATTGGTGGTGAACGTCGGCTCCATCTACGGCTCGATAGGCTACCCCGGCTATGCCACCTACAGTGCCAGCAAGTTTGCCCTGCGCGGGTTCTCCGAAGCCTTGCGGCGCGAGCTTGCCGACACCTCGGTGAACGTGCTGTACGCCGCACCCCGGGCGACCCGCACCAGCATGAACAGCAGCGCCGCCACGGCCTTGAACAAAGCGCTCAAGGTCGGGATGGATGACCCAGGCGACGTCGCCAAGGCCGTACTCGACGCCGTGCAGGCCGAGCGTAGCGAGCTGTACCTGGGCTGGCCGGAAAAACTCTTCGTGCGCCTCAACGGCATGCTGCCCGGCATAGTCGACCGGGCGCTGCGCAAGCAGTTGCCGTTGATCCGCCGCTACAGCGATGCCAACAGCAAGGAGTCGAACAAATGAGATACCTGATCCTCGCCGGCCTGCTGGCCGTCGCCCCCTTCACCTGGGCCCTGGACCAGGTGGGCACCCAGCGTTTGACGGATGTCCAGCAGCGCTGGGCGCAGATCCAGTACACGCTGCCCAAGGCCCAGCGCGCCGATGCGCTGGAAAAACTCGCCGCTGACAGCGGTGCGTTCGTGCGCCAATACCCAAGCTCGCCTGAGGCGCTGATCTGGGACGGCATCGTCAACAGCAGTTGGGCTGGCGCCACGGGCGGTCTGGGGGCGCTGGGCAAGGTCAAGGCTGCCCGCGCCAGTCTGGAAAAGGCCATCGCCATGGACCCGGCCGCCCTCCAGGGCTCGGCCTATACCAGCCTAGGGGCGTTGTACGACCAGGTGCCGGGCTGGCCCATCGGGTTCGGTGACAGCGACAAGGCCGAGGCGATGCTGCGCAAGGCACTGGCGCTCAATCCCGAAGGTATCGACAGCAATTACTTTTGGGCCGACCATCTGGTGCGCGAAGGCCACTATGCCCAGGCCAGAGAGGCCTTGCTCAAGGCACGTCAGGCACCGGCCCGACCCGGACGGGAGCTGGCGGACCAGGGCCGGCGTCAGGAAATCGATGCTTTACTCAAGAGCATCCAAGACAAACAGGACTGAACATGCGGCTGCTGCTGGTGGAGGATGACAGGGCATTGGGGGAGGGGATTTGCGATGGCCTGCGCCAGGAGGGCTATACGCTCGACTGGTTGCAGGACGGCATCAACGCGCTGCACGCCCTGCGCCATGAGCCTTTTGACCTGGTGGTGCTGGATCTGGGGTTGCCGCGCCTGGATGGCGTCGAACTGCTTCGGCGTGTGCGCTTGGACGGCAATGCGGTGCCGGTGTTGATCCTCACGGCGCGTGACGCCACCGAAGACCGGATCGCAGGGCTGGACGCCGGCGCCGACGACTACCTGATCAAGCCGTTCGATCTCAACGAACTCAAGGCCCGTCTGCGCGCCTTGTTGCGCCGCAGTGCCGGCCGGGCCCGGCTGGTGATCGAACATGCCGGGGTCGCGCTGGACCCGGCGACTCAGCAGGTCAGTTACAACGGCCAACCGGTGGTGCTCACGCCCAACGAGTACCGGCTGCTGCACGAGTTGCTGGCCCAGCCGGGCAAGGTGTTCACCCGCGAGCGCTTGACCCAGCTGCTGTATGGCTGGGGCGAAGAACCGGAGAGCAATACCCTGGAAGTGCACATCTATCACCTACGCAAAAAGCTGTTCAACGGGCTGATCCGTACCGTGCGTGGCATCGGCTACCTGGTGGAAGGCAAGCCATGAGTTCGCTGCGTCGACGCACCTTATGGCGGGTCATGCTGGTGCTGGTGCTCGGCAGTGCTTTGCTGGCCCTGTACAACTATCACGACAGCCGCCACGAGATTGCCGAGGTCTATGACGCCCATCTGGCGCAGAACGCCCGGCTGCTGCAGGGCGTGTTGAGCCTGCCACTGCACGAGCAGCACCGCGAAGACCTCTATCAAGCCTTGGACGTTGCCTTGGGCAAGGCCGGGCGACGCGGGGTCGGGCACCCCTACGAGAGCAAGCTTGCGTTTCAGGTCTGGCGCGACGATGGCCCGTTGCTGGTGCGTACACCGAGCGCGCCCGCATTCGTCACGCCGCCGGCCACGCCAGGGTTTTCCGATGTGGTGGTGGATGGACGGCAGTGGCGCAGTTTTGTCCTGCCGGTGCCCGACCAGCACTGGATCATATGGGTGGGGGAGCGTAGCGATGTGCGCGCCGACCTGGTCGGGCGGATCGTACGCCACACCCTCCTGCCGTTTCTGTTGGGCAGCCTGGCACTGGCGCTGTTGGTATGGTTGGCCATCGGTCGCGGCCTGATGCCGCTGCAGAACATGGCCCAGGTCATCCGCGGGCGGCACGCCGAGTCCCTGGCGCCGCTGCAACTGGTGCCGTTGCCGCGCGAGCTTGAGCCGATGCAGGCGGCCATCAACCGGCTGCTGGCTCAGATCGAGCAGTTGCTGCGCCGCGAGCACCGCTTCATCGCCGATGCCGCCCACGAAATGCGTACGCCCTTGGCGATCCTGCGCCTGCATGCGCAGAACGCCCAGACCGCCACCACCGAGGAGGAACGGCAAAAGGCCTTGGGCTTTTTAATTGCAGGTGTCGATAGGCTTGGCCGGGTGGTCAACCAATTGCTGACCCTGGCACGGTTGGAACCGCGCCTGGCGCAGCACAACCGGGAGGTGATCGACCTGGAGGAACTTGTGACCGAGCATCTGGCCGAGCTGACGCCATGGATTCTCGAGCAGGGCCAGGAGCCTTCGCTGGACATCGCCCCCGGTGACTATCACCTGGCAACCGATGCCAGCGCCTTGGCCATCGCTCTGCAGAACCTGTTGACCAATGCGGTGAACCATTCCCCGCCTGGCGGCCGGATCCGCGTGTCGCTGGCGCAGGTCGAAGAACAGGTACTGCTCTGCGTGGAGGATGAAGGGCCCGGAATCGACGAAGCGGACCTCGAGCGGGTGTTCGAACGCTTCTACAGCAAGGATTCCGCCAATGGTGCAGGGTTGGGGTTGTCGATCGTCAGCATGATCGCCAAGCGCCTGGGTGGCAGCGTGCAGCTGTGCAACGTTGCCCCCCATGGGTTGCGGGCGACCTTGCGCCTGGAGGCCGGCACGTCTCAGTGACGTTGGGCGATCTGGATCAGGTTGCCACAGGTGTCGTCGAACACGGCAACGGTCACCGGGCCCATGGCGGTCGGCGGTTGGGTGAAGCGCACCCCGGCTGCGCACAGACGGGTGTACTCGGCCTGGATATCGCGCACCCCGAAAGACGTGGCCGGGATGCCATCCTGCTTGAGGGCGGTCTTGTAGGTCTTGGCGGCGGGATGGGCATCGGGTTCGAGTAGCAACTCCACACCGTTGGGGTCGTTGGGCGAGGTGAGGGTCAGCCAGCGGTGCTGACCCATGGGAATGTCATGCTTGGGTTCGAACCCCAGCACATAGTGGTAGAAGGCAAGGGCCTTGGCTTGGTCGTCGACCAGGATGCTGGTGATCACGATCTTCATAGGCGTGCGTCCGTTCTGCGGGCAGTTACCTGCAAGTAAAGACGCTCTGGACACGTTCACCACTCCCTGTATGGGTGAGCCCAGTGTTGCGTCCAGGGGCCGCGGACACGGCGGCGTCGCCAGCACGCCGCCGTCCCGGGTGTTGAAAGGGCTGCGGGGCGGCCCTGGCCTCAGTGTTGGCGCAGGAACGCCAGCAACCGCTGGTTGACCTGCTCGGCCGCCTCCATCTGCACCATATGGCCCATTCCTGGAATCACCACCGTCTCGGCATCCAGCCCCTGGGCCTGGGTGGCCGGAATGATCGCGTCCTCCGCGCCCCAGATAACCAGCACCGGATGCTGCCCCAGAACGCTGCGCAGATCGTGCCGTTGCCGATTACCGTCGGCTATGGCCGAAGCCAATTGGCGCAAGGCGCTGTCGACGCCTTCCAGGCGCTTGAACTTGAGCATGTCCTCGAGCATCTGCCGGGTCACCAGGCCCGGGTCGGCGAACAGCTGGCTCATCGCGGGCTTGAGGGCATTGCGGCTGCCGGCCTCGACGAAGGCTTGCAGGTAGCCTCCATTGATCGCTTCGCCAAGGCCCGCGCTGGCGATCAGCCCTAGACTCGCCACCCGCTGGGGAGCCAGGCGGGTGAGGTTCAGGCTCACGGCGCCGCCCATGGAATGGCCGACGAAATGGGCGCGGGGAATGTCCAGGTGGTCGAGCAACGCCAACACCGCTTCGCTCAATTCATCCAGATCCCCCCGTTGCAGGGCTTTGGTCGATTCGCCGTGGCCGGGCAGGTCGAGGGCGATGACGCGGCGCTCGCCGGCCAAGGTCGGGTGATTGAACAGCCAGTTGTTGAGGTCACCGCCAAAACCATGTACCAGCACCAGCGGCGTGCCGCCTTCGCCTAGTTCGAACCAACGCAGCAAGCGATTGCCTACCTCGGCCTTCTGCGGGACCGGCCCCTGGCTTTGATCGGCACTGCCCTCGGCGACGAACTCGGCCTGGAAGCGCTGTACCACTGCGTCGATCTGTGCCTCGTCGGCTTCGCCTTCAACCACCACCGCCAGCAGGGCGCCCACTGGCAGGGTTTCGTCAGGCCTTGCCACGACACGGCGCAGCACGCCGCTGAACGGCGCCTCGACGCTGCTGCTGATCTTGTCGGTCTCAACGTCCAGCACTTCATCGCCTTTATTGATGGCGTCGCCTTCCTGCTTGAGCCAGGTGTCGACCCGGCCTTCGGTCATCGACAGCCCCCATTTGGGCATCGTCAGGGTATGGATCTGGCTCATGCGGCGCTCCTTGTGGCTTCGATCACCTTGCGCACGGCGGTTTCAATTTTCGCAGCGTCCGGTATGTACAGGTCTTCGAGTGCGTCCGAGAAGGGCACCGGTGTGTGGGGCGCGGTGACCATCTCGATCGGGCCCGTGAGGGCGCCGAAGGCCTTCTGCGCCACCAGGGCACTGATGTCGGTGGCCATGGAGCAACGCGGGTTGGCTTCGTCGATCACCACCAGCCGACCGGTCTTCTCGACGCTTTCAAGGATGCTGTCTTCGTCCAGCGGGCTGGTCGTGCGCAGGTCCAGCACTTCGCAGTCGATGCCCTGACGCGCCAGGTTGGCGGCCGCTTCCATGGCCACATGGACCATGCGGCCGTAGGTCACCAGGGTCACGTCGTCGCCGTCACGCAGGAAGTTGGCCTCGCCGAACGGGATGCTGTAGACCTCCTCGGGCACCTCGCCCTGCAAGCCATAGAGCAACTTGTGCTCGCAGAAGATCACCGGGTCGTTGTCGCGGATCGCCTGGATCAACAAGCCTTTGGCGTCATAGGGCGAGGACGGGCAGACCACCTTCAGACCGGGGATGTGTGTCCACAACGAAGTGAGCATCTGCGAATGCTGGGCGGCGGCACGCAGGCCCGCGCCGTACATGGTGCGCATCACCAGCGGGGTGACTGCCTTGCCGCCGAACATGTAGCGGAATTTCGCTGCTTGGTTGAGGATCTGGTCCAGGCAGCAGCCAGCGAAGTCGACGAACATCAGTTCGCACACTGGCCGCAGGCCCTGGGTCGCGGCGCCGACGGCAGCGCCCACGTAGCCAATTTCCGACAAGGGCGCGTCCAGCACGCGGCCGGGAAACTGGTGGTAGAGGCCCTTGGTGACGCCGAGCACACCGCCCCAGGCATCGTCCTCACCGGGCGCGCCGGCGCCGCCAGCCACGTCTTCGCCGATGATGAACACTGTGCTGTCGCGGCGCATTTCCTGGGCCAACGCTTCGTTGATGGCCTGCTGGTAGCTGATCTTTCTTGCCATGGTTGTTCTCCTATTGTTCTTGTAATCCGCAGCTCACGGGTAGGCGACGTAGACGTCGGTGAGCAGGTCGGCGGGCTGTGGCTTGGGATCGGACTTGGCACGGCGCACGGCGTCTTCGATCAAGTCCTCGACGCGGGCGTCGATGGCATCGAGCTGGTCGTGGGTGAGCAGGCCGGCGTGGGTGGTCTTGTTGCGAAACTGCAGCAGGCAGTCGCGTTGTTCGCGCAGGTTCTTCACCTCGTCCGGGGCACGGTAGGTCTGGGCGTCGCCTTCGAAGTGGCCGTAGTAGCGGCTGAGCTTGACCTCGATCAGCGACGGACCTTGCCCTGCGCGGGCGCGCTCGATGGCCGCGCCCGCGGCCTCGTACACGGCGAAGAAATCAAATCCATCGATGGTCACGCCGGGCATGCCGAAGCCGGCGGCGCGGTCGGCAATGTGATCGCACGCCACCGACCAGGTCGACGCGGTGGCCTCTGCGTAGCCATTGTTTTCGGCGACGAAGATGCAGGGCAGGTTCATGATCGAGGCCAGGTTCATCGCCTCGAACACCGCCCCTTCATTGGAGGCGCCATCGCCGAAGAAGGCCACCGACACGTCATCGCGGCCCTTGATCTTGGCTGCCAGGGCAGCGCCAGCCACCAGTGGAGCGCCGGCACCGACGATACCATTGGCGCCGAGCATGCCTTTTTCCAGGTCGGCGATGTGCATCGAGCCGCCCTTGCCGCCACAGACCCCGGTCTTCTTGCCGTAGATCTCGGCCATCATGCCGTACACGTCCACGCCCTTGGCGATGCAATGGCCATGGCCGCGATGGGTCGAGGCGATGCAGTCGCTGTCGCGCAGGTGGGCCATGACCCCGGCAGCGGAGGCCTCTTCGCCGGCGTAGAGGTGGACGAAGCCAGGAATTTCGCCGGTGGCGAACTCCACGTGCAGGCGTTCTTCGAAGGCGCGGATGGTGCGCATCACTTCATAGGCATGCAGCAATTGTTCGGAACTGAGGTGAGTGGACATCTTGTTGTTCTCCAGGGTTGTCTCAACACGGGTGTGCAGCGAAGTGCCGGTGATCGCGAGGGACCTCCAGCAGGTGATGGCGGGCGGCGTAGGCCAGCACGGCCTCGACATCGACCGTGAGGGGGCCGTTAGCGTCGAGGGTCACGGTGGGGGTGTCGTGGGGGGCGAATTCGATCTCGCGCTCGCCATCGAGCGCCAGGGTGCCGCTGGCGAGGGTCAAGGGGTAAGCGACGCCGGGCTCCAGCGGGCCGGAGGCGCTGATGCCGCACGCTTGCAGCAGGCCAGGGGCCAGGGGCGCGAGCAGGGCCTGTTCGCTGTCGGCGTCCAAGTGCACCCAGGCGCCATGCCGGTCCTGGCGCGATACTGGGCACCATAATCCGCACAGGGCCGAAAGGCCGATGGCGTGGGGTTCGGCGAAGCAGGCAAACACCTCGGCCAGGTCTTCGCTGCGGCTCAGGGCGCGGGCGCCGATGAAGCGCTGGGGCGATACGGCGACCTCCACCAGCGCCCACTCGCACAGGCCCTGTTCGGGGACGTGCACCAGCAGGCGTTTGTTGCGGCGCAGGCCGATTCCGGCCGGGACTCGTCCACTGGCTTGCAGCCCTCCGGCCAGGCCCGCGCTGGTGGCCTCGCGCAGCTCGGGGAAAGCATTGTTGGTGCCGGTGGACAAGGTCAGCAGGGGTACGTCACCGGCCTCGGCGGCCACCGCCTTGTGAGTGCCGTCACCGCCGAGCACGGCGATCATCGCCACGCCGCGCTCGACCATGCGGCGGGTGGCCAGGCGCGTATCGGCCACGGTCTGGGTGAGCGGCAGGTCGAGTACTTCCAGGGCGGGCCAGTGTTGGCTGCGGGCGATCGGGCCGGCGCTGGCCTTGAGTACGGCGGCGGCGATGCCGGTCATGTCGGTTGGCAGCAGCACCTGGGCGATGCCGGTGGCGCCGAAGGCGGCGAGCAGGCGCTGGATGGCTGAGGCTTTGTCGGTGCTCGAGTAAAGCCCGGCGTTGGCGGTCAGGCGGCGCAGGTCGCGGCCTGAGGCTGGGTTGGCGATGATGCCGATGGTCGGGGCAGGTTGCGTCATGGCGCACCTCGGTTTCTTGTTTGCCAGGGCTTGAGCAAGCGCGGTGCCAAGTTGGCCTGGCTCGCCTGCAAGGCCTGTGGCAGAGCGTCTTCATGTTTCTCGGGCCGCGATTGGCTCTGTGCCGGACGAGACGCCAGGTGCCAGCCAGGCCCGGATGTAGGTGAGACGCTGAGACGCAGCGTCTCAGGTCGGCCGATGATCACGCCGCGCTTGTCGGGCACGGCTTGCAGGCGCTTAATGGCCGCACAACGACAAGAACATGAGAACCGGAGGCCCAATGCTTGCCGCGAACTCCCGAGCCCATGTCGATTGCGTCAGCCGGGTGCTGAAGAACGCCGAGCGCCTGCCCCAGGCGCCGGTGCCGACGCTGATCCTCGACTCGTGGCGCCGCTCCATGGACCTGTACCGCCTTGATCCTGGATCCTTGCAGGGGCCGCGCATCCTCTCCCAGGCGGTGCTCAACGAGTGCCGTGAGCGTGCCGAGCTGTTCCTGCGCATTGCCAGCGACGCTGTGGCTCGCTTGCACGCGCAGGTGCGCGGTGCCGACTACTGTGTACTGCTCACCGACGCCCAAGGGCGCACCATCGACTATCGGGTCGAGTCGGCCATCCGCAACGAGTGCCGCAAGGCCGGGCTGTACTTGGGCACGTGCTGGTCGGAAGGCGAAGAGGGCACCTGTGGGGTGGCGGCGGTGTTGACCAGCAAGGCGCCGATCACGGTGCACAAGCGCGATCACTTTCGCGCTGCGTTCATCGGCCTCACCTGCACGGCCGCGCCGGTGTTCGATCCGCAGGGGGAGTTGCTGGGCGTGGTGGATGTGTCTGCGTTGCAGTCACCGGACGACCGGCGCAGCCAGCACCTGATCCGCCAGTTGGTGGAGCAGACCGCACGCGAGATCGAAAACGCGTTCTTCATGCACAACGCCCAAGGCCACTGGGTGATGCGTGCCCACGGCACCCCCGGTTACGTGGAGAGCCAACCGGACTATTTGCTGGCCTGGGATGCCGATGGTCGCCTGCAGGCGATCAACAGCCTGGCCCGCCAGCGCCTGCTGGAGGGCCTTGGGCGGCTGCCGGTGCATATCGGTGAATTGTTCGACCTCGACCAACTGCGCGATGCCAGCGATGCGTGCGCCCAGCGCCTGCCTGGCTGGGGCGGGCTCTATGGCCGGGTGAGTGCACCCCAGCGCCGGGCCCGGCCAGCGGTGGGGCAGCCGGCCCAGGATACGCGTATCGAACAGCACCTGCGCTTGGCCACGCGGGTGAAGGACTGCAACCTGGCCGTGCTGGTGCAAGGCGAGACCGGTGTGGGCAAGGAAGTCTTCGCCCGCCAGGTGCACCAGCAAAGCCTGCGCCGTGAAGGGCCTTTCGTCACCCTCAACTGCGCGGCGATCCCGGAAAACCTCATCGAGAGCGAACTGTTCGGTTATGTGGCCGGGGCCTTTACCGGCGCGTCGAGCAAGGGCATGCAAGGCCTTTTGCAGCAGGCCGATGGCGGTACGCTGTTTCTCGACGAAATCGGCGACATGCCTTTGAACCTGCAGACACGTCTGTTGCGGGTATTGGCCGAAGGTGAAGTGGCACCTTTGGGCGCAGCACGTCGCCAGCGGGTGGACATGCAGGTGATCTGTGCCACCCATCGGGATCTTGCGGCGATGGTGGCAGAGGGGCGTTTTCGCGAGGACCTGTACTTCCGCCTGGCCAATGCCCGCTTCGAGTTGCCACCGCTGCGCGAGCGGCACGACCGGTTGGGGTTGATTCATCGACTGTTGGCCGAGGAAGCCGCGGCCTGTGGCGTCGATGTGACACTGACGGACGCAGCGCTCGAAGCGCTGCTCACCTATCACTGGCCGGGCAACCTGCGCCAGTTGCGCCAGGTGCTGCGCTACGCCTGTGCGGTATGCGATGGCGGGCAGGTGAGGCGCGAGGATCTGCCCGAAGCGGTGCGCGGCGTGGGTGCGACAGCTGCCGAGACGACCTGCGACCCTGCGCGCCAGTTGCTGCTCGATGCGTTGATTCGGCATCGCTGGAAACCGGCAGATGCGGCCAAGGCACTGGGCATTTCGCGGGCGACCCTGTACCGGCGTGTCCACGAGCACGGCATCGAGATGCCGAGGATGAAAGGCTGTTGAGGTATCGGTAGGCCGGTGCGCCATTCGCGGATGAACCTGCTCCTACCCGGTCAGCGCAGCCTCTGTGGGAGATTAGCCCTGGCGCAGTGTGTGGTGCTCGCTCCAATGCGATCTCGATGCATTACCCCCGAATCGGGGAATCGGCTGGGGAATCCTCCCCAGTCGGTTTTGAATGTCAGCTTAAGCCTTTGAAAAAACGATAAAAAATTTATGGCATGGCACTTGCTCCGGCTTTGCGCAGAACGTCTGTGTTTTCCGGAGGTGCAGCATGATGACCCCGTCGAAAGGCTCCGTCCTGACTTCACTGGCCCTGACCCTGCTGGGGTGGGGCGCGGTGAGCGAGGCTGCGGTGCAGTGCCAGCGCACGCTGGTGGCCAACGTAGTGGCACTGGATCAGCCGCTGATGTTCAACCGCCTGGGGGCACAGAATGCCAATGGAATGATCTTCGCCCTGCGCCAAGACGTGGTGGACGAACACCTGGTGCCGCTGAGCAACGGCGGGGCGGCGGTTCCCGGCAAGGTCACCTTGCGGCCGGACAAGCGTCCGCGGCCGATCGTGTTGCGGGTTGCGGCCGGTGACTGCCTGACAGTCAACCTGACCAACCTGCTGGCCTACCAGGCCAATCCCAACAAACATGGCTTCGACCCCGAAGAGAATGAGGTCGAGGGCGAGGAGGGGCCGGAGCTTGAAGTCGAAGCCGAAAACGAAGGCTTTGTCGCCGACGAGCAGGTCACCGACCGCTTCGTAGGCTTCCAGGTCAACGGTATGCAGGCGGTCAACGGCATCAGCGACATCGCCGCCAACACCGGCCGCAACGGCAACTTCCTGGTGGCACCGGGCAACACCCGCAGCTACACCCTCTATGCCGAGCGTGAAGGCGCGTTCGCCGCTACCAGCAAGGGCGCCACTTTCGGCGGCGAAGGCACGGCGGGCAACGTCTCCAACGGCCTGTTCGGCCAGGTGGTAGTGGTTCCCAAGAATGGGCGAACCTACCGCAACACCCTGACCGAAGAGGAAATGCGCCTGGCCACCACTGGCCGTACCGCCACCGGCCAGCCGGTGATCGACTATAACGCCCGTTATCCGCAGGTCGAGCCATGGATCGCCGAAGGCAAGGCGGGCAAGCCGATCATCGCCATGGTCGATGGCAACGAGATCCTCAGCAGCGAAACCGACGCCATCGTCATGGGCCCCAACCAGGACGGTAGTTTCCCGCCCTCGACCTACCCGCTGGAGTCCATCGGCAAGCGCAACCCGGCGCTGCCCAACCGGCTGGAAGCCTTCCGCGACTTCGCCTCGCAGTTCGCCGATGAAGTGGCCGGTACCCAGGCCTTCCCCGGTTACTGGGCGGACCCGGTGATGGGGCATGTGCTGGAGCCGACCCGTGATTCGTTCATGATCAACTACGGTTCCGGCGGCATGGGCGCCGAAGTGATCGCCAACCGCCTGGGCGTGGGGCCGATGCATGACTGCCTGTCCTGCGCCTACGAGGAATTCTTCCTCAGTGCCCACACCGTGGGCGACGTCGGCACCTTGGTGGACGTCCCGGCCAACGTTGGCCTGGAGCACATCCGCCCCGGCGAGACGCCGCCGGCCAATGCGGTCGGGGTCAAGGCCACCATGGCCCTGTACCCCTCGGAGCCGGCCAACGTGCACCACAGCTACATCGGTGACTTCACCAAATTCCGCAATACCCACAATGGCCATGAGCAGCACATCTTCCACCTGCACGGCCACCAATGGCTGTTCAACCCCAACGATGACAACTCCGACTACATCGATGCCCAAGGCATCGGTGCCGGTGGCGGCTATACCTATGAAATCGCCAACGGGGGCTCGGGTAACCGCAACCGGGTGGCAGGCGATGCTATCTATCACTGCCACTTCTATCCGCATTTCGCCCAAGGCATGTGGGCTATGTGGCGGGTGCACGATGTATTCGAGGAGGGCACCCGCCTGGCCGTGAGCGGCGAAGGCGAAAATGGCTTCCATACCGTGCCTTTCGGCCTGCGCAGCGGCAAGCCGGCAGTAGGCGCGCGGGCACTGCCGGATGGCGAGATCATTGCCGGCACGCCGATTCCGGCCATCGTGCCGCTACCCGGCAAGGCCATGGCGCCGATGCCAGGCAAGGTCACCGTGGTGCCGAAGCTGGCCGAGACCCTCGTGGCAGAGCAGGACGACGATGACGAACCTGAAGCGGGCGATGACGATCATCCGCAGGAAACCAACGCGCCGCGTGCCGTGGGCTCCCTGGCCCTGGTCGATCGCAGCGAGAGCAATCGCAACGCCGATGGCACCCTGAAAAACCCCGGCTATCCGTTCTGGATCGGGGGCATGGAGAGCAGTGTCGGCCAACGTCCGCCGACCCCGCCGCTGGACATGCTCGACCCGGCCCTGGCCCGTCAGCTCAAGGACAGCGGCAAGGCCCTGTGGGCTAACCTCGACCCCAACCAGGTCGACGGCTGGAACGGTGGCCTGGGCCGCCATGCGCTGGACGGCGTCTCCGCAGGCGGCGAAGCCCAGATCACCACCACCAAGCTGGACTTCTCCAAGTCGGTGCAAAAGGCCAAGCCGATCTACCTGCCGGAAGAAGGCACCGACGTCGAACAGACCGCCATGCAGTTCCATGCCAAGGCCGAGCACCCCAGCTATGCGCTGATGCTCAGCAGCGCGCCGGTACCGCGCAACTTCCGCACCAACGGTGCCTTGCCCACGGCCGGCGCGCCGTACTACGAGCCTTGCATGGATGACCGCGGCAAGCGCCTGACCCAGTCCTCAGGTGTGGGCGAGTTCACCAGCGGCGAAAGTCTGGGCGCCATGAGCTTCCGTGGCAGTTCCACCTTCACCGCCGACCGTCCGCGCATCTACAAGGGCGCCAACATCCAGTTCGACGCGGTGTACAACAAGGTCGGCTACCACTTCCCGCAGGCGCGCATCATCGCCCTGTGGGAGGACGCGTGGCCGGTGATCACCAAGCAGCGCCCACCGGAGCCGCTGGTGATGCGCATGAACACCTTCGATTGCACCATGTACCAGCACACCAACCTGATCCCGTCGTTCTACGAGATGGACGACTACCAGGTGCGCACCCCGACCGACGTGATCGGTCAGCACATCCACCTGCCCAAGTGGGACCTGACCGCTGCCGACGGCTCGGCCAACGGCTGGAACTATGAAGACGGCATCCTCTCGCCCGGCAGTGTGGTCGAACGTATACAGGCCATCCGCAGCTTCAACGGTTGCACCGAGGGCGATCCGCGCGACGGCACCGACGCCTGCCCGAAAGCCAAGCAGCACCCGTACTTCGGGCGCTTTGGTCGGGCCGACTGGCTGGGCGCGCGTACTGCCATGCAGCGCTGGTTCGCCGACCCCTTGATCAACGTGCACAACGTCGACCGGGGCCTGGGCACCATCTTCACCCATGACCACCTTGGCCCATCGACCCACCAGCAACTGGGCCTGTACGCCACGGTGCTGGCCGAGCCTGCCGGCTCAACCTGGTACCACGCCGAAACGGGCGAAAAACTGTACAACCCGGCCACACGCCAGGATGGTGGGCCGACCTCGTGGCAAGCGGTGATCCAGACCGGCGATCACGACGGTGACGGCAAGAACGACAGCTATCGCGAGTTCTTCCTGGAGTACAGCGACTTCCAGCATGCCTATGAAGCGGGCGTGTATGTGGGGGCAGGCCCGGACGGCAAGCCTGATGGCCAGGCCTATCCGGCCACGGCTGACAGCTTCCGCTACGCCATCAACCCGCCTGTGCGGCAGAAGGCCTCCAACCTGCTCGAAGCGATTGTCGAGTCGCGCGGCGGGCTGGCCCCAGGCTGCCCAAGCCGTCCGTGCCCGCAGGCGATCTCGGTGGATGACCCTGGCATGTTCGTCGTCAACTACCGCAACGAACCACTGGCCTTGCGCGTGTTCGACCCGAACAAGGTCGGCCCGGACGGCAAGCGCGGCATGCAGGCCGACGGCATGGCCGGCGATCTGGCCTACGCCATGCAAAGCCGCACCGACCGCGCCATCCCGGCGATGAACCTGGCGCCCTCGGCGATCACCTCGGCGGTTGGCCCGACCGGCGGCACCACGCTGTTCCCACCGCACATCAACCAGGGCACCGAACCGGGCGACCCGTTCACCCCGATGCTGCGCACTTACTCGGGTGACAACGTGCGGCTGCGCATGCATGCCGGTGGTCACGAGGAGGAGCACAACATCACCCTGCACGGCGTGAAATGGCTGCAGAACGGCTCTGGCTTCGGCAACAGCTCCAACTCGGGCTGGAAGTCGTCGCAAATGATCGGAATTTCCGAGCAACTGGGCTTCATGGCGCCGGTGTCGATGATCTCCAGTTCCGCCGCCACCAACGGTGACTACCTGTACTCCCTCGATGCGGCGCTGGAGGGTTACTGGAACGGCATCTGGGGCCTCATGCGCAACTACACGGCCCAGCGCGCGGACCTGTTCGCGCTGCCGAACAACCCGCAACCGGTGGCTATGCGCAACACCGTGGCGTTCGACGGCATCTGCCCGAAAACTACGGCCAACGCCAATGGCATCGGCAGCCGGCCGACGGTCAAGCGCAGCTATGAAGTGGTTGCGGCTTTGGCCAACGACATCCTGGAGAACCGCAACGGGGTCAGCATCGCCGACCCGGCCGGCATCGGCCAGCATGTCGGTGGCCCGCTCAAGGCCAACGGCGGCACGTTGGTGTTCAACAGCCGTCGGACCAGTATCCCACTAGTGTCTGGGGTCGATCCGGAAGATGGGGAGACCTTCACCATCGGTGGCCATGCTGCACCGCTGCATGACCCGACCGCGATCCTGTACGTGCGCAAGGCCGACCTGGACCCGACCACCGGCAAGCTCAAGGCTGGCGTACCGGTGGAGCCGCTGGTGCTGCGTGCCAACTCCGGCGACTGCATCAGCATTACCCTGGAAAACCGCCTGCCGATGGTCATGCCGGATCTGGCCAGCACCGCGGTGATGCATGGTGTGGTCAAGCGCGACCGCAACGACAGCGAAGGCTCCACCGCGTTCAACAACAACCAGATGCGGCCATCGAGCCACGTGGGCCTGCACGCCCAGTTGCTGGCCTACGACATCACCAAGTCCGACGGTACCAACGTTGGCCTGAATCCGGTGCAGACCGTACCGCCACGCGTGGGCACCAGTGGCGCCTACCCCAGCAAGGTGTACCAGTTCTATGCCGGGCACCTGGAGCGCGAAGGTAAGCCGGTGCTGCAGTTGGGGCGCACGGTGGACAACATCAATACCACGGCCATCGAGTTTGGCGGCCTCAACCTGACCCCGGCGGATGTGATCAAGCAGCCGCAGAAAGGTCTGGTCGGTGCCATGAGCATCCTGCCCCAGGGCGCGACCTGGACCGAGGACACCGCCAGCCGTGCCCAGGCCACCGTCAAGGTCAGTGGCCAGCCTGACTACCGCGACTTCGTCACGGTGTGGCAGCGCTCGCTGAATATGCGTTGGGCCGATGGTCGGCCGGTGGAGGGCATCAATACCGAGGGCAACGGCGCTGCGGGCGACCCGCAGGACAACGGCAACATGGCCGTCAACTACAAGACCGAGCCTTTGTGGCTGCGCTTTGGCATGGCGCCTGACTCGCCGTTCGGCCGTGCCGACGGCTTGGGCTTTGGCGATGTGCCCAACGCCCATATGGCCTACAGCAACGATCTGGTCGGTGGCGACCCGCAGACCCCGGTGCTCTGGGCCAAGCCCGGCCAGCCGCTGCGCAACCACATCCTCATGCCCAGCGGTGGCAGCCGCGGCATGATCTACCAGCTCGATGGGCACCTGTGGCCACTGCACGCTCACCAGGCGGAGAAGAGCGACGTCAATGGCTATCCCATGGGGCTGCCTGGCATCGGCTCGGTGCGCTTTGGCTACAACCCGATGGCGATGTACATCGGCGCCCAGGAAAGCGTGCTGCCGGCCGCGCACTTCAGCTTCATGCTGCCCAGCGCAGGCGGCGCCAACGGCGTGCCGGGCGACTACCTGTTCCGCGACTACGGGGCCTACGGCAACCTTTCCGGGCTGTGGGGGATTTTGCGGGTCACCAATGAAGCCCCGCCGGCCACCGCCCCGGCACAATGAGAAGAGGGGGAGCGCGCATGAACAAGAAGACTCGTCCCGCCTACCTGGGGTTGATGGTGGGGTTGACATTGATCGGCCTGGGGCTGGCCTACGACAAGCTGTGGTGCGACCCGCGCGAGCTGCTGCAGGAGCAGGCCGATCCCCAGGGCCTGCACCGGCTCAGCCGGGACGGCGTGACCGTGGAGTTCGAGGCGCGCCCCCTCGATGGCGGCGAACTGCGCGAGGGCAACTTCGCCAACATCCGCTTCAAGGTCAGCGACCAGACCAGCGGCCAGCCGCTCTCGGGGATGGCCCCTGGCGCCTGGCTGGACCCGGCCCAGTCGGCGCCGCCCGGCGATCGCCAGAGCAGCTGCAAGGCGCGGGTGGCGCTGTTTCTCAAGAGCAGCATCGGCGCGCGGCCCTTGCTGGATCTGAACAGCTACTTCCTGCTGGTGCTGAACAAGGATGCCAGCCTCACGGTCATCGACCCCACCGTCTCGGTGGGCGGGGTCACTAGCACGCTTGCGCGTATCGACCTGCCGGGCCGGCCGATGGACTGGGTGGCCACCGGCGATGACCGGCAGGTGTTCGTGTCCATGCCCGAGCGCAACCAGGTGGCGGTGATCGACACCGAGACCTTCACCCGCGTGGCCACCCTGGAGGCGGGCGAGCGGCCGCTACGGGTGGCCTTGCAGCCGGACCAACGCCGGCTATGGGTGGGTAACAACAGCGACGATCCGGCCAAGGGCGGGGTGACAGTGATCGATGTGCCCAGCCGCACCACGCTCAAGACCTTCGCCACCGGCTCCGGGCATCACGAGATCGCCTTTAGCAGCGACTCACGCTACGCCTTCGTCAGCAACCGCGACGCCGGCACCCTGAGCATCATAGACATCGCCGACATGCGCCTGGCCAAGACCCTGCCGGTGGGCCCCCATCCGCTGTCGGTGGCCTATTCGGCCCTGTCCCAGGCGGTGTACGTGGCCGATGGCAAGGAAGGCACGGTGCGGGTGATCGACGCCCGCAGCCACCAGCTGCGCAACACAGTCAAGGCCGAGCAGGGCCTGGGACCGATGCGTTTCAGCGAGGACGGTCGCTACGGCATCGTGCTCAACACCCTGGAAAACCAGGCCCTGGTGATCGACGCCAGCAACGATCAATTGATTCACCGCCTCCCGGTCGCGGCCGAGCCGTATCAGCTGACCTTCACCAAGGGCTATGCCTACGTGCGCGGCCTGGCCTCGCCGAAGGTCAGCATGATCAACCTGGCCAGCCTGGGAGCGGGGCGTGAGCCGATCATCCAGGGCTTCGAGGCCGGCCCCGCCGCGCCACGCCAGGCAGGCGACTTGCCGTTGGCACAGGGGCTCACCGTGGCCCGCGACGACAACTCGGTGTTCGTGGTCAACCCGGTGGACAACACCACGTACTTCTACGCCGAAGGCATGAACGCCCCGATGTCGGGCTACAACAACCGTGGGCACCAGGCCCGCGCGGCGATCGTGGTCGACCGCAGCCTGCGCGAAATCGCCCCAGGGGTGTACGGCTCGACGGTGAAACTGCCGGCGGCAGGCACCTTCGACGTGGCGTTCCTGCTCAACCAGCCGCAGATCATCCACTGCTTCAGCACCCAGGTCTCGGCAGCGCCGGACGCGGTCAAGCGCAAAGGGGTGCATGCCGAATTCCTGGGTAACGAGCAGCCTGCATTGCAAAACACTGCCTATATCGCCCGCGTGCGCATCCTCGGGGACGACGGTGAGCCGCGCCTGGGCCTGCGTGACCTGAGCCTGCGCTACTTCCTGGCGCCTTCGTCGATGCCGCGCAGCCTGCCGCTGCAAGAGATGGGGGATGGTGTTTACCAAGGATCGCTGCAACTGGCCGAGACGGGCGCCTGGTACCTGCACGTGCAGTCGCCGACTTTGGGCCGCAAGTTCGCCGAAGAGAACTACACCAGTCTGCGCGTCCTGCCGGCCGCCGCACCTACCGCTTCCCACGTGGAACCCAGGAGTGTGAGATGAACGCCAAGCTCGCCTGCAATCTGCTTGCCCTGAGCCTGCTGCTCGGAGGCGAGCACGCCCTGGCCCACGCCGGGCATGACCACAGCGGCGATGCCGAACAACCGCCGGCAGCCCGTCAGGAGAAGGCCAGCGTGCGCTTTGCCGACGTGTCTTTGCTCGACCAGAACGGCATGCCGGTTCGCCTGGAGAAGGACCTGGTGGGCGACCGCCTGGTGGTCATGGGCTTCATCTACACCCGTTGCACCACGGTCTGCCCGGTGGTCTCGTCGATCATGTCCAAGGTCCAGCAGCAGTTGGGTGGACGTGTGGGCGAGGAGATCCAGCTGGTATCGATCAGCGTCGACCCCCAGCGCGATGATTCCAAGCGCCTGCTTGGCTACGCCAAGGCGTTCCAGCGTGGCCCGGGGTGGAGCTGGTTGACTGGCTCGTCCTATGCCATCACCGAGACGCTCAAGGGCCTGGGCAGCTTCAGTGCCGACCTGAGCCAGCATCCGCCATTGATCCTGGTCGGTGACGGGCGCAGCGGCCATTGGACCCGTTACTACGGCTTTACCGATCCGGCCGTGCTGATCAGCGAAATCAACCGCCTTAGCGCTCGCCGGGTGCACGCCAAGAGCACCGCCATCGCCGGCGGACCGGACAGCCAGGAGGTGCAGCCATGAGCAGCTCGACGATTCGCCGCGCCGGCATGCGGGGCCTGGATTGGCTGACCCTGGTCGGCTGCCTGTGGATCCTCGCTTCGGTGGCCTTGGCCCATGACGGCGCCCATGACGGGAATGCGCCGAGCGCGCCCCAGCCACAGCCCGCGCCACAAGCGATCAACAGCGGTGGCGGCACCCGCGATGCGCAGACCTGGTTCACCGACAGCGTGCTCAAGGACCAGAACGGGCGTGAGCTGCGCTTCTACAGCGATGTGCTCAAGGACAAGGTGGTGATGCTCAACGTCATCTTCACCCACTGCAACGACGCCTGCCCGCTGATCACCCGCAAGCTGCGCGAGGTTCGTGAAGCCATGGGCCCTGAGCTGGCCGGGCAGGTCACCTTCGTGTCCATCAGCAGCGATCCGCTCAACGACACCCCCGAGGCGCTTAAGGCCTTTGCCCAGAAACAAGGGGTGGATGGACCGAACTGGCTGTTCCTGACTGGGGACAAAGCCAATGTCGACCTGGTGCTGGGGCGTCTCGGGCAGTTCCTGCCCAGCCCCGAGCAGCACTCTACCCAGTTGATCGCCGGTGACGTGGCCGGCAAACGCTGGAGCAAGATCCGGCCCGACGCACCGCCCGTTGCCATCGCCCAGCGCATGCAACTGCTGGCCCAGCCCCTGGCGGGACGGTGAGTGCCATGCGCCTGCTCCTGCCCCTGGCGTTGTGGCTCGGCCTGTTCGCGAGCCACGCGGCGCTGGCCTTGGAACTGACCGAGCAGGAGCAGGCAGGCAAGCGCTTGTACCGCGAAGGGGTGTCCAGCAGCGACGCGCAGTTGATGGCCCGGGTGGGCGCCAGCGACATCAGTGTGCCGGCCAGTGTGCTGCCGTGTGCCAGTTGCCATGGCAACGATGGCCGTGGCCGCGCCGAAGGCGGGGTACGCCCGCCGAGCCTGGATTGGCAGCGCCTGGCGTTGGGACAGGGCGAGCGTGAGGCCAACGGCCGCCGCTACCCGGCCTATGCCGAGGCAAGCCTGGCCCGTGCCGTCGGGCAAGGCATTGACCCTGCAGGCAACCGCCTGGACCCGGCGATGCCACGTTTCGAATTGACCCTGGCCGACCAGCGCAACCTCACTGCCTACCTCAAGCGCCTGGGCCAGGAACGCGACCCCGGCGTGGAAGAACACGTGTTGCGCCTGGGCACCTTGCTGCCGGCCAGCGGGCCGCTGGCCGAGGCGGGCAGGGTGGTGCGCGCAGTGCTGGAGGACGGTCTGGCACAACTCAACCAGCAAGGCGGGCTGCATGGCCGGCGGCTGGAGCTGGTGGTGCTGGACCCTGGGCAGACGCCCGCCAGCGCCGAACAGGCCCTCGAGCGTTTGCTCGACGACACACAAGTCTTCGCCCTCATCGCGCCGTTGGCGCCGATGCTCGACGCGCGTCTGGGCAGCGCACTCGAACAACGTGGCGTGCCGCTGGTCGGCAGCTCCCCTGGCAGTGTCGGCAGTGCGCAGATCTTCGATCCGTTGCCAAGCCTGCCCGAGCAATTGCAGAGCCTGGCCGGTTTCGCCCGTGACCGCCTGGGCCTGGGGCCTGACGGGCTGCGGGTGATCTATGCCGGCAGCGAGCAGGCAGCACCTGCCGAGGCGTTGCGCCAGCGACTGCTCGCCGCCGGCTGGACGCCGGGGCCGGTGCAGGTGTTCGCGGGGCAGGCGGTGGAGGGCGAGGGCGTCGTCTTCCTGGGGCGCGCCCAGGCGTTCGGCGAGTTGGCGCAGGCGCAGCAGGCCGCAGGCCGCAAACCCTACCTGTTCGCGGCCTCGAGCCAGGTCGCAGGTGCCCTGGCGGGGTTGTCTGCCGACTGGTCGCAGCGGCTGTTCCTGGCCTATCCCTTCACGCCCCAGGACTGGACCGAGCAAGGGCGGGCCGCGCTCAACGGGCTGCGTCAGCGCCAAGGGCTCGATGGTCGCCAGGCGGCGTTGCAGGTCAGCACCCGCTGCGCGCTGCTGCTGATGGCCGAGGCCCTCAGACAGGTAGGGCGGGACGCGAGCCGGGAGCAGTTGGTGCGAGCCCTGGAGGGGCTGCATGACCTGGACACCGGCCTCACGCCGGCACTGGGGTTCGGCCCCGGCCGGCGTCAGGGCCTTGCCGGTGCCCACGTGGTGGCGGTGACGCTGCCTGGCCCGCAGTTCCAGACTGTCGCTGCGTACAAGCCACTGCCGCTTACCCCTTGAAGGAGGTCGTCATGCGCATCGTGTTGCTGTGTCTGCTGCTGGGGTTCGCGCCGTTGAGTCAGGCGGACGTCGCCGTGGCGAGGGTCAATGGCGTCGAGATCAGCAGCGTGCGCCTTGAGCGCTACTTTGCCGAATACCTCCAGGACCAGGGTCGACCGGTCGCCAGCATTCGCAGCCCGAGCCTGTACAAGCGCTTGCGCAACCAGGCCCTGGACGAGTTGATCGACAAGGAGTTGCTGTGGCAGGAGGCCCAGCGCCGTGGCGTGGTCGTCAGCGAGGACAGCGTATCGGCCCGTGTCGCTGAGCTGGAGCGGGCCTTCGGCAGCCCTGCGGTATTCGAGCAGCGTCTGGCCGAGGCAGGCTTCGATAGGGCGGGGTACGCCGACTACACTCGTCACGAGATGGCCGCGCAGCAACTGTATGCCCAGATGACCGCCATCGATGAGCCCACCCCAGCGCAGGTCGAAGCCTTCTATCAGGCAAACAGGGAAAGATTGCAACGGATGCAGAACCAAAGTACCAATACCTTAGTCGAACGAGAGCAGGGTCTGGCCTTGGCCAGGCTCGTGCTCGTGGACGAGATTCAAGCCCAGGCCCGCCAGTCGGTGCGTAAGCGCTTGCGTGAAGGTGCGAAGGTGGAGCTTGCCGACTGAATGTGAGAGGCCGCTCGCACATTGCGCAGCCACGGGCTTGCCCGGCAGGGGGTTTTCCCCAATGCTGGGGGTAAGCAATCGGGCAAAGTGCCATCAACTTCCCCGCAAGTGGGGGAGCCGGTCTACGCCTGGATTGGGTGATACAGCGAAATCAACGACTTACAGTGGTGCGACATGACTATTCACGCCTGGCACGAAGGATGCTCAAGCCTGTACAAGGCCGAACTCCACAGACCGGGCAACCGGGCAGTTCTTGGGAGTCGACCTTGGTGAACAGAGTATTGGTAGTCGATGACGAACAGACCCTTGCGCAGAATTTGCAGGCTTACCTGCAGGCGCAAGGCCTGGAAGTCCATGTCGCCCACGACGGTATCAGTGGCATTGCTCAGGCACAGGCCCTGGCACCGGATGTGATCGTACTGGACTACCGCTTGCCCGACATGGAGGGGTTCGAGGTCCTGGAGACCGTGCGCAGGAGCATGCAGTGTCATTTCGTGCTGATCACCGCCCACCCGACCGCCGAGGTCCGTGAGCGGGCCGCGGCACTCGGTGTCACCCATGTCCTGTTCAAGCCGTTCCCATTGGCGGAACTGGCCCGCGCAGTCGCCGACCTGACCGGCCCACAGCACCAGACTCGGACAGCGGACACACAGGCCGAGGGTTTCGTCGAACGACGCCAGAACAGGAACCAGACGTTCCCCCTGCAGATGTACGATGGCAGCTGGGTACTGGCCGACCGCCGACGCAACGGCGTGAAGCCTCCCACACCTGACGACGAACTGCTCACCGGGGAATAGCGGCGCCCGCGGCCACCCCGGCAACCCCGAGTCAGCCTGCGACGCGCCCCTGAGCGGAGTCGCAGGCCATGTCAGACGTCGTCGATACAGCCCAAGCACCCCAGCCTGCACAGGGTCCTTCGCGGTTAAACCCGCTCCCACAGGATCTTCATTGCCTTGAGGAACGCGCTGAGCCTGTGGGAGCGGGTTCACCCGCGAACGATGCACCACGGATTGGTGCCTACCCCCGCGAACTGCTGGCCCAGGCCCGCCTGCAAGCCGGGGACGAGCGCCTGCTGAGCTGCCTGGCGCGCCTGGCCTGCGACGACGCCGGCACCTTCACCCAACGCCTGGGCGCCACCCTCCATTACCCCGTGCTCGACAGCCAGGCGCTGTTCGCCAGCACGCCGCTGTTCGAGCAGGTCTGCCTGGCACAGTGCCTCAAACGCGAGTTCCTCCTGGTCCAGCACCAAGGCCAGACCGTCGGCGTGTTCGCCGACCCCTTCGACAACACCCGCCTGGCCTGGATCGACGATTGCCTGCAGGGCGCGCCGCTGTACCTGGCCCATGCCGCCGACATCGCCGCCTTCCTGGCCCGCCAGGAGGAGAGTTTTCATGCCGTCGACGCCCTGGAGCCCGATGCCGAGCCCGGCACCGAGACCGATCCGCTGCAGCGCCTGTCGCTGACCAGCATCAGCGAAGACCAGAGCAAGGTGGTCAAGCTGGTCAACTCGACCCTCTACGACGCCCTCAAGCAGCATGCCAGCGACATCCACCTGAGCATGACCGGCCAGGGGCTGACCATCAAATACCGCATCGACGGCGTGCTCAACGGTGCCGGCAAGGCCAGTGGCAGTGCCTTCGCCGACCAAGTGATCTCGCGTATCAAGGTCATGGCCGAGCTGGACATCGGCGAAAAGCGCGTGCCCCAGGATGGCCGCTTCAAGGTCGCGGTGGGCGAGCGTCAAATCGACTTCCGCGTCTCGATCATGCCGAGCATCTTCGGCGAAGACGCCGTGCTGCGGGTACTGGACAAGCAGGACTTGTCCGACCGGGTCAGCGGGGTGCAGTTGCAGGCCCTGGGCTTTGCCGACCACACCCTGGTGGCCCTGCGCCGCCTGGCCGCCGAGCCCTACGGCATGATCCTGGTGACCGGCCCCACCGGCAGCGGCAAGACCACCACGCTCTACGCGATGATCAGCGAGATCAACCACGGCGTGGACAAGATCATCACCATCGAAGACCCGGTCGAATATCAATTGCCGGGCGTGCTGCAGATTCCAGTCAACGAGAAGAAGGGGCTGACCTTCGCCCGGGGCCTGCGCTCGATCCTGCGCCATGACCCGGACAAGATCCTGGTCGGCGAGATCCGCGACCCGGACACCGCCCAGATCGCCGTGCAATCGGCCCTGACCGGGCACCTGGTGTTCACCACCATCCACGCCAACAACGTCTTCGATGTGATCGGCCGCTTCAGCCAGATGCAGGTCGACCCCTACAGCTTCGTCTCGGCGCTCAACGCCGTGCTGGCCCAGCGCCTGATTCGCCTGGCCTGCCCGCACTGCGCGGTCCACGCCGAGCCGGATGACGAAACCCTGGCCGCCTCGGGGCTGACCCGCGAAGGCGTGGTCGGATGGACCTTCGTTCGTACCCAGGGCTGCGGCCAGTGCCGTGGCAGTGGCTACCGCGGACGCAGCGCCATCGCCGAATTGCTCCACCTTGATGACGACCTGCGGCAGATGATCGTCGAGCGCCGGCCTCTGTCGCAGATCAAGTCGCTGGCTTGCCAGCGTGGTCTGCGTCTGCTGCGCGCCTCTGCCCTGGACCTGGTCCGCGAGGGCCGTACCACGCTTGAGGAGATCAACCGTGTCACATTTATCGCTTGATCGCTATTGCGCCGTGCTCGGCGCCGAGGGTGTCGGCCTGGGTCGCTGGCACGCCAACCAACACCAGTGGCTGGGCAGCCGCGCCTTCTCCTGCGATCCCGCCCAACCGGCCTGGGCACCGGCACTTGAGGCCCTGGCCGAATTGCTGGCCGAACATGCGCCACGGCGGGCCCAGTTGCGGGTGCTGCTGTCGGCACGCTACAGCCGCTTCTGCCTGGTGCCCTGGAGCGACGCCATCGGCCATCCACGTGAGCTGGACGCCTACGCCCGGGCCTGCTTCGAGAACCTCTACGGTCAGCCGCTGGACGACTGGCGCATCGTGCTCTCGCCGGAGCCGGCAGGGGCTTCGCGCATCGCCACGGCCTTGCCCGAAGCATTGCTGCAGGCCCTGCAGGCACTGGGCCGGGAAAGCCGGCTGAGCCTGCGCTCGGTCCAGCCTTATCTGATGGCCGCCTACAACCGCTGCTCGGCGCAACTGGAGGAGGGCGATTTTCTCTTCGTGCTCGCCGAGCCACGGCGCAGTGTGCTGCTGCTGGCCGCTGGGGGGGCCTGGCAACAGGTACTGGCCCAGGGCTGCGCCGACAACGACCAGGCGCTGCAGGCGCTGATCGAGCGCACCTGTGAGCTGTACGGCGAGCACCTGCCCAGGGTCTACCTGCATGCGCCGGGGCGAGGGGAGGTGCCGCGGTTGGCCGCCGTACAACTGTGCCAGCCAGCAGGCGACAGCGATCCGCTGTGCGCCATGTGGCGGGCGGTGGCTTGACATGCGCCGCCTCGATCTGGAATTCCAGCCAGCCCCCAGCAGCCCGATCGCCTGGTCGCTGCTGACCCTGGGGTGCGCCGTACTCGCAGCGATGCTGCTGATCGAGCAGCACTTGCAGGACGAACAGGCGGACCTTCAGGCCCGGGTCCATCTGCTCGAGCAGCAACTGGGGCGCCGCCCGGTCAGCGCCGCCCCCCTGAGCAGCGCCGCCAGCCGCGAGCAGGCCGAACAACTGGCGCAGATGCGCAGCGTCTCCCAGCAACTGCAACGGCCCTGGCAGCAACTGTTCGCCATGCTCGAGGGCATGCCCCAGGAAGATGTGGCACTGCTGAGCCTGACTCCCGATGCGCGCAAAGGCCAAGTCCGTATCGCTGCCGAAGCCCGCAACCTGGAAGCCATGCTCCAGTACCACCAGCGCCTGGAACGCAGCGAGGAACTGCGCGATGTCTCGCTGCTCAACCACGAGGTAGTGGCAGGCCAGCCCGAGCATCCGGTGCGCTTCAACCTGACCGCGACCTGGGAGACCGGCCATGCGCGTCCCTAGTCTGATTCTCCATGAGCGCCTTGCACGCCTGGGCCGTGTCGGGTGCGCCGCAGTCGCCGTCGGCGCTCTGGCGCTGTTGGTCGGGGTCACCTGGGTGCTGCCGCAATGGCAGGCCGTGCGGGAACTGCGGGCCAGCGAGGCGGATGCGGCGGTGCAGGTGCAACGGGTCAAGCGCGGCGAGCTCAAGGTGGCGCTCCAGCCTGAGCAGCAGGCGCTGGACAGTCTGCGTCAGCAACTGCCTGGACAACCCCAAGCCAGTGAGCTGATCGAGCGCCTGTATCACCTGGCCAGCGCCGAGCGCATCAGCCTGGCGCGTGGCGAGTACGCCTTGGGCGTCGACCCGAAAACCCAGCTGGCGCGCTACCAGATCGTGCTGCCTGTGCGCGGCAGCTATCCGCAGATCCGCGGTTTTCTCCAGGCGCTGCTCGGCCAGGTACCGACCTTGGTGCTCGAGGACCTGGAGCTGCAGCGCAAACGCATCGGTGAGCGCGAGCTCAACGGTCGCCTGCGCATGACCCTTTACCTGTCGAGGTCGTGATGAACACTCAACGCGCGGTGATGTGGGTCGGCTTCCTCGGGCTTTCAGGCGCTCTGGCCTGGGCGCCAGGGCACTGGTTCGGCGAGCAAGACGGTGTCGAGCCCTTCGCGGGCAAGCCCGCGCCGACGGCAACCGGCGCCCGCACAGCACCTGTGGCAGCGGATTTGCCCGCAAAAGGAAAAACACAGGCCTCAACAGACCTGTTTCCGGCCCAGCAATGGACCGCGCCAAAAACCATGGCCACCGTCACCGAGCAACCCGTTGCCCCGGCGCCGGTGGTGGAGGCCGCACCCACCGCCCCGGTGTTGCCGTTCCAGTTCGTCGGTCGCCTGGGGGATCGCGACGACCTGCAGGTGTTCCTGCAGAACGGCGAGAAACTCTATGTCGTGCGCCAGGGCGATGTCATCGAGCACACCTACCGCCTCGACCGGATCTCGGCCACTGAGCTGGACCTGGTCTACCTGCCTTTGCACCAGTCACAGACATTGTCTGTCGGGAGCGCACCATGAAGCCTTCGAAGTTGTGCAAGCCTGCTCCGTTCATGATGCTGGCATTGTGCGTGGCCCTGGCGGGCTGCGGCTCCAGCGGTACGCGCAAGGACAGCGCCGAGCTGATGAAGGAGGGCCAGTACGAGGCGGGCATCGCCATGCTCGAAGACGCGCTGCGTGAAGACCCGCGCGACACCGAGCTGAACATCGCCCTGGCCCATGGCCGCCAGCAGGCTGTCGAAGCGCTGCTGACCCAGTCCGACGCCGACCGCATCCGCCATGACTTCGCCAGTGCACGCATGGGCTATGGCCGGGTCCTGACCATCGAGCCGAACAACCGCCGCGCCCAGGAAGGCATTCGCCAACTGGAGCTGGTGCGCAACCTCGACGAACGTGTGGCCATGGGCCAGGCGGCGCTGCGCCAGGGCGACCTGTTCGGCGCCGAGCGCTACATGCGCGATGTGCTGCGCCTGGATCCGCAGAACCAGAAGGGCATTGCGCTGCGCAGCGACATCGAAAACGTTCAGGCGCGCACCGCGCAGCCGTTCCCGCAGCTACGCAGCAAGCTGGAGCGGCCGGTGACCCTGGAGTTCCGCGACGCCAACCTCAAGACCATCTTCGAGGTGCTGTCCCAGGTCGCCGGGATCAACTTCATCTTCGACAAAGACCTGCGCCCGGACATGAAAGCCACCATCTTCGTGCGCGATGTGCGCATCGAAGACGCCGTGGCCCTGCTGCTGGAGCAGAACCAGCTGCACCAGAAGATCGTCAACGACAACACCCTGCTGATCTACCCCGATTCCCCGCAGAAGACCAAGGACTACCAGGAACTGGTCATGCGCACGTTCTATCTGACCAGCATCGACGCCAACACCGCGTTGAACATGGTCAAGACGATGCTCAAGACCCGCGATGTGTTCGTCGATGAACGCCTGAACACCCTGACCATGCGCGATACCCCCGACGCCATCCGCATGGCCGAGAAGCTCTTGCAGTCCCAGGACCAGTCCAACCCGGAGGTGGTGCTGGAGGTGGAGGTGATGGAGGTGGCCCGGTCGCGCATCCTGGACTTGGGCCTGCAATGGCCCAGCACCTTCGGTGTGCTCAACGACGAGGGCAACCCGGTCAGCGTGCTCGACCAGCTGCGCGGCATCGACTCCAGCCGCATCAGCATCGCCCCGGCGCCCCAGGCCAAGATCAACGCCGCCGACAAGGACATCAACACCTTGGCCAGCCCGGTCATTCGCGTCAGCAACCGTGAGCAGGCGCGCATCCACATTGGCCAGCGGGTGCCGATCATCAGCGCCACTTCGGTGCCGTCGACCCAAGGCCCGGTGATCACTGAAAGTGTCACCTACCTGGATGTAGGTCTGAAACTCGAGGTGCAGCCCACCGTGCACCTGAACAACGAAGTGGCGATCAAGGTGGCCCTGGAAGTGAGCAACGCCACCCCGCTGGAGCCGACTCGCCAGGGCACCATCCCGGTCCAGGTCGATACCCGCAACGCCCAGACCAGCCTGCGCTTGCATGATGGCGAGACTCAGGTACTGGCGGGCCTGGTACGCAACGACCTGACCTCCAGCGGTAACAAGATCCCCGGCCTGGGTGACATCCCGGGCCTGGGGCGGCTGTTCGGCAGCAACCGCGACGACAAGAGCAAATCCGAGCTGGTGCTGGCGATCACCCCGCGCATCGTGCGCAACCTGCCGTACCAGAGCCCGTCGGACATGGAGTTCGCCACGGGCACCGAGTCGAGCCTGCAGGTCCGTCAGCAGATGATGGCCCCGGTGGCGCAGCCTGAGGCCGAGCCGACCCAGGGCGCGGTCGCCACCGTCCCGGCCGCGATCACCACCCCAGTGGGCCCACGGCCATGAAACGCCAGCAGCGGGGGTTCAGCCTCATCGAAGTGGTGGTGACCCTGGCACTGCTCGGGTTGCTCGCCAGCATGGCCGCGCCCTTGACCGAAACCGTGGTGCGCCGGGGCAAGGAGCAACAGCTGCGCGAAGCGCTGTATCAGATTCGCGACGCTATCGACGCCTACAAACGTGCCTTCGATGCCGGCTATATCGAGAAGCGCCTGGACAGCAGTGGCTACCCGCCGAGCCTGGAGGTGCTGGTCGAAGGGGTGCGCGATGTGCGCAGTGCCAAAGGGGCGAAGTTCTACTTTCTGCGGCGCATCCCCCATGACCCGTTGGTGGCGGCCAAGCGTGAGGACGAAGGGGGCTGGGGGCTGCGTGCCTACGACAGCAGCGCCGACAATCCGCGTGATGGCAAGGACGTCTTCGATGTGTACTCCAAGGCCAGCGGCATTGGCCTGAACGGCATCCCTTACGGGCAATGGTGACGGTCATGAAACGCAACCGTGGCTTTACCCTCATCGAGCTGCTGGTGGTCATGGCGATCATCGCCACCCTGATGACCATCGCCTTGCCGCGCTATTTCAACAGCCTGGAGGCCTCCCGCGAGGCCACGCTGCGCCAGAGCCTGGCCGTGCTGCGCGAGGCCCTGGACCATTACTACGGCGACACCGGCCATTACCCCGAGTCCTTGGAGCAACTGGTGGAGCAGCGCTACCTGCGCAAAACCCCGGTGGACCCGATTACCGAGCGCAGCGATGCCTGGCAACTGGTGCCGCCGCCGCAGGGCGTGACCGGTGGGGTGGCCGATATCAAAAGCGGTGCAACCGGGAGGGCGCGTGATGGCAGCCTCTATGCCGAATGGTAAGGCCTGCGCGGGCTTCACCTACCTGGGCGTGCTGTTTCTGATCGCGGTCAGCAGCATGGCCCTGGCCGCCACCGGCACCCTATGGGCCACGGCCGCCCAGCGCGAACACGAGCGCCAGCTGCTGTGGATCGGTGGCCAGTACGCCCAGGCGCTGCGCAGCTACTACCGTGCATCGCCGGGCCTGGCCCAGTACCCGCAGGCGCTGGAAGAGCTGCTGGAGGACAACCGGTTCCCATCGCCCCAGCGGCACATCCGCCGCTTGTACCCCGACCCGATCACCAGCGGCGAAGATTGGGGCCTGCTGCGTTCGGAGGACGGGCGGATCACCGGCATTCACAGCCGTTCGGATGCCACGCCACTCAAACGCAGTGGGTTCGATGCCCAGTGGTCCGGTTTCGAGGGGCTCGAGCACTACAGCGACTGGCAATTCGTCGCCGAGCAGCCGTTCGCCGAGGGTAGCGGCGCAGCCCGTACCCACAGCGGCCCAGGAGATACGCCATGAAGCCGCTCGCTGCTCTGTGCTGCCTGTGCCTGCTGCTTGCCTTGCCTGGCACCCCGGCCCGTGCTGACGCCGAGGACGAGATGAAGGGGTTCATCGTCGACAACACCATCTCGCACATCGGCCATGACTTCTACAACGACTTCACCGACCGCCTGCGCGCCACGAGCCGCCTGGATTTCAACCTGGTGGTGCGCGAACGCCCCGACGCCCGTTGGGGCAGCCTGGTGACGGTGGAGTACGAACGCGAGGTGTTGTACCGGCGCTTCCTGCCGCCCAATACCACGCAACTCAAAGACGAGGCCGTCGCGGCGGCGGACCTGGTCAAGCAGCAGATCATCCAGCGCAAGCTGCAACGGCTGCTGCAGGACACCACTGATCTGGAGAGGGACGAGCTATGAGCAACCACATTTCCCGGTGCGTCGCCGTCTGCCTGCTGGCCGGCGCCTTTGCCGGTCACACCCAGGCCACGGAGCTTGTGTACACCCCGGTCAATCCGGCGTTCGGCGGCAACCCGCTCAACGGCACCTGGCTTTTGAACAACGCCCAGGCGCAGAACGACCATGACGACCCAGACCTCAAGGACCGCGCCTCGGCCTTCGCCGGCACCTCGGCCTTGGAGCGCTTCAGCAACCAGCTCGAGTCGCGGTTGTTGTCCCAGTTGCTGGACAACATCAACGACGGCAAGACCGGCAGCCTCTCTACGGATTCGTTCCTGATCGATGTGATCGACGACTCCGGGGCCCTCAGCATCAAGGTCACCGACCGTGCGACAGGGGAAGTCTCGATCATCGAGGTCAGCGGCCTGAACCCCTGAGAGGGACGGGCCAATAGGGGAGAACGACCATGAAACGCTTGCTGAGCACACTGCTGATCCTCGCCACCTTGCAAGGCTGCGGCCTGCGCGAGCCGATGCCCGCAGAACAGGATACGGAGACCCCGACCCTGACCCCGCGCGCCTCGACCTACTACGACTTGATCAACATGCCACGGCCCAAGGGCAGGCTGATGGCAGTGGTGTACGGCTTCCGTGACCAGACCGGGCAGTACAAGCCGACCCCGGCAAGCTCCTTCTCCACCAGCGTCACCCAAGGCGCGGCGAGCATGTTGATGGACGCCTTGAGCGCCAGCGGCTGGTTCGTGGTCCTGGAGCGCGAGGGCCTGCAGAACCTGTTGACCGAGCGCAAGATCATCCGCGCTTCGCAAAAGAAACCCGACGCGCCCTTGAACATCCAGGGCGAGTTGCCGCCACTGCAGGCGGCCAACCTGATGCTCGAAGGCGGCATCATCGCCTACGACACCAACGTGCGCAGCGGCGGGGAGGGTGCTCGGTATCTGGGCATCGACATATCCCGTGAGTACCGCGTCGATCAGGTGACCGTGAACCTGCGGGCGGTGGATGTGCGCAGTGGCCAAGTGCTGGCCAATGTGATGACCAGCAAGACCATCTATTCGGTCGGTCGCAGCGCCGGGGTGTTCAAGTTCATCGAGTTCAAGAAACTGCTCGAAGCCGAGGTGGGCTATACCACCAACGAACCGGCCCAGCTGTGCGTGCTGTCGGCGATCGAGGCGGCTGTGGGACACCTGCTGGCCCAGGGCATCGAGCGCCGGTTGTGGCAGGTGGCGGATGCAGGAGAGGGCAACGCGCAGGTGGACAAGTTCCTGAGCCAGAACCAGCAGCAGTGATTGGCTTAACTGCCTCTTCGCGGATGAACCTGCGCCCACCAGCGTCGCCCCCCGATGCGGTGCGATCCTGGTGGCGCGGGCTGATCCGCGAACAGGTCAGAGCGCTTTCTACCGTCAACGCGCCTTGCGCAGTGTCAGGTTGATCCGCCGCTCACCCATCCTCGGGTGTACACCCGGCTTGATCGGCATCACCCCGTGATAGCGCAGCCGATCCTCACCGCCCCATACCAGCACATCGCCGTGGCTCAAGGGTATCCGCTGAGTCCGGTCCGAACGTTGCAACCCACCGAATAGAAACACCGCCGGCAGCCCCAGGGACAGCGACACGATCGGCTGGCCGAAATCGCGCTCGTCACGGTCCTGGTGCAAGGTCAAGCGAGTGCCCGGAACGTAGTGGTTGATCAGGCAGGCGTCCGGGACGAAGCCATCGAAACCGGCAGCGCAGGCGGCGCGATCGGCAAGATCGAGCAGAACCTCGGGCATGGCCGGCCAGGGCAGGCCGGTCTTGGGGTCGGTGGGGCTGTAGCGGTAGCCTTGCTCGTCGCTGACCCAGCCCTGGGCGCCGCAGTTGGTCAGTGCCACGGCCATGTGCAGGCCGCCCGGGGTGCGCATATGGCGAAAGGGCGCGGCGCGCAATACCGGGCGCAGGGCATCGAGTACAGCCTCGATTTCGGCCAGGGCGAAGCCTGGCAGCAGCACCGTGTGACTGGCCAGGCGTTGCGGCTGCGGGCCGAACAGGTCGAGGTCGGATTGGATCATGGGGTTGGCGTCGGTTGGGTCTGCACGCATTGTAATGCCGGCGGCCTGTCCGTGGGCCAGTCGAAGCGACGAACCGTCCAGCCTGCGCGGTGTGAGCGCTGCCCCCTTCGCGGGTAAATCCGCTCCCACAAGGCGTCGCGCTCAAGCCCTGTGGGAGCGAATTTACCCGCGAAGGGGCAGCGGTGACTTCAAGCCAAGCGCTGTGACAGGGGAGAGGGTTTATCGCCAAGGAAGGGGGAATAAAAAGGAACCGCGGCGCCAGGGAGAGGGAACACCGCGGTCCAAGGGGGGACCCGCTACTGCTGGGTGACGATGGCAGTGTTGGTGCTGCCGTACTGGGTGATGGCGGCGTTCTGGTTCATGTTGCTCTGAGTGACGGTCGCCAGGTTGCCGGTGCCGCCCTGGGTGACATAGGCGACGTTGGCGACATCGGTCTGGGTGATGTTGGCGGTGTTGCCACTGCCATACAGTTGGTAGGTGTAGCTTTGGTTGCCCTGGCCGGACTGGTCGAGGTTGATGACGTTGCCGTTACCGGCGCTCAAGCCCTCGGCGTAGTTGCCGCCGTCGCGTTGCGCGGCGATGAGCAGGTTGTCGCTGCCATTTTGCTCGAAGTACAGCTCGTTGTTGCCATCGACCTGGTTGGTCTCCATGGTGTTGCGGTTGCCTTTCTGCTCGAGCTTGGCCACCTGGTTCATGCCTTCCTGGTTGAAGTTGACGCTGTTGCCGTTGCCGTTCTGCTTGACCTGGGCTGTCTGGCTGCTGCCGAACTGGCCGCCGAACTTCTCGCCCTTCCAGTTACTGGCCAGGACCTTGTTGCCGTTGCCGGTGGTGTCGATGGTCAGGCTGTGGTTGTCGCCGGTCTGGTAGGTGAAGTGCAGGTTGTCCTTGCCGTTCTGGGTGATGTCGACCACCGAGTGGGTGGACTCGAACTGGTCCGACCAACTGGCGTTGCGCTGGCCGCTCTGGGACAGATGGGCGGAGTTGGCCTCGCCGAAGCTCTGGTCGATGTAGCCCTCGTTGAGCTGGCCTTGCTGATAGACACTGGCCTGGCTGGCGACCTGGGTGTCCTGCCATACCTCTACAGAGTGGCCGCTACCGACCTGCTGGATGTCGATGGTGCCGCCCAGGCCGTTGCGCTGGTCGCCATAGGCCCAGCTGGCCTGGCCCTTCTGCCCGATGCGGATATCGCCGTTGTCATGGAGGATGTGCTCGGCGGCGGCGGTGTTGCCGGTGCCTTCCTGCATGATCTGGGCGCGGTTGTTGGTGCCGCCGATCAATTGCTCGACCACCGCATCGTTGGCACTGCCTTGCTGCAGCGTGGTGGCCTGGGCTCCAGTCTGGAACTCCTGGAACACCCTGGACATGTTGCCGGTGCCCTGCTGGACCTGCAGCACCTGGTTGTCCTGGCCCAGTGACTGGCTGGAGAAGTTGTCGTTTAGGCTGCCGCCGGAGCGCTGGAGGGTCTTGCTGCCGTTCTCCAGGATCTGGTCGGCGTAGCCGGCGTTGTAGGAGCCGGTGGCGCTCTGGCTGATGTCGCTGGTGCTGGTGTCCTGCACGGCCAGGTGGTTGTGGCCCTGGCCGGTCTGGTCCTGGGTGACCGAGGCGTAGGGGGCGACGGTCTGCAGGACTTCGGCGATGTTCGCCTTGCCCTGCTGGTTCTGGGTCGAGGTGCTGTCATCGGCCATGACCTGGCCGGCGATCGCCAGGACAACGGCGGCGCTTAAGGGAGCGAGCTTGAACATGGTGGTGCCTCCAGGTCTAACGGTATTGAGTGATCTGAACATGTTGGCCATTGCCAGCCTGGGTCACGGCGCTGGTCAGCCCCGTGCCGCTCTGCTGGATGCTGGCGGTGTTGTAGTTGCCGAACTGCTCGATCGAGGCGCTGTTGTTGCTACCGCTCTGGCGGATGGCAGCGTTGTTGCCCTGGCCCTGTTGCACGATCGAGGCCATCAGGTCGCTGCCTTCCTGCAGGATGTACGCCTCCTGCGCCCCCCCGGCCTGGACGATCCGGCCCAGCAGGGCCTGACCGTTCTGGTCGAGGGCGGCGCGGTTGCCCGAACCTTGCTGCTCGATGACCGCCATCTGGCCGGCACCTGCGGGGATCAGGCGCACGATCACCGGTTCTCCTAGGTCGTTGCCCAGCGCAAGGTCGGCATTGTCCATCAGGTCGTCGGCCCAGCCGCTCTGGAGGGCCTGGCCCGCCAGGGCCAGGCAGAGCAGCAGTGGATTCAGGCGTTTCATGGCAGTCTCCCGGGCTTACTGCAGCCTGACCGGCACGGTGCGAACAGTGCCTTGGCTGGTACGGATGGTCGCTGACGGCGTGGCGGTCGGTACCAGGGTGGTGCTGTTGCTCACGATCACCCGCCAGCGTCCGGTCAGTGGTACTGCGGTGCTGCCCAGGGTCACCAGACCGTTACGGGTGGTCACCTGCACCGTGACGGTGTTGCCGGTGGTCACCGAGGACGTACCGCTGATGTCCCAGTTGTAACGGTTGTTGGAGCGTGCGGTGACCGTCGCTGCGGTGACCGTGAGGGTCTCGGTCGGCGGCTTGGGCGAGACCTGCACGGTGACGGTGCCATTGCCGGATAGCGCGCCGATCGAGTCCCGTACCACATAGGTGAACGTGGTGGTGAAGGGCGCGGTGACGGTGGCCGGTGGGGTGTAGGTGACCGTGGTGCCGTTGTGGCTGACCGTGCCGCGACCGACGGGTGGCTGAGTGACACTGGCCACGGCCAGCGGCAGGTTGCCTTCAGGGTCGGTGTCGTTGGCCAGCACGTTGATGGTCAGCGGTACACCCAGGGTCGCGACACTGTCGGCGACAGCGGTCGGTGCGCGGTTGGGCACGACGTTGACGGTCACCGTGGCAGGCTCGGACTTCAGCCCTTTGGCGTCCTGGGCGCGATAGCTGAAGATCGCCGGGAAGGCCGTGGTGGCACCGACAGGCGGGGTATAGGTCACCGACGTGGTGCCGTTGAGGACCACCGAGCCCAGGCCTGTACCCGGTTGGGTGAGATCGGTGATGGTCAACGGCATGTCGCCGTCGGGGTCCGTGTCGTTGGTCAGCAAGTTGAGGGTCAGCGGTACGCCGACACTGGTCCCACCGACATCGGCCTGAGCCAGCGGCGGCTGGTTCTCGGCGACGACCGGTGCGTTGCCCACCACCGTTACCGGCTCGACGTCACTGCCGCCGCGGGCGGACTTGACCGTGACGGTGGCAGGTGGCTGGGTCAGGTCGGTGACGGTCAGGGTCTGCAGCGTGCCGGACTTGGACAGGCGACCATAGCCCTGGGCCACCAGGTCCGGTATCTGCACTTCGTCACTGGAGCTGGCCTCGATCACCAGGCGTTTGCTGGCCCAGTCGAAATGCGCGGTGCGAATCTTCACCACGTCGCTGAGCTTGCTGGACAACGCTGTTGGCCGAGTGCCACCTGTGGTGCTGCTGGCGGTGACCACCACCACAGGTGGCGGTGCGGCTTGGTTCAACTGCTGGCTGAAGAACAGCCCGTTGTTGTCGGACAACAAGTTGAATTCACAGGGCGTACCCGGGTTGCCGACCAGTGCCAGGCCATAGCGCATGCACAGGCTGGCATCGCTCGGCGCCTTGGCGAAGACCTCGACGCGGGTACCGTTGCCGTTACGTTGATAGGTGGCACGCTCCAGGTTCACGGGTGTCTGCGCGCGCGGGTCGAGGACCTTGCCCGAGAGCGTGAACACGTCGGTCTGGATGTGTCCGGCCGGGCCGTCGATGGCCACGAAGTTGGTATTGAACGGGCTGCCGGTCACTGCCTCGGTGATATTGGGGTCGCCGATGAAGGTATCGGTGGCACCGGTGTCCGGGTTGAGCTCGGTATAGAAGCCCGTAGCGCTGCGCAGGAACGGCCCGATGTCGCCTTGGAGCGCACCGCTGAAGTCGCCCGGCGCGCCAATGCCGATGTCGCGGGTGATGTTGATCGCGCGCCGGCCGGGGGTGTTGACCACCACGGTTTCGACGCCATAGGGGTGGGTGATGCGGTAGGTGCCGGCGGTCGGTACCGAGGCGCGGATGCGGATTCGGGCGAAACTCTGCTGGTCGCCGTCCACCGGGCTCTCGGAGGCGAACGCCGCTTCGATGCCGGCGACATACACTTCCAGTTCATAGCCGCTGTTGCCCACGGCAGGAATCGACGTTTCGGCTAGGAACCAGAACATCTCAGGCGGCCAGTTATCTGGGAATACCAGCGGCAGTGTGTCGTCATACACGCCCGGCTCTGGCAGCAAGGTGCACATGTACGCAGGTGCTCCGGGTGCGCCAGGTGCCCGTGAGCTGGTGGCGCGCGACTGACACAGCTCCAGCGACAGTTCGCTGGCGTCCTTGTACCACATCGGATAACCGCCGGTTGACAGGGTGTAGGGGCCTGGATCGACCTCGGTGAGCGCAGCCGATACCGCGCCGCTGAGAGAGAGGGAGAGCCCGGCGGCGTAAAGCGCCCGGCGTGGCCAAGTGTTCATGCTGCCTCCTTGAAGGCGAAGCCTTTGTCTGTTCATGGCACCAGCACCACGTCTTCGCTGTCGCTACCGCCGTTGTCGCTGGTGACGTGCACCTTCGCGGGCGGAATAGGCGAAAGCCCTGTGCTCAATGTCTTCACCGCACCGTCGCCGGAGAGGCTGCCGATCAGCGCGCCATTGCCGGTGCGCGCGACCATGGGCGGTGGGGAGGTCTCGTCGCTGCTGCTGGCGACCAGGGTCAGCTGACCGCTGGACAAGCTGTATTCGGCGCGGGTGATGGTCACCAGGTCGGTCAGCGGCAGATTGGCGGTGGTGGCGGTGCTGGTGGGAATGGCCAGGCTGTTGTCAGCGCTGAGGGTCAGGGTGGCCGGCAGCGTTGGGTCGAGCGTGGACTGGCCGTACCAGGTGCCGGTCTTGTTGGCTTCGGTCAGCGGCAGGTTGGGGGACTGGCTGGTCAAGCTGACCGTGGCCGGTGGCGGCGGCGCCAAGGCGAACACATCCTGCTGGGCGCGCAAGTCCCCATTTTCGGTGTGACGTGAGTAGGTGCTGCGTTGAGGCAGCAACGGGGTCGGCAGGTTGACCGTGGACAGTTTGCCGGACACGGCGAACAGCTCGGTACGCAGGTCGATGCCGTTAGGGCCCTCGATGCGTACGAAGTTGGTATTGAACGGGCTGCCGGTCACGGCTTCGTTCAGGTTCGGGTCGCCGATGAACTGCTCGCTGGCCCCGGTGCTGGGATTGGTCTCGGTGTACGGGCCGTTGACGCTGCGCAGGAACGGGCCGATGTCACCCTTGAGCGCACCGGTGAAGTTGCCTGGCGAGCCGATGCCGATGTCGCGGGTCATGTTGATGGCCCGACGGCCCGGGGTGGCCACGTCGAACACCTCGACGCCGTAGGGGTGGGTGATGATGTAGGTCCCCGCAGTGGGGACATCGACGCGGATGCGCACCCGGGCGAAACTCACCTGGTCGCCTTCTTTGGGCTCCTCGGCGCTAAAGGCTGCCTCGACCGCCGAGACATAGCCCAGGTCGATGCCGCGAGCGGCGTCGACGATCGCGGCATCGGCGGTAAACCAGAATGCCTCGTCGGGGAAGTTGGTGGGGAAAACGATCGGCTGGGTATCGTCGAACACGCCCGGGGTCGGCAGCAGCGTGCACATGTACGACGGCGCGCCTGGAGCACCAGGCACCCGTGAGCTGACCGCCTTGGTCAGGCACAGGTCCAATACCCGGCCGTGGGTGTCCTGGTACCACGCGGCGAAGCCGCCGTTCTCCGGTGTGTAGGTGCCCTGGTCGACTGCATTGAGTGCAGCCTGGGCCGGAAGCTGGAGCATGCTGGCGAAGATCGCCACTGCCAGCGGGTGGGGTGGCGGTCGGTGCATGAGTCAAACCCTCCTGCAAACGGGCCCATGGGTTGGGGCGTCTGCACAGGGATCGGCAACAGCCGTGCCAGTTTTTTGATATTGCGCTGCAGACCTTGCAGAACGGGGCCCCTGATGGTTTCACAAGGGGCATTGACGGCTCGCGGTAGTGGGCTGAGTCCCCCAGCATTGGGGAATTGGGGCGCGCCTGGTGGGGCGTCATTTTCGCGGGGTCAACCCGAGCCCGGGCGGGTTTGATCCCTGTGTGGGCGGGTTTATCCGCGATAAGGGTGTGAACGGGGAGTCAGTGCCTTTACGTAAACGTAAGCTTTATGCCAACCTCCACCTCAACCGGATGACGGCCTGGGTATTCTGACGCACACTGCAACAAGTCCCGGAGCCCTTCCCCTGTGGGGGCACAGCTGGAGTAAACGATGGCGCGACAATACCCAATAACAAACGCCTCCGACCCTTTGCAGGAATCCCGCCAGGCCCGGCTCAAGCTGGCCCACGAGGGCGAACTGCCCTCCGGGATGCTGCGCGAGGAGATCGATGCTTCCTGGCGCCGCAGTCTCGGCCATGGCCTGGACTGCCTGCAGGACGAACAGGTGGGCCTGGGCACCCGGCAGGGGCTCGACCTGCGCTCGTTGCTCGAACACAACCGCCTGCTGATCGACGCGGTCGCCCCGGAGCTCGATTACTTGGTCAAGCGCCAGGGCAAGAGCGGCATCGTCATCCTCGGTGACGCCCAGGCCAACGTCCTGGCCATCGAGGGGCAGACCCATGTGCTCGGCCGCGAAGGCCTGCGCGATCTGCACCCGGGCAGTTGCTGGAGCGAGGCGCTACGCGGCACCAATGCCATCGGCACGGCGGTAGTCGAAGGACGACCGACCCTGATCAACTGCGGCGAACACTACCTGGACCGGCTCAGCCCGTTCTCGTGCACCTCGGTCCCGTTGCGTGACCCGCGTGGCGATGTGATCGGCGTGCTGGACATCACCCGCGAAGGGGTGATGACGCAACCCCAGGACAACCTCTCCACGCTCATGCTCGCCGCCGGCAACATCGAAAGCCGGCTGTTTGGCCTGTGCCACCCCGAGCATCTGGTGCTGGCATTCCACAGCCGCCCGCAATACCTCACCAGCGCCTGGCAGGGGCTGTTGGCCCTGAGCCTGGACGGCGAAGTGCTGGCGGCCAACGACAACGCCTGCCAACTGTTGCAGGTCTCACGTCAGGCGCTGATCGGTCGGCGCAGCAGCGACCTGCTCGGCGAGCGCTCACCGGCGTTCATCGCCCGCTTGTGGCAGGGCGGTGTGAGTAGTGTGCAGACCGCCAAGGGCGAGTTCTTCTTCCGCGCCTTGCAACTGCCGCGTCACGGCAACCTCAGCGTCAGCGTAGCGCCCGGCAGGGCGTCTGCCTCGAACCAATCCCCAGCCCTGCAAGCCCTGGCCGGTGGCGATGCGCGTCTGGCCCGGGGCCTGCGCATGGCGCGTCAGGGCCTGGTCAATGGCCTGCCCGTGCTGCTGCTGGGCGAGACGGGCACTGGCAAGGAAGTGGCCGCCCGTGCCTTGCACCAGGCCAGCCCGCGCGCGGACAAACCCTTCGTTGCCGTCAACTGCGCGGCGATCCCTGAAGGCCTGATCGAGTCCGAACTGTTCGGTTACCGGGAGGGCGCCTTCACCGGCTCGCGCCGGGGCGGCATGGTCGGACGCCTGATGCAGGCCCACGGCGGCACCTTGTTCCTCGACGAAATCGGCGACATGCCCCTGGCCCTGCAGGCCCGTCTGCTGCGGGTGTTGCAGGAACGCCGCGTGGCGCCCTTGGGGGCTGGCGAAGAGCAGGAGATCGACGTGGCGTTGATTTGCGCCACCCACCGCGACCTCAAACGCCTGGTGGCCGAACAGCATTTTCGCGAGGACCTGTACTACCGGGTCAACGGCGTCTCCCTGCGCCTGCCGGCGCTGCGCGAGCGGGACGATCTGGCGAGCATCGTCGAAGGCCTGCTGGACAAGTTCGGCGCCAAGGGCGTGACCCTCGACCCGGCCTTGGCCGAGCTGCTCGAGGGCTTCGACTGGCCGGGCAACATCCGCCAGCTGGAAATGGTGCTGCGTACCGCCCTGGCCATGCGCGAAGAAGGTGAGCAGGTGCTGAGCCTTGAGCACCTCACCGACTGCCTGCTGGACGAGCTGGCCAGCGGCGCGGCACCCTCCGGCAGCTTGCGCGAAAACGAACTGGAACTGATCCGTGGGGCCCTGACCCGGCACCAGGGCAATGTCTCGGCCGCCGCCGAAGCCCTGGGCATCAGCCGGGCCACGCTGTACCGCAAGCTCAAGCAACTGCGCAGTTGACATGGGCGGCCTGTTCGCACGGCTGGTGGAAACCAGCGACCCGCAACTGATGCGCCAGGCCCTGGCCTGGTTGTACAGCTTCGTGCGCCCGCACCGGCGGGCCATCGCCATGCTGCTGGGGTTGTCGTTGTGCGCATCGCTGTTGGCCCTGGCCCAGCCTTGGCTGGTCAAGACCCTGATCGACGAGGGTCTGTTGGCGCGCGATTACACGACCCTCTGGCACATGGCTGCGGTGATGATCCTGGCCGGCGTGCTCGGCACGCTGCTGGCGGGCATCAACCGCTACCTGCACACGCGCTTGTCGGGGCGCATCCTGTTTGCCCTGCGCGATGACCTCTATCGGCATTTGCAGCAGCTCTCGCCGACGTTCTACGGGCGTCGGCGTACCGGCGATATCCTCTCCCGGCTCGACGGCGATGTCGCCGAGATCCAACGCTTTGCCGTGGACTCGCTGTTCTCGGCGGTGTCCAGTGTGATCGGCTTGCTCGGCGCGTTGGCATTGATGCTGATGCTCTCCTGGCAACTGTCGCTGTTGCTGGCGTTGTTGATTCCCATCGAAGTGCTGTGGTTGCGCTGGATGCGGCGCAAGGTCGAGCGCGAGGTGCGCAGCCTGCGCGAGCGTTCGACGGATGTGTCGTCGTTTCTGGTCGAAACCTTGCCGGCCATGAAGTTCATCCAGGCGGCGGGCCAGCAAGCCCGCGAGGCCAGGCGCCTGGAGCAGCTCGGCCAGGGCTACATGGGCCAGTTGCTCAAAGTCCAGGTCACCGAGTTCTTCACCCAGGCGGTGCCCGGGACGCTGACCTCCCTGTGCCGCGCCTGTGCGTTTCTGGTCGGCGGCTGGTGGGTGATCCAGGGCACTTGGCAGTTGGGCGCCCTGATCGCCTTTTCCACCTACCTGGGGATGGCGGTGGGGCCGGTGCAGAGCCTGCTGGGCCTGTACGTGGCGGTGCAGCGCATGGCGGTGAGCCTGGGCAGGGTGATGGAACTCAAGCAGGAACCGCTGGCGGTGCACGCGGCCCAGACGCCCAAGCCCATGCCCGATGGCCCGGGTGAGCTGCGTCTGGAGCAGGTGGCTTTCGCCCACGAAGGACGCCAGGGTGCGGTGCTGCAGGAGGTGAACCTGTGTATACCGGGCGGGCTGAAGGTTGCCATCAGCGGCGCCTCGGGCGTGGGCAAATCGACCCTGATCGACCTGCTGCAACGCTTTTACGACCCCGATGCCGGGCGCATCCTGTTGGACGGCACGGACCTGCGCGAGCTGGACCTGCAGGCGCTGCGCCGACGTATCGCCGTGGTCAGCCAGGACATCGTGCTGTTTCGTGGCACCTTGGCGCAGAACCTGGCCTACAGCACGCCCGAGGCCAGTCTGGCCGATCTTGAGCGCGTGGTGCGTCTGACCCAGCTCCAGAGCCTGGTGCAAAGCTTGCCGCTGGGCCTGGATGGCCTGCTCGGCGAGCGTGGCCAACAGTTGTCCGGCGGGCAGAAGCAACGCATCGCCATTGCCCGCGCGCTGCTACAGGACCCTGCGATCCTGGTGCTCGACGAGGCCACCTCGGCGGTGGACGAAGCCACCGAACGTGAAGTCATCGCGGCCATCGACCAGCTGTTCGCCGGCCGCACTCGCATCCTCATCAGCCACCGTGCCTCGACCCTCGCCGATGCCGACCTGCACCTGCAGGTGCAGGATGGCCAACTCAAGGTCAGGCCCCAGGAGGTTGCCGGCCATGGCCACTGAACTGCGCATTGGCGTGATCGACAGCGGCTGCTCGCCCGAGCAGGCCGCGACGTTGGTGGCGGCACGGCGCTTTCGGCTCGAAGAAGGTGTGCTGTGCGAAGGGGAGCCGGTGCCCGACCACCTGGGACATGGCAGTGCGGTGTTGGCCCGCTTGCAATCGGAGGCAGGCCAGTTGCCGACGCTGATGGCCCAGGTCTTCGATCGACAGTGGAGCACCAGCGCCCTGCAGGTCGCCGGGGCATTGCTCTGGCTGGTGGAAGAGGGCGCGACCCTGGTCAACCTGAGCCTCGGCCTGCATCAGGACCGACCTGTGCTGCGCCAGGCCTGCGCAGAGGCACAGGCGGCAGGCGTGCTGCTGTGCGCCTCAAGCCCCGCCCGGGGTGGACCGGTGTATCCGGCCAGCTATCCTGGCGTGCTGCGGATCACCGGCGATGCGCGCTGTGCGCCAGGGCAGTGGTCCTGGCTGGGCAGCGGCCAGGCCGACCTTGGCGGTTATGTCGGCGGGCAGGGCATGGCCGGTGCGAGCCTGGCCTGCGCGGCCTTGAGCGGGCGGATAGCGCGCCTGCTGGAGCAACACCCGGACATGGATCATCCGCGGTTGCTGGCGCACCTGCGCGACGCTGCCGCTTTCACCGGCCCTGAGCGCAGAGGCGCCTACAATGGCTGACCCGCGCATCCTCGTACTGGGCGCAGGCCCTGCGGGCGCGGCCACGGCCCTGGGCCTGCGGCGCCTCGGCTACGCCGTCACGGTCGTCTCGGACTGGCGTCGTTTCGCCGCGGTCGAGGGGATCTCCGAGCGGGTGCTGGAGGGGCTGCGCCATGCCGGTCTGGGCAGGGCGCTGGGCGAGGCGGTGAGCCTGGCGAAGCGCCAAGTGCTCTGGAATGGCGAGCATCTGCGACTGAATCAGGAATACTTGCTCGACCGCCCAGCGTTCGACCGTGCCTTGCGTGGCGATCTGCTGCGGGCAGGCGTGACCGTGATCGAAGGCCGGGTGCGCGAGCTCCTGCACGAGGACGGGCACCAGGTACGGCTGGAAAATGGCCAGGTTTTGCGGGCCGATTTTCTGGTGGAAGGCCGTGGCCGCCAGGCACCGCTGGCGGCTGACCGATCACGCGGTCCGGAAACCGTCAGCCTGCTCAACCGCTGGCAGGGTGCGCCCGGGGAACCGGCATCGGCGGTGCAGAGCCTGGACGACGGCTGGGCCTGGATGGCACGCCTGGCTGATGGGCAGTGCTACTGGCAGATCACGCTCGATGCCGGTGCGGCAAGCCTGCCGGGCAAGGCCGCGCTGCCAGCGTACTGTGCCGCGCGGCGTCGGCAGTCGACGCTGGTGGCACAGCTATTCGACGAGCAGGCGTTGCTGCCTTGCCAGGTGCATGCCCGCAGCAGCACAGCGATCCTGGCAGGCGAGTGTGTGGGCAATGATTGGATCCGGGTGGGCGATGCGGCCATGGCCGTGGACCCGCTGTCGGGCAATGGCATCTTCCAGTCGCTATCGTCAGCGCTGCAGGCACCGGTGGTGATCAATACCTTGTTGCGCCGGCCCGAGCGCGCCGTCTTGGCGCGGCAGTTCCACCAAGCGCGGGTCGAGCAACTGTTCTTGCGCTTTGCCCGCATCGGACGGGACTTCTACGCCCAGGAGCAGGGCCGTGCCGAGCACACGTTCTGGGCCCGGCGCCGCGCGTGGCCGGACGCTCAGCCGATGCACGCCGAGCCGCACTGGCAGGCTGTGCAGGTGGCGCGCCGACCGGTGCTGCGCGACGGCCTGGTGGAGGAGGCCGAGGTGGTCGTGACTCGGGACCAGCCATTGGGGATCTGGCACCTGCAGGGGGTCGAACTGGCACCGGTGGTGCGGGCCGTGCAGGCGGGCGAGGCGTTGCAGTCGGTACTGGCCGGGATGGCTGTGGAGCAGCAGGGGATGGTGCGGCGGTGGTTGGCCGAGCAAGGGTATCGGTGAGAGCGTTGAGGCCCATCGCAGGCGAAGCTGCGATGGGCCGCTCAGCAGCTGCGCGTTGCTAGAAGAAGGTCCCGACCAGCAGTTGCAGGTAGGTTCCGGTATCCCGCCCACCCAACTGTACGCCGCCGTCACTGGCGCTGCGCTCAGGTTTGTAGAACCCCACCAGAGGGCTGATCAAGAGATGGTCATTGACCATCCATTCCACATACAGGTCCAGTTCACGCCCGCCCAGATTGCCCTGGTCGGTATCGAGGGTATCGAAGTCGAAATACAGTGCGCCCAGGGTCAGGCTTTCCCGTGGCTTGGCCTTGAACCCCACGTGATGCACCTGGGTGTTGCTGTTGAATGGCCCGGCATAGTTGGCCGCCACCTCGCCCTGGAACCAGGTGCCATAGCCGCGGCTGGCGCCATAGAACAGCGGGTCGAAGTCCTCGGAGAAGCGGCTGTAGCGGTAGGTGGCCGTCGGCGACCAGGGCACGTCGGAGAAGGTCCAGTTGCCTTCCAGGTACCAGGCGTCCTCGCGCTCACCGGTACGGTCCTGGGTGACGTATTCCGCCGCCAGTTCCAAGTCTTTCACACCTAGGCTGCCGCGCCCGCGCAGGCTGTAGGTGTCCATGCCGTCGCGGTGCTCCAGGCCCATGATCTGGGCATAGCGACGGTCGACGTCCAGCCCGCGGATCCAGCTCACGCCAAGGGTACCTGCGTCGGCGACATGCTCCAGGTTGGTCACGGCCAGGGAGGTGTCCGCCTGGTAGTGGTTGTCGGACTTGAGCCACATCAGATCGCCTCGCCAGCCCTGGCTGCCACCCAGGCGCAGCACGGCGGTACGGTCGAAGGCCTTGCGTGCGGCCAGGTAATACGCGCCACCTCGGTCGAAGTTGGCGCCCAGATCGACGTTGCCGAGATTGACCGGGTCGCCCTGGATCAGGAAACCATCGCCCAACGTCACTACCTGGCGTCCGCCGGAGACATCGATACCATCTTCGCCCAAGGCCGGGAACAGGGTACCCGAGCGCCAGCCCAGGTAAGCGTCCTCGACGGCGGTGCGGCGCTCATCGCCCAAGGACAACCCGGCAGCATCGCCATCGCCCCAGGTCGCGGAACTGAGCAGGCTGAAGGCGCCATACAGCGTGCCGGTGCCGGCCAGCGCCTGGCTACCGCTGAGCCCATACTTGACGTAGCCCTCGCGCCAGGCGCTGCTGCCCGGCTGGCGGTTGCCGGCCTGGTTGAAGCTTTCATCACTGTGGAAGATACCGAACAGCGCCTCGAGGTCGGCGTTCAGGACGGTGCCGTCCTGGTTGTAGAGTTCGTGGGCCTGGGTCAGAGGGGCGGCGGCCAGCAGGGCCAACGTGCAGGCGAGTGTGTGCCTCATGGTGTGCTCCATGTTTGTTTTTGTTGTGTGTGTTACCTGCTCCGGCCTGTTCGCGGGGTTCACACAAACCCCGTGGGAGCGGGTTTACCCGCGAACAGACCGCAACGGCGTGCGCGTCAGAGCTTGATCAGCACCGACTTGAGCTCGGTGTAGTGCTCGATGGCATTGGCCCCCATCTCGCGACCGACTCCAGAGAGCTTGTAGCCGCCGAAGGGCAGGGATGGGTCCAGGGCGCTGTGGCAGTTGACCCACACCGAGCCGGACTTGATGCGCGGAATCATCCGGTGCACCGCGCCCAGGTCGTTGGACCAGATGCTCGCGCCCAGCCCGTAGGGGTTGTCGTTGGCCAGGCGCACCACTTCGTCGATGTCGTCGAAGGGCATGGCCACCAGCACGGGCCCGAAGATCTCCTCCTGCACCAGGCGATGGCGTTGGTCGACATCGACGATCACCGTCGGCTTGACGAAGTAGCCTGGCCCGAAGCCCTCGCCGCCGCAGGCAATGGTGGCGCCCAGCTCACGGCCGAGTTCGATGTAGCCGGTAACCCGATCCTGTTGCTTGGCCGAAATCAGCGGGCCCATCTGCACCGACGGGTCCAGGCCATTGCCCAGCTTCATGCCATTGGCAATGCCGGCGATGTCGGCGACCACATTGTCGAAATGCTTGCGGTGCACATACAGACGCGAGCCGGCGCAGCACACCTGGCCCTGGTTGAAGAAGATCGCCGTGGCGGCGCCGGCAGCGGCCTCCTGCAGGTTGGCGTCGGGCATGACGATGGTCGGCGATTTGCCGCCCAGCTCCAGGGTAACCCGGGTCATGTTGTCCATGGCCGCCTTGCCGATCTGTTTGCCGACTTCGGTGGAGCCGGTAAAGGTCAGTTTGTCCACCCCAGGATGGCTGCTGAGGGCGGCGCCAGCGTTAAGGCCGGTGCCGGTGACCACGTTGAAGACCCCGGCCGGATAGCCGGCTTCCTCCACCAGTTCGGCAAGCTTGAGCGCGGTCAGTGGGGTTTCGTCGGCGGGCTTGAGCACCAAGGTGCAACCGGTCGCCAAGGCCGGGCCGAGTTTCCAGCAGGCCAGCAGCAGCGGGAAGTTCCAGGCCACGATGGCGCCGACCACGCCCACCGCCTCGCGGCGGATGAAACCGTGGAACTGCTCGTTCGGCATCAAAGGCAGGGACGGCTCGACCGTGCTGCCTTCGATCTTGGTCGCCCAACCGGCCATGTAGCGCAAAAAATCGATGGCCAGCTGCACGTCCATCACCTGGGCCACGGCAGCGCTCTTGCCGTTGTTCAGGCACTCGAGCTCGGCCAATACCTGGGCGTCGCGCTCCATCAGGTCGGCCAGGCGCCACAGCAGGTTCTGCCGCTCCCGCGGGCGCAGGCGGCTCCAGGGCGAGTCGTCGAAGGCCTGGCGCGCGGCTTTGACTGCGCGGTCCACATCCTGCGGGTCGGCTGAGGGCACATCCCCCAGTACCTCGCCAGTGGCCGGGTTGCGAAAACTCATGGTCCGTCCGCTGGCGGCGTCCTGCCAATCGGCGCCGATGCGCATTTTCAGCTTGCGCTCGAGAAACGCACGGGTGGCAGGGAGGAGGGGCAGTTCGCAATGCATGGTTCGGTGCCTCTTGTCATGGGAGTGTGGAGGCACCTGCGCAATGGCCGTGCCAAGGCCGGGCGGGTGCGGCAATGGCCTTGAATGACAGGGGTTTGGTAATGGGTGGAGGTCCACTGCCAAGGGCTATGCTGTTGCACATTGAGACGGGGTGAGACGGTGCTGAAACAGTGGGAACGGGTCGGGCGCTTCGCGGGTTTGGCCCCGCGAAGCGCCCGACGCCAGAGCTGTGTCTCACACTGAAACAGCCTGTCGCGAAATGGGACGTTCCGGTTCGCCGGTGGCTATATGAAACCCAAGGAAAAAATCAATCAACGTATTGAAAACAAAGGCTTTTGTGGAGGCTGGCACACTTTCTGTATCAGCCCTCGTCACATGCACCAGCGGTATCAGAGCGTGCGATAACGATAAGAACAACACCGTGGAGGTCTGACCTTGAAGACGACTCGACTCCGGCGGCATGCGGGCAAACTGGCGCTGGTCGCCGCCGCACTGCTGAGCACCCAGGCCATGGCGGCCGAGCAGGGCCCGAGCCTGTTGCAATCGAAGTGCATGGGGTGCCACATCCCCGAAGGTAACGACAGTTACAGCCGCATCAGTCACCAGCGCAAGACCCCCGAAGGCTGGCTGATGAGCATTGCGCGCATGCAGGTGATGCATGGGCTGCAGATCAGCGACGATGACCGTCGCACATTGGTCAAGTACCTGGCGGACAAGCAAGGTCTGGCACCCAGCGAGACCGAAGGCGTGCGTTACGCCATGGAGCGCCGGCTCAATACCGTCGAGCATTTCGACGACCAGACCAGCCAGATGTGCGGCCGTTGCCACTCCGGTGCCCGCGTCGCCTTGCAGCGTCGCCCGGCCCAGGAGTGGGAACACCTGGTCAACTTCCACCTCGGCCAATGGCCATCCCTCGAATACCAAGCCCAGGCCCGCGACCGCGACTGGCTGGACATCGCGCTCAAGCAGATGGTCCCGGACCTGGCCAAGCGTTACCCCCTCGACAACCCGGCCTGGACCCAATGGCTCAAGACCCGGCCCAAGGCCGATGCCTTGCCGGGCCAGTGGGCCTTCAGCGGGCACATGCTGGCCAAGGGCGATGTGCGCGGTGTGATGAGCGTGACTGCCGACAAGGACGACACCTTCAAGGTCGAGGTCAAGGGCACCTACGCCGACGGTACGCCGTTCAACGGTAGCGGCTCGGCGATTCTCTACAACGGCTACGAGTGGCGCGGCACTGTGAAGGTCGGCGACAGCAACTTGCGTCAGGTGTTCGCCGCACTCGATGGCGAGATGAAAGGCCGCATGTTCGAGGCCGAGCACGACGAGCGTGGCCTGGACTTCAGCGCGGTGAAGGAGGGCAAGGCACGCCTGCTGGCGGTGCAGCCGGCGTTCATCAAGGCGGGCAGCGAAAGCGAGATCACCCTGGTCGGCAGCGGCCTGGCCGGCAAGCCGGTATTGGGCGCCGGGGTCGAGGTGACCGAGGTGCTGGAGTCCACGCCGACGCAGGTGCGGGTCAAGGCACGGGCTGCGGCCGATGCCGCGCCGGGTCAGCGCGAGGTGGCCATCGGCGCGCTCAAGGGCGTGAATCTGGCGGTGTACGACAAGGTCGAGGAGGTCAAGGTGGTCCCGGCCTTCTCCATCGCCCGTATCGGTGAGAACGGCGGCTCCACGCCAAAGGTCCAAGGCCGCTTCGAGGCCGAGGCCTGGGGCAAGGACGCCAGTGGCCAGCCACTGCGTATCGGCTACCTGCCGGCCAAGTGGAAGGTCGAGCCATACAACGAGCGCGCCGTGGAGGATGAGGACGTGAAGTTCGCAGGCCAGATGCAACCTGACGGCATCTTCATGCCGGCCGGTGCCGGCCCCAACCCCGAGCGCAAGATGATGACCAACAACGCCGGCAACCTGAAGGTCATCGCCGAACTCGAAGACGGCGGCCAGAAGGGCGAAGGCCACATGATCGTCACCGTGCAGCGCTGGAACAACCCACCGTTGCCATGACGGGCGGTTGTCGCGCGTGCCATCCAAGAACGGGCTGAAGAATCATCGAGAGGTCGCCATGGGCGCACTATTGAACCTGGTCGAACGCAACCTGCACGAGGTGCGGGTGGATGCCGACCGCATGCTCTTTCATATCCCCAGCAGTTCGCTGTTCGCCGCCGACGCGGTGACCGGCGACATCATCGACACCCTGCGCCAACAGGGCTGCTCGGCCGAGGAGCTGGTACAGCGCCTGGGCCAGCGCTTCGCCGGCCAGGACGTCGAAGACACGCTGCGCGAGCTGATCGCCTTGGAGCTGGTCAGCGACGGCTCGCCACTGACGCCGGAGATCGCCCTGCGCAAGGTCGAGCGCACGGCGCTCAACACTGTGGTGCTCAACGTCAATACCGGCTGCAACCTCAGCTGCACCTACTGCTACAAAGAAGACCTGGACAAACCCTCGGCCGGCAAGAAGATGAGCGCCGCCACCGCCGAGGCCTCGGTGGAGATGCTGCTCAAGGAATCGCCCGACGAGCAGCGCTACAGCGTGGTGTTCTTCGGCGGCGAGCCGCTGTCCAACCGGCCGCTGATCGAGCACATGGTCGCCTACTGCGAGCGGCGTTTCGCCGAGGCGGGCAAGCAGGTCGAGTTCATCATGACCACCAACGCCACGCTGCTGACCGAAGAGATCGTCGACTGGCTCAACGCCCATCGTTTTGGCCTCTCGGTGAGCATCGACGGACCCAAGACCGTGCACGACCGCAACCGCATCACCGTGGGCGGGCAGGGCACCTATGACGTGGTGCGGCGCAAGGTCGACATGCTGCTGTCGCGCTACCACAGCCGGCCGGTGGGTGCGCGGGTGACCCTGACCCGTGGCATCACCGATGTGGAGACCATCTGGAACCACCTGTTCAATGAGCTGGGGTTCGCCGAAGTGGGTTTTGCCCCGGTCACCTCCGGCGACATGGCCAGCTTCAACCTGACCGGCGAGGAGCTGGTGCAGGTCTTCGCGAACATGAAAGCCCTCGGGCAGCGCTACCTGGAGGCGGCACTGGAGCATCGCAATATCGGTTTTTCCAACCTGCATCAGCTGATCACCGATATCCACGAGGGCCACAAGAAGGCCCTGCCGTGTGGCGCCGGCTTGAAGATGCTGGCCGTGGATCATGAAGGCGAGCTCAACCTCTGCCATCGCTTCACCGGCTCCAGCCTGCCCACCTTCGGCAATGTGCACCAAGGCGTGAAGCAGGCGCAGCTCAATGATTTTCTGTCCCAGCGCCTGGACCGCAGCGGCACCGGTTGCGACAGCTGCCGTATCCGCAACCTGTGCTCCGGTGGCTGCTACCACGAAAGCTATGCGCGCTATGGCGACCCCACCCACCCGACCTATCACTACTGCGAACTGATGCGCGACTGGGTGGACTTCGGCATCGAGGTCTACAGCCGCATCATGGCCGCCAATCCGGCCTTCATCGATCGCTACATCACTCCGCGGAAGGCGCACTGACATGAAGCACTTGAAGCCCCTGAACAACAAGGCCCGCATCCTTGAGCAGGCCGCCGCCGAAGACCGTGTGGAAGAGGTCGTGGCCATGAGCGCGGTGGCAGGCTGCACCGCCACCACCGACCCGGGCTGGGAAGTGGACGCCTTTGGCGGCGTCAGCTCCCTCTGCCAGCCGATGGAGGCGGACCTGTATGGCTGCTCCGACCCGTGCTGGTGGCCTGCCCAGGTGCCGGACATGATGAGCACCTACCAGGACTGGAACGCCCAGGCCACCAACTCGATGGAAGACTGGCGCAACCTGGGCACCGTATTCCCGAAAGACAAGTGACCGGCCAGACAAGAACAACAAGGGGAAACCGCATGAAACCTGGATTCTGCGCACAGCTCGCGCTCACCGCCGCCGTCTGTGCCGGCGCCTGGACGGCCCAGGCCGCTGACACCGGGCCCGCCCTCAAGGCCGGCCACGAGTACCTGATCGCCACCAACTACCCGAACAACCTGCACGTGGTGGACGTGGCCAGCGACACGCTCTACAAGACCTGCCGCATGCCTGATGCCTTCGGTCCCGGCACGGCGATGATGGCGCCGGACAAGCGCACCGCCTATGTGTTGAACAACCATTTCGGCGACATCTACGGCATCGACCTGGACACCTGTGGCACCACCTTCCACGCCAACCTGTCCAACGTGCCAGGGGAGGTGGGGCGCTCGATGTTTTCCTTCGCCATCAGCCCCGACGGCAAGGAAGTGTATGCCACGGTCAACCCGACCCAGCGCCTGAACGACCACTACGTGGTCAAGCCGCCGCGCCTTGAGGTGTTCCGCACCGCTGATGGGCTCAATGCCAAGCCGGTTCGCCACTTCCCCATGCCGCGCCAGGTCTACCTGATGCGCGCCGGCGACGACGGCAGCCTGTACGTGGCCGGGGCGGACATCTACAAGATGGACGTGAACACCGGCAAGTACGAGGTGGCCTTGCCCCTGCGCAACTGGAGCCGCCCAGGCTACAGCGCGCCGGACGTGCTGTACTTCTGGCCGCACCAGACTGGCCGTCACGAGTTCTCGATGCTCTACACCGTGGCCAAGTTCAAGGACGCCAAGCAGGACCCGAACGAGGCCGCGCTGCTGTATGGCTACCTGAGCGTGGACCTGAAAACTGGCAAGACCCATACCCAGGAGTTCGCCGACCTCACCGAGCTGTACTTCACCGGCCTGCGCTCGCCCAAGGACCCCAACCAGATGTACGGCGTGCTCAATCGCCTGGCCCGCTATGACATCAAGGAGCGCAAGCTGATCCAGGCTGCGAATTTGGACCACACTTACTATTGCGTAGCGTTCGACCGTGCTGGCAGCAAGCTGTACTTGGCCGGGACCTTCAACGACATCGCGGTGTTCGACCCGCAGACGATGAAGAAGGTGAAGAACATCAAGCTGCCTGGCGGGGACATGGCGATCACCACCACCCAGGTGTTCGTCCGCTAGGTCGGTGTGGGCTTCTTCGCGGGTTTACCCGCGAAGAGGCCGATCGGTAAACGCCAGCACAACAAGAGAACCCCCATGCCTCAGCCAAGCTACTCCCAGGGCAGCCCGGACAAGGCCTTGCTCACTCACTGTATCGGCGATGCCTTCGACGCCACCGTCGCGCGCTTCCCTGATCGCGACGCCCTGATCGTTCGTCACCAAGGGCTGCGCTACACCTGGCGTGAGCTGGCCGAGTCCGTCGACCGCCACGCTCGTGCATTGATGGCCCTGGGTGTACAGGCCGGCGATCGTCTGGGCATCTGGGCACCGAACTGCGCCCAGTGGTGCATCACCCAGTTCGCCAGTGCCAAAGTCGGGGCCATCCTGGTCAACATCAATCCGGCTTATCGCAGCAGCGAACTGGACTATGCGCTGGGGCAGGCTGGTTGCCGCTGGGTGATCTGCGCAGGTGCCTTCAAGACCTCCGACTACCACGCCATGCTGCTGAGCCTGGTGCCGGGGCTGCAGGGCAGCCGCCCAGGTGAGCTGCACTGCGAGCGCTTGCCTGAGTTGCGCGGGGTCATCAGCCTGGCCAAGGAACCGCCGGCGGGCTTTCTCGCCTGGGATGACCTGCAGGCCCGCGCCGATGAAGTCAGCGCGCAGGCGTTGGCCGAGCGCCAGGCGCAGTTGCAGCCGAATGATCCGATCAACATCCAGTACACCTCTGGCACCACCGGTTTCCCCAAAGGGGCGACCCTGAGCCACCAGAACATTCTCAACAACGGCTACATGGTCGGCGAAAGCCTGGGCCTGACCGAGCACGACCGCCTGGTGGTGCCGGTGCCGCTGTATCACTGTTTCGGCATGGTCATGGCCAACCTGGGCTGCCTCACCCACGGTAGCACCCTGATCTACCCCAACGACGCCTTCGACCCGCTGGCCACCCTGCGTGCGGTGGCCGAGGAACATGCCACCGCGCTCTATGGGGTGCCGACGATGTTCATCGCCGAGCTCGATCATCCTCAGCGCGATGAATTCGACCTCTCCAGCCTGCGCACCGGCATCATGGCGGGCGCCACCTGCCCGATCGAGGTGATGCGCCGGGTGATCGACGAGATGCACATGGCCGAGGTGCAGATCGCCTATGGCATGACCGAGACCAGCCCGGTGTCGCTGCAGACCGGCCCGGACGATGAGCTGGAACTGCGCGTGACCACGGTGGGCCGCACCCAGCCTCGGCTGGAGAACAAGATCATCGACGCCGAAGGCGCCACCGTGCCCCGAGGGGAGATCGGCGAGCTGTGCACCCGCGGCTACAGCGTGATGCTCGGTTACTGGAACAACCCCAAGGCCACTGCCGAGAGCATCGACGCCGAGGGCTGGATGCACACCGGTGACCTGGCGGTAATGGACGAGCATGGGTATGTGCGCATCGTCGGGCGTAGCAAGGACATGATCATTCGTGGCGGCGAAAACATTTATCCGCGCGAGTTGGAGGAGTTCTTCTTCACCCATCCGGCGGTAGCCGATGTGCAGGTGATCGGTATTCCGTGTAGCAAGTATGGCGAGGAGATCGTGGCTTGGATTCGCTTGCATCCTGGGCATGTCGCCAGCGAAGAGGAACTGCGCGAGTGGGCCAAGGCTCGCGTCGCGCACTTCAAGGTGCCGCGTTACTTCCGCTTCGTGGAGGAGTTTCCGATGACGGTGACGGGGAAGGTGCAGAAGTTTCGGATGCGGGAGATCAGTATCGAGGCGTTGAAAGGGTAGGTTTGGGCTTTTTTGGTTGTGTCCATTTTTTTGTGGTGGCACGGCTGACGCTTTCCGCCTTTACGGCGGGTTACTTTGGTCTTGGCCAAAGT